>NYZA01000059.1 GCA_002686955.1 Gemmatimonadota bacterium
AGAGAGATGCCATGAAGACCATTATCGAACCGTTCCGCATCAAGTCCGTCGAGCCACTGCACCTGACGACTCGTCCCGAACGCGAAGAACTGATCGCGAGAGCGCATTACAATCCCTTCAGCCTGCGGTCGGAAGACGTGTTGATCGACCTCTTGACCGACTCCGGTACCTCCGCCATGAGCACCCGCCAATGGGCAGCGACGATGCTCGGGGACGAGAGCTATGCGGGCTCACCTTCCTTCTTCCGCTTCGAGGAAGCGGTGAAGGAGCTGATGCCATTCAAACATATCATCCCGACTCACCAGGGACGTGCCGCCGAGAGGATCCTGTTCACGATCCTCGGCGGCGACGGAATCATCGTCCCCAGCAACACACACTTCGACACGACCCGCGCCAACGTGGAAGCAACCGGGGCCGAAGCCCTCGACCTGCTCGGAGAAGAAGGCAAGGACCCTGGGCTGGAGGCGCCTTTCAAGGGCGACATCGACCTGACGCAGCTGGAATCGGCGTTGCGCCGTGACGGAGATCGCATCCCCATCGTGATGCTCACCGTGACCAACAACTCCGGCGGCGGACAGCCAGTCTCGATGGCCAACATCCGGGCCACCAAGGCTCTCTGTACCAAATACGCCAAGCCCCTCTTCCTGGATGCCTGCCGGTTCGCTGAGAATGCGTACTTCATCAAGCTCCGCGAGCCGGGCTACGCAGACAAGTCAGTCAAGGAAATCGTCCAGGAAATGTTCTCCCACGCCGACGGCATGACCATGAGCGCCAAGAAGGATGCTCTGGCCAACATCGGTGGCTGGATCGCCCTCAATGACGACGAGGTGGCGACCCGCGCACGCAACATCCTGATCCTGACCGAAGGTTTCCCTACGTACGGGGGGCTGGCCGGTCGCGATCTCGAGGCCATTGCCGTTGGCCTCGAAGAAATCGTCGACGAGGACTACCTCGAATACCGCATCAGCTCGACGGCGTACCTGGGGAAGGCCCTCATCGAGATGGGTGTGCCGATCGTGCGCCCGGTCGGCGGTCATGCGATCTACGTCGATGCGCGCAACATGCTTCCGCAGATACCGATCATGGAGTACCCGGGTCAGTCCCTAGCAGTGGAGCTCTTCCGGGTTGGGGGCATCCGCGCCTGTGAAATCGGCACGGTGATGTTCGGCCGCCAGCCCGATGGCAGCGAGAAACCTGCCGCGATGGATCTCGTCCGAATGGCCATCCCGCGCCGAGTCTACACCCAGAGCCATATCGACTACGTGATCGAGTGTTTCGCGGAGCTGCAGCAGTACAAGGAGCAGCTCAGGGGCGTGCGCATCACCTGGGAGCCGCCGACTCTGCGACATTTCACCGCCCGGTTCGAAATGCTCTAGGGACAAATCGGGCGCTTGCAGTCCAGCCCGGCCCTCAGGATCCGTAGGCGATCGTGCAGTACTCGCCCCAGATGCCCAGCAGGACGATCGTCGAACGGTGATCGGTTCCGGAGATGTTCGTGATGCCGCCGTTGCGAGCAGCCGCTTCCGTGCTGGCATCGCCGCTCGCGAAGAGACCCAGCACGGCGGTCGCGCACGCTTCGCCGCGCTTGGGCCCGGTCGCGCCTTTGACACCGCCATCCCATGCGACCCCCGTGTAGAAAAGCCCGGTCGCGGGAGTCGCGACCGGCGCACATCCAACCAAGGACAGGGCGAAGAACTAAACGGCGATGAGAACGGAGACACGCTTGATCATTCGAGACCTCTCTATCTTGCTATTCGGTGCGACGGACCACGTTCGCTGGATGGTGACAGTCCAATACAACACAGGGATGGTAGCGCTGTCTGTCGAGCTGAGCCCCAACCCCTCTTGGCTTCGTTCCATGAGGTACGACGACAGGCCTCCCGTCTTCGCGTGGAATTACACACGAAGCCAGCGTGAGCAACGGCAACCATGCACTCCTGGAACCCGAGTGTCGGAGACGGATCGGCATACGCCTGCAGGCTGGCCTTGTGTCACCTTCGCCGCCTGACTCACAGGGGATTGGGACGGAAGGGCAGAGAAACGAAGCCGCGCGCCGCATCGGATTCGATCCGCTGCCATCGCTCTGGCACCAGCTCGAAATCGGGGAAACGAGCCAGGATCTCCTGCAGGCCGATCTGGAGCTCCAGTCGAGCCAGGCTGGACGCGAGGCAGTAATGGACCCCGAAACCGAAAGCGAAATGTGAATTGGGGCTGCGCTCGGGCACGATCGTCTCTGGATCGGCAAAGATCGCCTCGTCCCGATTGGCTGCGGCAAAGAGCATATGAACGCGAGAACCTTTCTCGATCTTCTCGCCGGCGAGCTCCGTATCTCGACTGGCCACTCTCGAGAGACCGGGCACCGGGGATTCCAGGCGCAGGAATTCTTCCACCGCACCCTTCATCCGGGACGGGTCCTGGACGAGCTGGCGGCGCAGATCGGGATGCGAATGGAGCACATAGACCGCATTGCCAAAGCCGTTGGCTGTCGTCTCGGTTCCCGCAATCAGCAGGATGGAGCAGAATCCCAGCAGTTCGTCGGGTGTGAGCTTCGGCACTCCCTCTGCCGGATTCAGCAGGGCGCTCAACAGATCGTCACCGGGAGCCTTCTCCCGCTCGGGCAGGATCCTTTTGACGTAGTCATAGATCCACTCCTGTGCCTCATCCACGCTCTCGATTGCGTTGCTGGACGCATGGATCAGGACATCCGCATGGCTCCGGAACTCATCTCGGTCCTCGAAGCCAAGGCCCAGGATGTCGGTAACGATGGCGACCGGGAGGGGGTCGGCAAAGGCCGACATGAAGTCGCACTCCGCCTTGGGATCCATCGCGTCCAATAGCTCGCGGGTCACGCGACGGATGAGGGGCTCGAGCAGCCGCACGCGCCGAGGCGTGAAGGCGCCGTGCAAGGCCCCGCGAAGATGGGTGTGATAGGGCTCGTCCTGGGTGATCAGCATCGGCTTCTGGGAGGTAAAGCCCGTGGGCACAGTTCCGCGGCCCGAGACGAAGAGCTCTGCATCGCAGAGAACGGTCCGCACGTCGGCATAGCGGGAGACGACCCACATGTCGCGCGCTTCACTGTAAACGATGGGATGCTTCTCGCGCAGCTCGCGGAAGAGCGGGTATGGATCTTCCCGACTACTTTGGATGTGGGGATCGAAATCGATCGACATTTCTTTTTCCTCGCTCTCCGGCACTCGACCTGTGAAGCAGACCTCGGTCTCACATGGATTGCCCCGGTCATCTCAGACCAGAGCGCATCGTCATCCGTTGACGGGCAAGCTCGTCAGGCCTCGCAATGGAATAGGCTCCGAGGATAATCCGCCGCGGCAGCCGGAGCCAGAAGGATCGCGTCGGCATCGCTCCACGTGACGCCACTCGCGACCGACGGCGCATAGACGTACGAAATGCCGCGCAGACACTCCCAGTCGTCGACCGAGCAGCCCCGCGAGCTGGGGGGCCGGGCAAATCGCGATCCGCTTATCAGAGCTGCCTCGGTAGACGGAAAGAAACACCCTGCACTCTCGACGCGTCCCCATGCGCAGGTACCCGTCCTACCCACGGCCCCGTCTCGTCGAGGCATAGCGAGCCGCCGACGTCGCGCGGTCGTGGCCATCATCCAGGAAAGTGATGGCAGGATCGTCCGGCTCGATCCGCGATTTCGCAGGCACGCAGTGGTCGACGTCCCTTTGGCCTAGTCTGCACCGCAACGATCACGTTGTCCGGGGCCTCTCGAGTGCGGTGGCTCTCCTGGCTTCGCGGGTCTGTGTCGTGGAAGAAAAAGGGCTCAAAGAAACATCCCCTGCTACGATCCAGCCTACGATGAGTCAGGCACCTCCTGCCACAAAACCTTGGTTGTACGGCCCCCTCACGGATCTTCTCTTCGGTTGCGGACTGCTCTACGCAATCCTGTGCGTCGTCTTCCTCTTCGACGGAGGGGCCGTCTTCGACGGAGTGCCACTCGCCATCCCCGCGTTGCTCATCGCTCTGGCGAGCGCGCCCCATTATGGTGCGACCCTGGTTCGTGTCTACGATCAACGCAGCGATCGGCGCGGCTACTTCATGTTCAGCGTCGTGACCACGATTGCGCTCGCAGCGGTCTTCGGCGTTGCTCTCTTCGAGCGTTGGATCGGATCCATTTTCGCGACGGTCTATCTGACGTGGGCGGGCTGGCACTATACCGGCCAGAACTACGGGATCGCGGCGATGTTCCTGCGTCGTCGTGGAGTCACCCTCGACGGCATCGCCCGCCGGGCGCTCTACACATCCTTTACGCTCTCCTACGTACTCGTCTTTCTGGTCATGCATGGGCAAGCCGAGCCCGTAGCGGACCCAGGGATCGAAGTCCGCTTGGTTCCCCTGGCGATCCCCGGTGGCTTCAACGAGCTCGCGATACCGTTGGTGACCGTCGCCTATTTCGCGTCGACGGTCGCATGGGTCGTTCTCCTGGCGCGTCGGGTCGCTCGATTCTCGGATCTCCTGCCGACGCTGCTCATCTCGGGCGCCCAGGCGCTCTGGTGGTCGATTCCCTACGTGGCCCGTTTCTTCGATCTCGGAGCGGGGCTCGTGCCGGTCGACTGGGGGTCGCGAAGCCTCCTCTTCCCCTGGATCGCGTGTGCCCACTCTCTGCAATACCTCTGGATCACCTCCTTCTATGCGCGCTCCTCAAGTCACTGGAACGGGCACACACGCTACTACTTGTCCGTGCTGACCGCGGGATCCGCGATCTGGGCACTGCCCGCGCTCCTCTTCGCTCCGGGGGGGGCCGCCTTCGATTGGAATTTCGCGCTGCTCCTCGCCGCAACCGTAAATCTTCATCATTTCATTCTCGATGGTGCGATCTGGAAGCTGCGCAACGTGAAGATCGCGCGAATCCTGATTTCGGATGATTTCGCCGGAGAAGCGGAAGGCTCGAACGGGGGAAGGGTTCGCATAGCGGTCTGGGCGATCGCCGGGCTCGGACTCATGTTGACGGCACACTCGTTGGCGGAGCAGTTCTTGATCGAACCCGCGGCGCTCCGTTCGGGGAATCTGGAAGCCGCTGCGAAATCCCTCGATCGGCAAGCATGGCTCGGAAAGAACAGCGCTTTTGACCGATTCCAGCTGGGCCGACGATTCGAGGCAGCGGGGAATCCTGAGGCCGCAATCGCCCAGTTCGAGATCAGCGCCGGGCTCGAGCCCCGGGTCGAATCGATCAAGCGGCTGATCGGCCACTATCAGCGCTCTCGGAACGCGCCCGGTTTCGTCCGCTCCTGCGACCGCCTCTTCGAGCTGGACTCCGTGGACCGTCCGATGCCGACGCCCGAGCTCGAAATACTCGCCCAAAAGGTTCCCGCGAAGTTCCGTGAGGCCTGTGTCCAGACGGCCCGGGCTGCCCGGCCAGTCGCCGCGGTACCCGGGGACCCGACAGCAGACACTGTGCCGAACGCTCGCCGACGCCAGCGGACCCAATATGGCGAGGCGCCCTAGCTGCGGGGCCTACTTACCATAACGTCCTCCCGATCAGCTGAAGGGCGGGCTATGCCAACACGGCTGCGAACTCTCACGGCGTCCGCTCACCCAATGAGCTGTGACGGGGAGTCGCTCGTACCGCCGCGCTCGCAAGATCGCTTCGCCGGGGCAGTCTGGCGTGAGGATCTTGTCTAGCCGCTTGGGCACCGCACAGGACGGTCGTGAATCTTGGGTAGCGGACCGGCCGCAGCCGCTAGCTCCGGTCGCCACCAGTTCCGCGAGGCCACGAAGTAGGTATGCACGGGTTTCGGGGCCGAGGGGTCGAACCCGCTTTCGCTCATGACACCGTCCCCGAGGTCATTCGCGATGGCCAGAGCTTCACCCGGCGTCCAGTGGTTCTTCCAGCCGAGTCGATCGGCTTCGGTCTGACTGGCGACTCGCGGGCAATAGCTGAAGAATAGATAGCGTGCCTTCTTGCTGAGTGCGTCGAGCACGCTCTCCGCGCGATCCAGGTATTCCAGGACACCGCCCATGAAGATGACGTCGACGGCCGGGACCGAGTCGAGAAAATCCGGCGCGTTGAGATCCAGCACGAGCGTACGTTCGTCCCTGGCATGGCAATCAGATGGGATGTAACGAGCCCGAGTGAATCCGCCCTCGCGAAGCATCGATTCCAGCGCCATCGAGCCGCAGCCGAACTCGAGGATCTCGAGGTCAGCATCTTGCTCGCCACGGTTCGAGAGATATCGACGAAGCAGAGCGACCATGTACTCCGTGCGCTCGTGCCAAAGCGAGATGTCGAGAGCCTCGTATTGCCAGCGCTCCAGGCTATACAGATGGGCCCTGCGGTCGCCAGAGATGAGATCGGGCATTCGGGGCCTCCCACGATCGTTCGGCGATCGAAGGCTTCCCGTACCGGGCGAATCCTGCGCTCTCTCGAGGAGGCGTTGCGTCTCGGATTCCGTCAGATTGCCGCGAATCTTCTCAAGGCACGCGATTCGTCTGCCGACACTGGAATCGAGGATCCTTCTTGGCCCGATCCGAGGGGAGCATGCGCGATGGATTGCCCGCTGTGTCAGGCTGCCGATCACGTCGTCGGTCACGTGGGCGAGTTCATCCTGGCAGGCGAGGCGATCCGTCAAGAGACGCGGATCTGTCGAGCATGCAGCCTGGTCTTCGAATCTGCCGAGCCGAACCTCGAATGGTCCTCTCTCTATGGCAGCGTCTGGTATCGCAGCAGCCTCCCGAACGCCAAGCAGACTGAACTCTACGCACGGGATGCGGGCCTGATCGGTCCGCCCGCCCATGCTGGCGAACGGGTTTTCGACATCGGCTGCGGACGCGGCCTCCTTCTCGACGAATTATCGGCGCTGGGTTGGGTCACGGCGGGCTGCGATCCGGAAGCGGACGCGATCGAGACTGCCCGGCTGAAGGGCCATTCGGTGACGGCCGAGTGCTTCGAACCGAGGCCCGATTTCGAATCCGACCTCGTCATCCTGGGCGATGTTCTCGAGCACGTGGCGGATCCCCTCTCGATGCTGCGCGACGTGCGCCAGATCCTGCGTCCGGGTGGGCGATTCTATGTGCGCGTACCCGACCTCGAAGAGGTGAACTTCGACACCTTCGGCGACGTCTTCGGGCTTCAACATCGCATCTGGTTCACCCGGGACACGCTACGCGAGGCTCTCGCCTTCGCCGGCTTCGAAGTCTGCTTCGACGGAAAGTTCGCACGCGGAATGCATGCGATGGCTCGCATTCAATCCCCGCGTGCCTGGTCTTGTCCCAAGGGTGAGCCCGCGCGGTCGGTGGAGATCGTACGCAACTACTCTCGCGACATGGCAGTCCGGCGGGCTCGGATCGCGAGTCGCCTCGAGTCGCTGCGGGGGCGGGAAGTCGCCCTCTACGGCGGCGGTGAACATGCCGAAGAGCTGCTGAGATTCTCAGCCCTCGGCGGAATCGCCACACGGGTCGTAGACAGCAACGAATCGCTGTGGGGAAACGCATGTGGTGCGCTCACGATCGAGACACCGGCGGTGCTCCGAGATCGACCGCCGGAATCCGTGGTGATCGCGAGCAAGGCGTACCAGAACGAGATCGCGGCCGGGCTCGAAGATCTCGCAGAGCGTGGAGTTGACGTGATCCGGCTCTACGCCGAGAGTGGCTAGCCAATGTCGATCGATCGACATGTCGTCTTTGCGGGTGCGTACGGGACGGAGAACACAGGGGACGACGCTCCTCTGCTCGTCATGGCGGAGGGATTGCGTCGCCGCCACCCGGATGTGCGGTTTCGCTTTACAGTTCTTGCGAGACGCGCAGACCCGCTGATCGAGTCGGCTGCCGCGGCGAGCTTCATCCCCAACCCTGAATACGATTCACGGGAAGCGGCCGCGGGCAAATGGTTTCGGGGTTTCAATTTCGGGGACGATCGAGCAGATCTCGCACGCATCGACGAGACGATCCGGGATGCCGATCTAGTGGTCGCGGGCGCGGGCAATGTCCTGATCGATCTCGCTTTCGATCTCTTTCGGGGACCGATCCCGCTGCTTGCCAGCTATGCCTTCATGGCGGATCTACATCGCACGCCGCTCATGCTCTACGGCATCACGGCGGGGCCAATCAAGAACCCGCACGCGCGCACTCTCTCGGCGTGGATCGCGCGATCGAGCGCAGTCGCCACCTGCCGCGATGAAGCGTCCGCCGAACTGCTTCGTGAAATCGATCAGGGGCTCGAAATCGAGGTCCATCCCGATCCAGTGCTAGCTCTAGTGCCCGCTTCGGACACACGATTCGATGCGGCGTTGGCCAGGGAGGGATTGACGCGCGAGAGTTCGCGTCCGCGGTTGGCGGTCGCATGGCGCGATCTGGACTTTCTGGGCTTCGATCGCTGCATCCTCATCGATGCGCTACGAGCGCTTTCGGAGGAGTACGCGCTGCTCTTCATACCTCAGACGACGGGTCCCGACGGGGACGACCGAGAGCTCGCGCAAGAGATCGTTGCCTCACTCGGCGACGCGGAAGTGCGTGCCGTGACGCATCGACATTCGCCCGAAGTCCTGATGCGCTTCTACGAGCTCGCGGAGGTCACGCTCGCAGCACGGCTGCACGGCGCAGTCTTCAGCACCTGTTCGGGTACCCCGGTCGCCGCGCTTGCCTATCTGCCCAAAGTATCCTCGTTCATGGAGACCGTGGGTCTGTCGGCGTCGTGCGTGGACATCGAAGACGCAACAGCCGCGTCCCTGGTGGCGGCCGTGGGCCGAGCCCGCCAAGTCGACGGCGCCCGGCTCGCGTCGAGGACGCAGCGTGTCGGCGAAGCGGTCTCGGCCTATCTTGAGCACGCATCGACGCTGCTTCGCCTCGATGATCGAGCCTCGCCCCGCCCCCACCACGCGGATAGAAAAAATGAGCTGCGAGTAGGCGATTCGAGCGGCCTTTTCGGCACGCGATGGAGATCGCGCTCTTCCCCTTCATGAATCCCACAACGTTGGCCCCCGCGTACTTCGGTGGGATCTCGATCAGTAAATGAACGTGGTCCGCCATCCGATGGCCTTCCACGATCCGACTTTCTTTCTGTCGCACCAGTTCGCGCAGCACATCGGCCAGATCCTCGCGGACCTGGCCGAATATCCCCTTCTTCCGGCACTTCGGGATGAAAACGATGTGATACTGAATCACAAGTCCTCAGTGTTGAACGGCTGTGCGCCAAACTCGATTCATCCAGCCTTTGAGTGCGCGTCGGCACGATATAGCGTGACTGTCGCGAGGGTCGCGACGGACTCACAGAACTGCCTTGCTTGCCGAGCTATTCGCAATCAGATCTGGGCCGTCTCTCCTAGAGATCTGGGGCCCTTTCCTGATTGAGATGCAGAGATTTGGATCGATAAGGGATTAGTCAGACAGAGCCGCGCTGCTTTGTGACAGAAGGACTCGTTGGATCCTTCGGAGCATGTCGACGTCCAGATGGCTATCTACTCGAAGAGATTCAATTTTGTCTTTCTGCACGTGCCGAAGAGTGCGGGAATCAGCATGAGAACCGCGCTCCTCGCGTCGGACAACGATGCGATCGAGTTCGACAATCACATTCTCGCATCGGAAATCGTTGCGGCAATTGGCGCATCGGAGTTCGCTCGCGCCTACAAGTTCGCTTTCGTCCGAAACCCCTGGGACCGGGCGGTGGGGCTCTACCACTTCATCCTCTCTGATGAGAGCCATGCAGCGCACCAGCTCACCAAGGACATGTCGTTTCCCGAATACCTCGAGGTCTACAACGAGAAATCCCGGAGCCGACAGACGGACTGGACGCACGATGCAGATCGGCAGCTCGTGGACTTCATCGGGCGATTCGAGACTCTGCAGCCTGATTTCAAGAAAGTCTGTCAGCAGATCGGGCTCGAAGGAGTAGAGCTGCCGCACCTCAATCGGAGCAAGCACGCGGACTACCGCAGCTACTACACCCGGGACATGCGCGAGGCGGTCGCGCGGTCGCGCGCATTCGAAGTCTCAGAGTTTCGGTACGAGTTCTGAACAGGCTGTTTGACGAGGTGGCTACGACCTCGACACGCAGCGTCCGGCTTCCTCGACCCGTCGAAGCCAGATTGCCCCCAACCCCGGCGAGGTCGGCCGGAACGAGGCCCGGCCGGCGATAGGATCGAGTCGCAAAGGGCATCTCGATGGGCGACATTCCGCCGGATGACAGGCAGCGAACTCCCTCCGACGGCCGAACAGGTCGAGGCCCTCCGCGAGCAAGTCGGGCCCGGCCCGGTCGTGATGCTGAACCTGCTCAAGTACCGTCAGCCGGGAGGGCAAG
>NYZA01000060.1 GCA_002686955.1 Gemmatimonadota bacterium
AGGCAACCAGCCTTCCCGCGGACTCGGCTCCTTGATCTCGAAACGAACTCGAATACCGGGCTCGAAAGTCTATGCGCAACAGGCTCCTAGCGAACGCTCACACCCGCAACAGGAGCGCCAGCACGAAGGCGAGGACCCCGCCGCCCAGGGCGAGCCCCCGAACCGGGGCGCCCCAGGCCAGAAGTCGGTCGGGCAGATGATCGCGGTCGGGGTGAATCAGCGAAGAGCCCGACGCCGCGCGGCGGAGTATCGTGGTGATCAGCTCCGCGAGCGGGAGGAGCACCGGACCTGTCGAGCGCGCCAGGTCACCGTAGTGCGCGGATGTGGCCGTGACCAGGGCCAGCACGACTCCCAGGCAGCGGGCTCCACCGTCGCCGAGGTAGAGCTTCGCGGGCCGACGGAGATTGAAGAAAAGGAAGGGAAGCGTTGCCAGCACGAAGATCTCCGGTATCCGGCCGACCCCGGGGAAGGGGAGAGCAGCAGCCAGCCCCCCCACCACGACGCACGCGGCCAGACCATCGGAGCCGTCCAGGAAGTTGAGCCCATTGACAACGACGAGGATCCAGGGAACGAGCAGCGCGCGGGCCACGATCGGTGCGTCGAGCGCGGCACCCCAAAGCGCGGCAACCACGAGCGCGGCGCCGAGCTCCAGCGTGACGCGTGCGACCACCGGGAGATCCAGGCGGTCGTCCAGAACACCGAGGACGAGAAAAACCCAGGCGCCGAGGAGCAGAGGGAGACCCGCGATATCGAGGCCGCGATGAAAGGCGAGCCCGGCCGTCGCGGCGACGCCGATGCTCAGTCCGCCGAGAGCCGGCACCCGCGGGCCCGCGGGATCGTGCTCCGGTCCGGGCGGAGCATCGAAGCCCCGTCCCCTGCCACGGCGGGTAAAGAGAGCGGAGGACGCGGTGCCGGTGGCCAGGATCACGATCGCCGCGGGAAGCTCAACCATCCGGGGCCTCCCGGACCCATCTCTTCAGGACTCGGACCGAGCCGAAGGCGGTGAGCGCGAGTAGACCGAGCAGAAGAGCGACGAGCGGCACTGGTGCACCCAACCTGGGCGCATAGATCCACCAGAAATTGGGCGAGAGGGTCGCCAATTCGTGGAATTCGCTCTTCACGGGATCACCGGGATCGGGCTCCTCGGCCGATGATTGGGCCGAGCCGCTCACAACCGCGAACGCTTCGGGCCACTGCAGCACGAGCGGCGATAGCCGCGGATCGTAGAGAGGATCGACGGCGTGCCCCTCCGCGACCAGCGCGTCGATCCGCGCGTAGTAGCGACTGGGGCTCGCCGTCAATGGCGGAAGCTGAGACAAGCCGCCAAGCAGAGCCAGAGCGATCCAGAGCGCGCGATCGAGCCCGCGCCCATCGAGGCAGGCCAGGGGCAACACGCTGAGCGGCACGAGGGGGATCAGGTAGCGGGGTCCCCACGCTTCGGTCCCGTACCACGCCGAGAAGGAGCCGTACAGGACCAGATAGGTGAAGGCGATGCATGCGAAGGGGCGGGCCAGGTAAGACCGCGAGAAGCCGCGACGCCAAGCCAGGGGCAACAGCAGAGCGGTCGGCACGAAGAGCAGAAAGCCGCGGCCCGGCGAGAGGAGCAAGCCGAGCGCCCCCACCGGCAGAGGAGAGGCGAGCTCCTCCGCAATCTCACCGTAGCCGAAAGCGAATGGCGAGCCGAATCGCACGGCGTTCAGAAGGGCGACCACGGCCATCAGAAGCGACACCGGCAGAAGCATGCGTCCAAACGCGCGCCGGCGTTTCTCCGCCGGCGCACTCGCCGAACCGAGCCAGAGCAAGCCGGGTATCGCAATGCACGAGGCGATCCGACAGAAAAGGGTGGCCGTGATGGCCCAGCCGGCGCGAGAGAAGCTCTTGGCGGAGGAGGCGTTGCAGAGAATGGCGATGGTGAGCAAGAGGAAGAAGGTCTCGAGCGGCTGCTCGTTGTGCCATTTCGAGTAGGGCCAGGCGGGAGTGGACAGGCCGTATGTGAAGGCCACGGCCAGCGAGCGCTTTCGTGTCGCACCGAGGCCGGTCCGAGCGATGACGAAGAGGAGCGCGACTCCCCCCGCGGTTGCCAGGGGGAACACCAGGGACGAGGCGGCTTGCTCCACGAGCTCGGCAGGCCCGAAGTCGAATCGATCGGCGATCTCGCGGCCAAGGAGGTAGAAGGGGATGAAAGCGATCGACTCGCCGAGGCTGTAGGGAGAGTAGTGGCGCCCGTCCGGTGCCTCGACCGTCCGCACTCTGGGCGGAATGTCGATCGCCCCCCGTTCCACGATCGAACGGGTCACCAAGAACCGGTTGTAGTAGTCGTAGGTCGACAAGTACCCACGGGCGGTGAAGATGTAGATCGCCGCGAAGAGCCCAAAGAGCGCGATCGCTGCTCGGCCTTGCGTCATGGCAGCGCCTTATAGAGAGCGACCAATTCGTCGGCCGCGCGCTCCCAAGTGAATCGCGCGGCTCTTCGTCGCCCTCGCTCGCCCAGGCGAAGTGCCAGTGCCCGATCGGTGGAGATCCGCCCGATGGCCGAGCTCAGTGCGGCCGAGTCCCCAGGTGGAACGAGAATGCCGGCATCCCCCACCAGATCCTCGAAGGCGGCGATCGAGGTCGCGACGACCGGTGTTCCGTGCGCCATCGCTTCGAGGGCCGGAAACCCGAAACCCTCCGCCCAAGAAGGGCAGGCCACGGCGGCCGCCCGACTGTAGAGCCGCGAGAGGGTCTGATCGTCGATATCCCGCAGCACCTTCACCGTCGCGGACTGGTCCCCAGTCCCCCCTTTCCGTCCCCCTACGATGAGAAGATCGAGCCTGGGTGCGTCCGCGGAATCCCAGGCGCGGCGAATCACATCCTCTCCCTTTCGCTCCTCGGCTCCCAGCACGGCTAGAACAAAGGGGGCTCGCTCCGTCCTGGGCGCCTTTCGCTGAAAATGCGCGGCGATGCCGGGCGCGATGACGGCGATCCGCTCCTCGGGCACACCCCATCGATCGCGGAGGGCGAGCGCCACCGAGGGGCCATCGACGACGATGCGGGCGGCGCGCCGAAGACTCGGGAGCAGTCGGTGTCGAAAGAGCCGGCGGCGAGCCCACGTGCCCCCCAAAGGAGGCGCCAGCTCGAGAGGCGCAAGATCGTGAAGGGTCACGATGATGCCCGGCAGCGCGGGAACCGGAGCCTGCGTCAGAAGATGCGCGTAGCCAGCGCCCTCGGCGAGAGCGCTTCGAATCGCCGGCTCGACCCACCGATGCCAGGGCAGCCAGCGAGGAGGGGGCATGAACCGCGTGGCTATCCCTCCGGTGTCTCGCCGGTGCGCCAGAGGGTCGCTGGTGTAGAGGACGAATTCGAGATCGGCTTCGCGCCGAGCGGCCAGCACCCGAACCAGCTCCCGTTGGTAGCGCCGAATTCCCCCCATTCCGATGGTGCCATCCTCGACCAGAGCGATTCTCACACCTGCTCCCGATAGAGCTCGGCGTACTCGCGGGCCATTCGCTCGCGGCTCCCGATCGCTTCGGCGCGGCGGCGATTCGATCGTCCGATCTCCTTTCTGGCCTCATGAGAGAGGGCAATCAGCTCGCGCAAGCCCTTCGCGTGGCTTTCGCCGTCGCCCACCCGGCAGAGGATGGCGCCCGCCTCGGTCCCCCCTCCCATCAGCTCTCGGGTCGGAGCGATGGAAGAGGCGCAAACCGGAAGCCCCGTGGCCAGCGCCTCCAGGAGCGAAAGCCCGAACCCTTCGCAGCGACTGGGCCAAAAGAAGATATCCGATCGCCTCAGTTGATCCGCTACCTCCGAGCGGGGCAGCGCTCCGATTACAGCAATGCCGGCGCTGCTCGCCCTGCGTGCAATGCGATTTCCGATCGGTCCGATATGAAGGAACTCAGCTTCTCCCGAGAGCCGCCGAGCGACCTCCATGAAGAGATCGAACCCTTTGCGTTTCGATGCCGCGCCGACCGTGATGACGCGGGGGCGGGCGCTGCCGGAACGCGCTTCTCCGCTAGGGCGAAACGCCGCGAGATCGACTCCGTTCTGGATCACGTGTGACTCGACGCCGAAGAGCGCGTGGACGCGATCCGCGACGTGCCCGCTGACCGCCACGACCGCCGCCGCCCGACGGATCGCCCGCTCTTCGCGCTCGCGCAGGCGATGGTGCCAAACGCGCCTCGCCATTCCGCGCACGCGTCCATAGTGCGGATCGTCGTGCACCACCAGATGCACGGTCACGATCCGCGTCGCAATCTCGTGAACCGCGGGCTCCAACCAGGTTCCCGTATGCACGATGTCGGGCTCCTCGATTCGTTCACCAAACAAAGCCGGCCAAGGGAAGAAGCGGGTCAGCGGATGGCGGCGGTGGCGCCGGAGGAGGGTTCCGGCCTCGATCGACGCCAATCCGCTCTCGAGGTCGTCGGCCCACCGGTCGACACCCGACCCGGCGGGAGCCTCCAGGAGCAAAACCTCGACACTCCTCGTGTCGGCCACGGCCGCGGGCTCAGCCATCGAACGCACCGCCCCTCGCTCCGTCGATCAGCGCCTCCATCGACTCCCGCAGATCGTCGACCGCCCGGATGCAATGACGCCGCGCCAAGCGAGCCGATTTCCGGCCGATCGCCTCGGCTCGCTCCGGATCGCCGAGGAGCTGGTTGACCGCCCACGAGATCGCCCGCAAGTCTCTGGCCGGCACCACCTGGGCACCTTCGCAGGCCCGCTCCGGCAGCGCCCCGGTGCGCGTCACGACGACGGGACGCTCCGCCAACATCCCCTCGACGACCGAGACCCCATAGGTCTCGGCCTCGCCTTCGGCATCGACCACCGATGGCTGCACGACGACCGATGCCGCCCGCAGGAGGCCCGGCACGAGAGACCGAGGCACGCCGCCGATCAGCCGCGCGAAATCCGCCCGAACCGCGGCGTGCTTCCGCAGCCTCTGCTCCATGGGGCCCTCGCCGGCGATGACCACGAGCGGACGCCCCGAGGGCGCTCGAAGCTCGCTCGCGGCGTTCAGGAGATAGATGTGCCCCTTCTTCTCGATCAAGCGACCAAGACCGAGGACGATGGGACGGCCTCGCGGCAGCCCCAATTGCGCCGGGACATCGGTGGCCGACTCCCCCGCCCCCTCTCGCACAAGCTCCGGCGCGACGATCGGTGGCACGATCCGCGATCGTCTCGCCCGCCCCAAACGCTCGACCCGTTTCAGGGTGTACTCGCTGTTGGCCAAGACGAGATCGGCGGCGCGGACGACCGCCCGGAAAAGAAGCCTCTCCATCGGTCCGCGCGGATTGGCCCGGTGCACGCGCAATGCCCAGGGGATGCGGCGCCTCCGGGCGATCGGCCAGACCGCGGCTCCGGTCTCGGACCAATGCGCCACGATCGCCGCCGTCGGCCGCGAAACGCATGATCGGGAAGTCGCGCGGGCCAGCGTCAAGAGGAGCGGCAGCGCTTCAAGCCGGCCGCGCCCCGATCCGATCGTGGCGGCCGCGCCCCCTTTCGCGTAAACCAGGCGCGGTTTCGCTCCCGGGGGCAGGTAGCGGCATCGCTCGATCGGCACACCTTCGATCGTCTCGAGGAGATCGGCGGCTTCGGCGGGGGCGGGACAGATGATCCTGCAGGGAAATCCGGCGCCTTGCAGAGCCCGGGCCTCGTCCAGCACGAAGGGGCTCGTCCAGTCGCCGACCCTCCTGGGCGCCGAGGAGGCAACGTGTAGGATCTGCTCTTGCATCGCTAGTCAACCGCTCGTGTGCGCCAGCCAGGGAGCTTGCGGCCGCGCAGCGCCGCGACGAGGCCGGCGAGGGCCCACCAGTGCATCCGGAAGGCATGACGCGCAGCCGATCCGGCGTTGCCGACCCGCGGTCCGCAGAGTGCGAGCGCGGGTGGAAGCCAAAGAGCGAGGAGGAGCGCCGGGGGAGCACCCGAGAAGGTGAGATCGAGGAGCGCCACGCCATAGAGCGGTAATCCCAACCACCGGAGCAGCTTGCGGGAGATCAGCTGAAAGGCGAGAAGGGGATTCGCCCAGCCATGGCGCCACAGGGTCGAAAGGACGGCGGCGCTGTCTTGTAGAGATATCCTCTCGTGGGACCGGGCCGGGTCTTCGGCGCGAAGCGGCTCGCGGGCGAAAGCGGATTCCGCCACCACCGAGCGCCGCCCCTCCGTGATCGCTCGTAGCGGAAGCACAATGTCTTCCATAAGATGGGGTGCGATCGCGTGCCACCGGCTCCGCCGCACGGCCATCAGGGCGCCGGTCGCGGCGAAGGCTCGGCCAAGTCGACCTTCTTTCCGGCGGATCCAGCTCTCGTAGCGCCAATAGAGCGCTTCGGGCCGGTGCCGCCCAGCGGAGCGATTCCCCGCCTCGATCGTGAGAACCCCCTGCACGACATCGACCCTCGGGTCGTCGAGCTCCCGAAGCAACGATTCGAGAGCGCCGGGATCGAGATCGGTGTTGGCATCGGTGAAGACCAGGATCTCGCCCTCGGCCCTGCGCGCCGCGACATTCTGTGCACCGGTCTTGCCGAGCACGGGCGTCTCGATCACATCGATCCGGGGCTCGAGGGCCGCGACCTTCCGAGCCACCGCGCCGGTTCCGTCGGTCGATCCGTTTACGGCGCAGATGATCTCCAGCGGCCCGGGTGATCGGAGTGCCAGAGATGCGCGGAGCTTCTCCTCCAGGCACTCGGCCTCGTTGGCGGCCGCCACGATCAAGGTCAACGAAGGGGACGGGGATTGATGTCGGTACTCGCCCTTCTTCCTTGTCGCCGCCGCGACCCAGACGGCGAGAGGGTACCCCGCGACGCTCCAGCCGAGCGCCGCCAGCGAGGACCAGCCGAGCGCGCTCATGTGGAGACCTCGTGGGGACGGTTCTCGCGGAGCGTTTCGATCGCCTCGAGCACCGACGCGACGCTGATCGCCGCCATGCAATCGGGCAACGAGCAGGCCGGCGGGTACTCGCCCGAGTGGCAAGGGCTGCACTCGATCGCCGGTGATGCGATCAGGTCGATCGCCGTGCGGCCGCCGTGACGTCTGAGCGAGGGATCGACGGGGCCGAAGAGACCGACACTCGGGATGGCGAGAGCCCGGGCCAGGTGCAAGGGGCCCGCATCGGAGCTGACGACGACCCGGCAGGCGGCGAGAGTGCCGAGGAGCGCGGCTGCGTCGGTGTGAGCGGAGAGGTTCAAAAGGCCTGGGACCGCCGATTCGATCCGCCGGGTCGTCGGGAGGTCCTCCGGTCCGCCGATTAGTGCGACGCCGGCGAGCTCGCTTAAACTCCGCGCCAAGGCGATCCACCGATCGATCGGCCAACGGCGAGCGGACCATGCGACGCCCGGATTCAGGGCGATCCACTCCCCGTGCCGCGCGGGTGGAAGGAGGGAGCGCGCGCCGGCGGGAAGTTGAAGACTCGGCTCACCCCACTCCGCACGATTCACCCTGGCGATCGTTCGCAGGGAGTCGAAAGCCATCTCCGTGGGATGACGCACTTCTGCGAGGCGGGATCGGCCGAAATCGAAGGTCGCCCGCACCTGCATATCTACGATGTGACCGCTGATGTGCTTCGGCCTGAACGCCGCCAGGCATATCGCGCTCGCGAGGCCGGTGAAAGGTAGAAAACCTATGTCGGGACGAGGCGAACGGCTGTTCGATAGAGCCCGAAGACACGAAGCGACGACTCCGCCCGCGCCCACTCCGACCCCCAGAATCCGATCGACCGAGTCGACCCCGTCGAGAAAGGGGGCGACCGTTGAACGAACGACCAAAATGACGCGCGCGTCGGGAGCCATGACGCGCAGAGCCTCGAGGAAAGGCAGCGTCATTATCAGGTCGCCGAGCCCAAAGAGGTGGGCGACGACGATCGTTCTCGCGCGCCCGAGATCGGGGGCCGGTCGCCGGCGCGTCCGGTTGAGCTCGAGCAGACCGAGGCCGGCGCACCCGACGAGTCGACGGGAGGCCAGTCGCAGGCGACCCGACGCGCCGGGGGTTGGCGATCGGCTCATCGCGATTCTCCGGCTCCGTGGGCCAGCAGTTCCTCGGTCCAGGCCTGCTTCGCCCCCTCGAGCACGGCGAGGATCCAACCCAGCGCGCCGTCACGGTAGCCCCGGCGCGCGAGGAAGAGCCACAAGGTGACCGCGGCGGGACGAGAGGGGCAGAGGATCCACGCGAGCCTGAGCCAGGGTCGCCACCGCCGGCCAAGGGCGCGCAGCGGCAGGGGGCGGGGGTGGCCACCCCAGCGATCGCGTAGATCGCGCGCCTCGAGCACGGCGTAGCGTGCCTGGTGATGCAGATGATCGCCTATATCGCGGCGAGAGAAATGAAGGAGCGGCTGACGCAGCGATCCAACCTGGCCCTCCGCCTCCGCCTCCGCGTGAACCCCTCGGTCTTCGAAGCGGACCCGGCCTTTTCGCACCAACCGCAGATTCCTGTCGGGCCACCAGCCCCCTCCCTTCACCGCGCGTTCACCGACGCGGTTGATCCGCCCGACATTGAAGGCGACGAGACCTTCAGGCGTGCTGGAGACGGTACCGCGGATCTCGACCGCCAATGCCCGCGGAATGCGTTCGTCCGCGTCGAGAAGGAAAACCCAGGTGCCTTTCGAAATCGGAAGGCGGTCGAGCGCGCTGTTCTTGAGTAGCGCGCTGTCGGCGAAGGGCAGTGACATGACGCGCGCGCCCGCCCTTCGAGCCGTTTCGGCCGTTGCGACATCCGCGCCTGTGTGGACCACCCACATCGGCCCCACCGACCGCGCTGAGTCGAGGCATGGCCCCAGGTGCTCGTTCTCGTTCGAGACCATCACGACAACCGTCACACCGGGAGGGGTGCTCATTGTCCGGACCGAGTCTGGATCGGACCCGTGGGGCAGGACAGAGACCAGCCATCGGGCGTCGCCCCCCAGTGAAAGGCTATTCGCCGTCTGGCGTCCCTTCCGCGGGTGGGGAAAGCCGCGAGTGGAGCGCTCGCGGCGATCTTCGTGGCTGCGCTGGTCATCAGCAGCAGAGCGTGGATTGCGCGATGAAGAGGGCGGTGGAATTTCGAGAGATACCGGGCCTGCGCCCGATAGAAATAGCGGCCGAGATGGGCGGGCCTTCCGCCCGATCCACCGCCGAGGTGCAGGGCGCGCACGGAATCGGTCAGGTGGACTGTGCGTCCGCGATCTCTGATTCGCCGGCACAGGTCCTTGTCCTCCCCGTAGAGGAAGTACTTCTCATCGAACCCGCCGATCGATCGAAAGAGCTGCGCGGGGAGCAGCATGGCTGCGCCGAGGATCCAGTCCACCTCGCCTTCTCCGGTGGGGATCACACGCCGGTGACCTCGCCACGGGTAGAGGGCGTGAATGGCGCCGAGCAGCGAGGGGAAGCGGCCGCCGGAGAACTGGGTGCGGCCCGCCGGATCGAGGAGCATGGGTGTGAGCGCGCCGAGCCGCGGTCGAGCTTGTGCGAATTCGATGAGATCGGCCGGCGAGCCGTCGGTGAATTGCAGATCGGGGTTCAAGAAAAGCAGATAGCGGCCGGTCGCCGAGACCGCGGCGCGGTTGGCGGCTTTCGCGAAGCCAAGATTCTGGTGCGATAGGATGAGGCGGCAGCCGGCAAGTGGCCGAACCTGCGCCGCCGTGTCGTCGGCGGAGCCGTTGTCGAGAACGATGATCTCGGCGCCGCCGGGGAGCGGCGTAATCGAGCGCACGCACGCCGCGATCTGGTTCGAGGAGTTGTGGGCGACGATGATGATGGAGAGATTCATGTGTCGAGGCTCTCCAGGGTTGGCAGGGCGCGCAAAGATGCTTCGAGTACATCTTCCCACGGCAGAGCGGTCATGCACACCTGGGCGTGGGGACAAGGCTCGGTGGGTGGCGCATCGAGCCAACAGGGGGAGCACTGATCGGAGCGGAGGATCGTCGCGGCGTCGCCTCCGGCGCGGTTCTGCTCGGCGAGTGTTGGCCCCGCCAGAACGATCGATCTCGTGCCATGGAGGCCGGAGAGCACGGCGGGGAGGGAATCGTTGGTGATCACCAGATCGGCGCGCTCCACCAGGAGGGAGAGCTCATCGGCCGTGGTGGACCCTCGCCAATCGGCCGCGCCGGTGGAGAACGCCGGCGGCGCGGGATCGTCCGCGAGGCCGACGAGGGCCACCCTGGCTCCGCGATCGAGCAGCCCGCCCGCGAGGCGGCCGAAATGCTCGGGGGGCCAGCGGCGCCGAAAACCGCTGATCGAGGCGCCCCCACCGCCGGTAGCGATGAGCACGAGGGGGCCACCGCCCGGGATCTGGGCGATCAGGCGCGTCGCGCGCTCCTCCGCCTCTAGCCCGGGGGATCGGAGAAGGTCGCCCTCGATCGAAGGGGGGACTCCGATCGCTCTAGCCGCCTCTCGAAAGGTCTGGCGGAGCTCACCACCCGCGGGCTGCGGCCAAGGTAGACCGCCCGGGCTGAAGTCGAGGCTTCTGCCGCGGGTCGCCAGCGAGCCGAGAAGGGCCATCCGGCGGCCGGGGTGGAGGCTGATCGCAATGTCTGCGCGATAGACGCGGAGCTTCAGAGCGCTCAGGAGCAACGAGGCTCGCGGGCCATAGGGGTTCGCGAGGGAGAGGACCCGCACGCCTGGAAGGAGCTCGGCGGCCGGGATGAGATCGGGCGCACAGGCGAGGTAGATCTCGGGTGCTGGGAGGCCGGCGCGCAGATCGCGGATCAGATCGGCGGCCTGCAAGAGATCGCCCGCGGCGGCGTACCGAAGGAGCAGAATGCGGGTAGTGCGGCCCCTGGGTTGGGGAATCGGGCCGGGCGGCCGCCGCCAGGCGTGCCGGATCGATCTCACGCCCGCTCACCGGCCGGCCGGGTCTTGGCGGCGGCCACGGCGGATCTCGCTGACTCCTTGGGAACCCCTTCGCGACGCAGGGTCCGGACGGCCTCGCGCTCCCCGACTCCGGCTTGGAGAAGCTCCCGCGCGCGGGGCTCCCAGGGGGAATCTAGCTCGGCGGCGCTCTCGCTCCGCGGATCGGGAGGCATCGCTCCGCGGGTATCTACGATGAGCACGGCCTCACCACGCGGGGCCTGGGCGCACAGACGGGTGGCCAGCTCGCGGGCGGTGCCGCGGAGCACCTCTTCGTGGACCTTCGTCAGCTCCCGGCAGAGGGCGACCTCGGCTGCGCCCAGGATAGACGCGATCTCTTCGAGCGTGGTGGCGAGCCTGGCCGGAGACTCGTAGAAGACCAGCGTGGTTCCTCCGAAGAGGCGGCGTGCCTGCGCGAGCGAGCGGAGCTTCGCCCTGCGCTTGCCGGCGGCCGAGGGCAGGAAACCCTCGAAGCTGAAACGATCGGTCGGGAGACCGGCCACCGACAGGGCCGCGATCACCGCACTCGGACCGGGCACGGCGACGATTCGGTGCCCATTCTCGCGCGCGAGCTCGACCACGCTCATCCCCGGATCGGAGATCGAAGGAGTGCCGGCGTCGCAGATGAGCGCCACCGATTCGCCTCCATCGAGAAGCGCGACGATCCCCTGGGCGGAGGCTCGCTCGTTGTGGTCGTGGTGCGCGATGCGGCGGGCGAGTGAGCCGACGCGCCCGAGGAGCGCACGCGAGTGCCGCGTGTCTTCACAGGCCACCACATCGACATCGGCCAGGACACGCACGGCGCGTCCCGAAAGGTCGTCCAGATTGCCGATCGGAGTCGCGACGACGTAGAGAGTTCCACGCGAGTCGCCCGGCTCAGACCCCCCAGTCGCGGGCATAGCGAAAGTCCCGGCCGATGGTGCGATGGGAGACCTTGGCGATGATCGGCAGGGCCCGCTTGAACTGCGAGCAGCGCACCATATCCGCCACGCGGTCCACGAAGGCGCGATCCTCTCCCAGCTCGACGAGCTCGTCGCGCGTGAAGCGCCGATCGACCAGGTAGTAGAGCACGCGATCGACCTCCTCGTACGAGAACCCCATTTCGTCTTCGTCGGTCTGGCCGACCCACAAATCGGCGCTCGGAGCTTTGTCGATCACGCCCTTCGGAACGCCGAGGTGGCGCGCGAGCTCGCGAAGCTGCGTTTTGTACAGATCGCCGATCGGATTGAGCGCGGAAGCCATGTCGCCATGGATCGTGCCGTAGCCGAGAAGGAGCTCGGTCTTGTTGCTGGTGCCCAACACCAAAGCGCTCTCGACCGCCGAGTGGTCGTAGAGGATCGCCATCCGCTCCCGGGCCATCTTGTTTCCGCGCTCGAGGGGCGTTGCGTCGGGGCGGTGCGCGAAGTAGGCATCGATCTGCGCCGTCAGGTCGACGGTCAGCATGCGCACTCCGGCGTGCTCGGCGACAGCGGCGGCG
>NYZA01000061.1 GCA_002686955.1 Gemmatimonadota bacterium
CCGGGTTCGATCGGTCCAGGCCCTGGGATCTCGGCTGCGGCCGGCGGAACGATCTCGGCGTTGCGTCCGCGACGGGTATCGAGGCTGCTTTGGGCTCCCTCGATCCGAGTCGTCGGGTGGGCTACGAGGGGCGAAGGGTCGTCTTTCACGGCGTGTAGACAGGGCTCCTTCGCGTCCTGGCTCGGCACGATCCGGTCCCGCCCACTGGCGCAGGGCGCGAGCACGCCGTGATACCGAACCTGATGTGCGCGGGGTGGGGGAATCAGTGGTGCCAGCCGTTCGAGCAGCTCATGCCGTTCCATCACTACGTGCGTCGTCCCGTCCCGCCACGGCGTCTTCAGTCGATAGGCGAGTCGACGGTCCGGCAGCTCCTCGAGACGGTCGAGCGCGAGCGGCGGACGCGCGACATAGCGGCACAGCCGCTCGAGTCTTTTCCGATCGCGGGCGGGCACGGCCACATCCGCATGCAGGCTCATTCCGCCCTGACGAACACAGCGCGGCGGGACCCTGGCTCCCGGCTCCACGCCGTCCACCTCCTCTCCGATCGGTTCCACCCGGTCCCCGAGGCGACGCCACGGTTCTCCCGCTTCGGGGCCGGTCGCGATCCGCGATCGGATGGATGCGGCGCCGAGCATCGCCATCAATGGGTTGTCGGCCGAGATTGGATCCTCGTCCATCTCGGCCCCGCTCCGCTCGAGCCGTCGACGGATCCGCCGCGCCGTCCCGGCTAGCACCCGAGCAACGTCGTCGGTCTCAGGTGGATCGAGCACAAGAAAGCAACCTGGATCATGCGCCGCCCCTTCGTAGACGCCGTTGAGCACGAGCGCATGGAAGTGGGGCGTCAGGTTGAGCGCCGAGCCGAAGCGCTGGATGAACGTGACCGAACCACACAGACCACGGCTGATCCCGAAGTCCCGCTTCGCCCGTCTTCGCTGATCCGCGAACAGAGCACGCAGGAAGCAACGCAACACCTCGCTCGTGAGCCGCGCGTTCCACGCGCAGCGATAGCGGAGTGGATAGGGCAGGGTCAGAACCCATTGTCGAACGGGCACTTCGGGAAGGACGTGATCGACGAGGTGGGCTGCCATGTCCGCCATGCGCCGACCGCCACATGAAGGACAGAATCCCCGGCCTTTGCACGAGAAGGCGACGAGCCGATCGTGACCGCAGCCGTCGCAGTGAACACGTAAGAAGCCATGGGCCAGAACACCACACTCGAGATAGGTACGAATCTCGCGTTCGACGAAGCGAGCGACGGGAGCACCCGCGGATCGGGAGCGCGAGAGGAACGACTCCACATCCTCGCGGACAACACGATGGAGGAGCGTCTTCTCGGGCTCATGGCGTTCGTAACGAATCGCGACGGCTTCGCCGGGACCGGGCTCGAGCCGAATCTTCTACGCAATCGTTATGCCGGGTGCGGCGTCGAAGACAGTGGAGGCTCACGCGATATTTGGAACACCCGCTTCAGATCGGCTTCAGCGAATTGAGACCGATCGTCCACAGGCCGACCGTGAACCGTAGGGTTCAGAGTCCCGCCGAGAGCAGCCGGCGAGCTCCCAACTTACTCAAATGGAATGCTGCCGCGGATCGAGCATCGTGGAGCCACGACTGGTCGCCTGAGTCCTGCCCGTCGCCAACGCGAATCGAGGAGGGCGCAAGGGAACCGCCGAACATGGCAACAGAGACAAAGACGCCCGACCGCTCGAATCTCATGGCGAACCGGCCATCTCCGGTTCCCATGCGCGAACCCCGAATCGCCAAAACCCAGCGGAATCGCGTGTTTTTCTCAGTCGAACGATTCAGGGATGCGGGAAGTCTCCGCTCGGCGAGACTCAATGGCGGTGGGGGGAGTCGGGGGGGAACTCGTCTCTCTTGGCAATTCCCTGATGAGCAGGGAAAGTACAGGGAATTTCTCCGAGTTCGGGCCCCGCGGAGCTCTGCATTGCCGGAATTTCCCCGTCGTTCCGAGCAGTTAGAAACGAATTCCCTACAGACTCGAACAGGGAATTATTTCAGGCGAGCAGGGAATCCTTGGAGCGAAACAGGGAATCGAAACTCCCTGCTCCCCGTAACCATATGGGTCTCATCCGCGGCGATTCGGCGCCCCGGCAGCGAGACGTGCAGCGAACGATTTCCTGGCGGCCTACGCCTCGGCGAGCCTAATTTGACTCCACCGGATGAGTAAAGAGGACCGACAAGACGGTAAAGGGGTCGACCGCGTTTCAACCGGCGAGGGCCCGTGCATACTCTAAGCGAATTTTTCGTTACTAAGACAATCGAGGTCGCGACCGAAGCTGTCACGCCTATGCTCTAAATTGGGCAATGTATCGAGGGCGTTCACGCGGAATCGAGGGAGTCCGGAATGTCCGCGGAAGAGACGAAAACGAAGACCACAGATGAGCTTGAAGGCGATGCCGGGCTCGACGCGCCCAACTCTGAGTTGGGCCCCGAGAACTCTGAACTCGTCATCGGTCTCGTATCGGCTGTGGGAACCCCATTAGAGCTCGTCGAGCAAGCCATTCGCGACCGCCTGAATTCCTATTCGTATTCGACCGAAGTTCTTCGGCTCAGCGACTATTCGCGAAGCTTCCAATTGGGTGTCGAGGGCGAAGAATCCGGCGAAGATGGTCGGATCGACGCCGCTATGACCCGAGGAAATGACGCCAGAACCAAGACTGACCGGAACGACATCTTGGCGCTTGCGGGAATCGCCGACATTCAGAACAAACGAGGGGACGAGCCCGGTCCGCTACCTGGGCGAGCTTTCGTACTCAGGCAGCTAAAACGTCCCGAAGAGGTTCACTTGCTTCGTCGTACGTACGGCGAAGGATTCGTCCTGCTCGGCGTATACTGCCGTCGAAGTGAGCGCGAGAAGAACCTGCGGAAGGCGGGCGTAAGCGACGAGCGCGTTGAGGAGCTGATTATTCGCGACGAGCACGAGGCCCGCATGGGAGGTCAGGCCCTTCGCGACACGTTCCATCTTGCTGACTTGTTCCTCGAGGTAGGGAACGACCTCGACGCGGTGAAACAGGACCTTAGCCGGATGCTCGATCTTTTGTTCGGCTTTGGGATATCGACCCCCACTCGAGCGGAGTCTGGGATGTTTCATGCGCATGCCGCGTCCCTAAGGTCCGCGCAGCTAGGACGTCAGGTGGGTGCGGCGTTGCTAACGACTGACGGCGACATGATCTCGGTGGGCACCAACGAAGTTCCGCGTTCGGGAGGTGGCCTCTATTGGGAGGGCGACTCACCGGACGACCGCGATCATAAGCGTGGGCGCGATTCGAGCGACGAGGCCAAAGAGGAAATAGTGCGTGAAATCCTCGATGTTCTTGACGACACGTGGCGAAACACACCCTCTGAAGACAAACAGCGTTTGTTATCCGATCGAATTCAGGAACTTCGCACAACGAGGATCATGAGTTTGACCGAGTTCGGCCGAGCGGTGCATGCGGAAGCCGAAGCAATTGTTTCCGCAGCTCGACGTGGCACAGCCACGGCGAAGTCAGAGTTGTATTGTACAACTTTCCCTTGCCACGTATGTGCCAAGCACATCGTGGCCGCCGGCATTCGCTCGGTGACGTATATCGAGCCCTATCCAAAAAGCCGGGCACTCGATCTCCACAACGATTCAATCTCTCTGGAGGACGAGGAAGATGGAAAGGTGTTATTTCGCCCATTCGTCGGAGTCGCTCCACGTGCCTTTGAGAGACTATTCTCGATGACCAAGCAGGATGGAAGCCGGATTTGGCGAAAGAACGGCGCCGGGACTCCAATTCTCGACCGAGTAAATCTGCGATTCAAAATGCCGTATCTCTCTGCGCTCCAGAGGGAGAGTCTCGTTGCTAAGGAACTGATTGAAATCACGCCGGAGGAGGGGAGGCGATGACCCAAAAACTGACCAGGAACACGAACGACGAAAGATGGCGCGAGTTTTGGAAGGGCGTAGACGCCGCGGCGGCGCGTGCCCCCAGGCTCCACTACGAGGCATCAGCCAAAACGACACGCCCCGAATCAACTCCTGCGCCGCGCGCGAAAAGGACAGGCAAACCTGCCAAGTAGCCGGCAAGTCGGCATGTAGTGGGGCCGCGCGGCCCGGTGACCTGGCCCGTGATTCCGACAGCCTTCGAGGCTGCCCCTGACCGCTGCATGGTCTGGTCGCCTCTATTCGAACCAATCACCGAACTGCCTACGAAACGCGTCTTTTCGCTCCTCGGGCGACAGAAGTCTCGGCTCCCAGTCGGGGTGAATTCGCAGAGAGCCGACATGCGCATCCCATCCAAGTCGGCCTGACTGAAAGGCCTTCGTGCAGCCCTCGATGGGACATCTCTTAATCGAGCGGACTGTTGGAGCGAGAGCCGACGGAGAATTCCTCCTTCGCTGGGACCTCGACCCTGGGACGCCGGGCTCACGTGGAATAATCCCTCCGGTTCCCAGGATGCCGCCTTCCCAGGTGGGATCCACGAGGTAGGTGGACAGCGGAACGTTTGAAGACACGAGGCGTACGAGAGCCGCCGCTTGCATCAGCGCATCGAAGTCGTCCTCGCTTCTCTCCGCCCATTCGGTTCCCGTAACCGTGACGCCCGCCGCCTTCAGCCAGGCAGCCTCACGGAGTTCCGCCAGGCGAATCGTACGCTCGCTGGCGTCTGTCTTGGAGAGCGGAAGAAGGTTTGCAGGCACGTTTGGAGCCAGGGCCACCGCGTAACAGGCCCGAGGATACGATTCTGCGATGACGGGGCAGCCCGTTGATTGAACTTCACTTAGCTCCACCTCGAAGGGCCAAATTCGAAATGCCTGCGTGCCAGAACGCCGTACTGCAAGAATTTCGCGCCACAGGGCGATTGACCCGCCCCCGACTGCACCTCGTATTCCGCTGATCACAAAGACGGTCTTTCCTCCCGTGATCCGCTCCAGTTGCCGAAAGACGGTCGCCCGGCCGCCGGCGCTCTCGATGTACCGATTGAGCCCGCCCTCTCCCCTGTCGACAGCGAAGAAGGGGGCACGGGGGCGCCACCGCGTGGCATCTCTAATGGGCTTCTCCAGAGCCTTTCCCTGGTCGAGCCATTCCATCGCCGAAGGGAAGCTGTCTTCTCCCGAACGCAATCCATAGCCGGCAGGCAACCCCAAAACAGCGTCGATTGCGACCAGACAGGAACCGCCCATTGGACCCGCGAGGGCCTGAGCCTGGGAGAGCACTTCCTCGAACGACCAACCGCCTTCCGGAGGTTTGGGGCGCTCGATCCGCCACCCGTTAGCCTTGGGGCAGGCCGTATAGACTGCCCTTCCCTTCCTCGGCTTAGCCCAGTCGACGCTCACGATCGGAATCGGCTTCGTGAATGGCAGCTCACCGAGACCCCGATCCAGAATTCGCCGGAGGAAAGGGAGAATGGGCCGATCGGCGTCTGCCCAGTCGAGGCCGCCGAGCTGATCCGAGGTGATCCATCGCGTCTCTGAATGCTCCGTGGGGCGCGGCTCCCCGCTCACAAGATTCGAGCAATAGACGTCGAGCACGATCTCCCGGCCCTGGACGACCGATTCCCCCCGGCCGATCCAGAGTCCGATCTCGATCTCGATGCCGAGTTCCTCCTGAACCTCGCGAGACAGCGCCGATTGCGGAGATTCGCCGCGCTCGACCTTCCCGCCAGGAAACTCCCAGGAACCGGCCAGTGCCATCCCTGGACCCCGCTGAGCAACGAGACATCGCCCTTCCTGAATAATTGCGGCTCCGACGACGTGTATGACAGACGGCTTCGTCAACAGATCAGTCTCGCTGAGGTTCTCTTCTCTAACCGCTCATCACGCCGGCGGCTCGAAGATCGGCCAAAGGGAATCCGGCACCGCCTCGGAGAGGCGCCATCGGATGGTAATGGGTTGATCGCCCTCCCAGTCGATGAATTCGAGGGGTCCGCAGTAGACGAAAGGCGCGCCCTTCCCGTCAATCTTTGAGTGCTTTCGAATAAAGAGATGAATCGTGATTCCTCGCTCCATGTGGTGCTGGAATCTCTCTCCCGTGCCCGAGTCTCGACGCGTTCGGTTCTGGCTCTGCCACTCAAAGACATCTCGGGAAAGGAAACGATCTCCGTACCGGTGCTCCTCAGGAAGGTTGGACTTCTCAAGCGTGACGAAGAAAAAGAACTCTTCCCCGCGCCGGACAACGCCCTGCCCCCAATTTCGCGAGTAGTCGTGACCAAAGCGCTCGGCGACCTCCTGGCGCGGATAACTGTCCCAGAGCGTAACGCCCGTTGTTCCTTCGCCGGCCGGCGCGAGCAACCATCGGCCTTCGACCTCGGCGAACTCAACCAACTGTCGAGTGCCGGGCTTGCCTGCGTCTGGGCCGAACCAGCTCTGGAGCACCTCCGCGAGAACGTTCGCTTCGCCCCCAGGTCGTCGCATGACATTGACGGCCACCTTGACGAAGTTCGCTTCAAACGATTCGCCAGCTGCGTCGACAGGGACCCAGTCCTCGGGAATCCCCTCGACTCGCTCTCGGTCGGGAAGTCGGATGATTGGCTTCCCACTTGCGTGACTCACCCGACACTGAAAACGCCCTCCTTCACCGGCGCCTACCCTCGGACGGGCCAGGTACTCAGCGAGACGAAACTCCGCCAGCTCCCGAACGAGCTCAGAAATCGTCTCGGCCTGATCAACGGGGACATCGAATGTGCTCTCAAAAGCCCCGTCGCGGTATGCGAAGTACGACCGCCCTCCGGTTCCTCTTCCTCCCGTCCACGCAGCGATCGGATTCTCTTCCAAGTGCCTTCGAAGACCAGGCTGCGAATCAATCGACGGGCCCACGTCCCCGACGAGCACAGGCGAGCGACGAGCCACCCGCTCCACCGCCGACGTCAAATCTTCGACGGAGATTTGTCCCGGAAAGCACTCCTCCTCCAACATCGCGAGCAGAACCAGCATCTTGTAGCTGCGCGTCATCGGAGTCGACTCGAGGTGCTCGAGAAACGTCCCCGTGGCCTGATGACTGGCTATGAGCTCAGACGCCTCGGAGAGGTCGCCCATGGCCTCTACGAAGCGAAGCCAGGAGCCGTATCCGCGAGCGGCCGCGCGAGGCGAGTATCCGTCGTGAAGCGCTTCTGAAGCTGTGGGGCGTCGACCATTGAGTTCTCGAAACGTCTCGTAGTAGCTCCGAACAACGTCCCCGCCGGTCGGCTCACGCAAGAGTGAGCGAAGGAGATCGATGGTCTCCAGCTCGTACGTCACCTCGCATCCGGGCGGAAGATCGGCGGTTCCCGACTGGAGCCTCTCCAACACCTCGCGAACGTGCTGGTCTCCGGGCACCAGCTCGAAGAGCGCCTGGACCTTCAGCAAGAAGGAGCGGTGGTTTCCGATGTAGTCTATGATGGCGAGGTCCCGCTTGCCTTCTGCTTTGCGGAGCCCACGACCGAATTGCTGAGTCCACAGCAGCTGGGAATCCGTCGGCCTCAGCATCAGAACCGTATCCACGTGGGGGATATCGACGCCCTCATTGAACATATCGACCGCGAAGACCACTTGGAGGTCGCCCGTTTCGAGCTTCTCGAGCGAGCCGGCTCTGGGGTCGCTGCCCTCTCCGGAATGGACCGCCGCCGCCTTGATTCCCGATGCGACAAAGAAGTCACGCATATAGTCGGCGTGCCGCTTCGAGCAACAGAAGGCGAGCACCTTGTCGCCACCGTGCTGCTGGAGCTGCTCGAGAGCATTTTGAGCCCGGTCCTGGGTCGCCACGGCGGTCGTGAGCTGTTCTTCGTCAAAGCGATTGCTTCGCCATGGGATGTTTGAATAGTCGACATCGTCGGGCACACCGAAATACCGAAAGCTCGAAAGGAAGCCCCGCTCGATCGCCTCGCGCACGCCGCAGCGAAAAACGAGGTTCTCACCGCAGAGAGACAGGAGATCTCCCCCGTCCGTGCGCTCAGGCGTCGCCGTCAGACCCAGTAGGAACTTGGGCTCGAAGTAGTCAATCAGTCGCCGGTAGGTACGGGCGGAGGCGTGATGAAACTCATCAACGATGAGGTAGTCGAAGGCACGGCGATCGAATCTCCGCAGATGGGTCTCTCGGCTAAGGGTCTGCACCGAGGCGAAGAGGACGTCCGCCGCCTCGTCTTTCTGGGTCCCCGTGTAGAGCCCGAGCTTTGCCGTCGGCCGAATCCGCCGGAAGGTCTTCATAGCCTGTCCGAGGATCTCCTCGCGATGTGCCACAAAGAGAACTCGACGGAACTCGGGACGGCTGCTGTCGAACGCGGAGAGCCAAGTCTTCCCCAGACCGGTCGCGAGGACGACGAGGCCCGCCCGGGCGCCTTCGGCACGGGTCCCTTCGAGGGCAGTAAGGGCCTCCTTCTGCACGTCGTGCGGCTCCGGCGGCGGCTCGGGCGGATCCGCGTCGACTTCGACGCGATCACCTGTGGAGGTTGCTTTCACATCCGGCCGTCGATCTCGATAGGCGTCGATCCAGGATTGGTCGAGAGTGACAGTCGATGGACTCGAGAAGAGGGCCTCGAAGCCCTCGACCACCTCAGCAAAGCCGATCGCGTCTCGGGCAGGCACCGCGCGGTAGTTCCACTCGACGCCTTGGATGAGGGCCGTTCGCGTGAGGTTCGAGCTGCCTACAAAGGCGACCCCACCCTCCGCCGCCCCCTCGAAGATGTAGGTCTTGGGATGAAACGAGCGATCGGTGGTGGAGTACACCCGAAGCTCGACGCGATCTTCATACTGGGCCTGAATATCGAGAAGCCGTTCGAGGGCGTCCGGGTCGGTGACTCCCTGGTAATCGCCGGTCAAGAACTGTAGCCGCCCTCCCCGGCTACAGAGGTCTCGAAGATGCTCGTCGAGCAGATCGACGCCACTGGGCAGCACGAAAGCGACCGCAAGCCGAGCGACCATGGCCGCGTCCAGATGGATCTTCAGATGGGGAAGCAGCGGGTCGTCTTCACCACCGCGAATGAGCGCGGGGAGGTCCGTGACGGTCGGTACCTCCTCCCGGTCTCGAACCGCTGAGCTACCGTCGGGAGCCTCGCGGAGGTAGTTTTGCATCTGGGGAATGACGCCGCGCACGCCACCACGAGGATCCGCCATGTCGCCTGAGTATCGAGGGATCACATGGACGTGGAGGTGCGGGACGGTCTGACCGGCGGAAGCCCCGATATTTACGCCGACGTTGAACCCATCCGGTCGGTGGGTCTGTTCGATTGCCGATCGGGCGACATCAATCGCGCCGAATAGCTCTCTCTGTTCTTCTGCCGTTGCCTCAAACCAACTCGCGATATGGCGCTTAGGGACAAGCAGCGCATGACCGGGGCTCACGGGGTAGGAATCCCAGATTCCCAGGACGTGCTCGCCGAGATGAAACAGTCGATCCGCGGCGGGTCGGCAAAACGGACAG
>NYZA01000062.1 GCA_002686955.1 Gemmatimonadota bacterium
AATATCTCCAGATCTATGTCACCGTCGAGGTCGGCGACGAGGGGTTGGCCGCGGAATGCTCCGCTTCCGTAGAACTGTGGCCAAGTGGGGTACACCTCTCCGTAGGGATCGTAGATAGCGACATTGCCGGAGTAGGAGCTCATGACGATCGCCTGGGCCACGCCGTCGATCGCGTTGATGGCGACCGGCATGGTCTCCACGTGCCCGATGCTGGGCGGGGGCCAGCCATCGATCGGCTGGCCGTCGATCGAGAAGGCGTGGAGGTGTGATCTTCCACAATTGATCATGATCTCGGGTCGATGATCACCTTGCAGATTGGCGATGCCGATCCCGTAGGGAGAGATCGAGCGGTCGACTTCGGCAAGGACCGCATTGGGACCGAAGGGAGTGCCGTCGTGATGGAATGCGTACAGCCACCCGGAAGTGTGGAACTCGCTGTATCTCCCCCCTCCGAAGACGAGTTCCATGTCTCCGTCGAGGTCGAGATCGGCGACCGCGATCTCGCTCTCGATGATCATGTCCCAGAAGAAGACCGGCCAGCCGGCGGCCTCCTCACCGTTGGCATGGAAGATGTGGACGCGCGCGGTGTCGACCGGGGCCTGCTGGATCGCGTTGATTGTTGGCACCAAGATTTCCAAGCGCCCGTCGCCATCGAAGTCGTGGACCGTGGGGGTTGGTACACTGAGCCACGAGACGCGCAGCGGCCAACCCTGCGGCTGCGTCGCATCAATATGGAAGGCGTGAATGGTCCCTTCCCAAGGACCGCGAGTCGATGCGTTAGCGAGGACCTCCACGATTCCGTCGTTATCGATGTCGCAGGGTGTGAAGGTCCCATCGATCGGCCCAAGTGTCTGGATCGGCCAGCCCGGAATGGCGTTGCCGTTGCGATCCCACATTCCAACCCACGGGTCTTGTTCCATACCCGATCCAGCGATGACTTCCATATGTCCATCACGATCGAGATCGACAACCGCTGGTGCCCCTCCGGTCAGCGCGAAATGCACGGGCCAACCCTCGTTCTCACCGACCGCGAACGCGGCCGTAGCGGCGGTGAGAACGAGGAGCGTGACGCCGCCGGCAGTGCGCCTCACTGCGGGTCCGGGGACGACCAACACTGTCCCACTCCTTGCAGGTACTCGACACAGGGCTCCACCTCGTTTGGATCCCAGAAGCTGTGGGGACCGCCATAGGCGCCCATATCGTTGCGGCGTAATCCCAGCCCCGGGCCGCCCAATGCGTCCCAATAATTAGTATCGTCCCACCCGACGTCAATGGCATCCGACCGCACGTTATCTTGCTCCGGATAGCATGGCGACGACTCGTCATCGATCCTCAACATGAAGCTCACCGAGGCGGTAGGCGGGTCGATGAGCCCCTGGAACGCCGCGCTGTTGTTGCCGGTAACTTTGTTCAAGTCGCCATCTCCCTCCAGCGACGGATGTTCGTAATCCAGCTGATTGCCATCGAGCATATTGAACTCGGAGTCCCAAAGATCGGGTGCATCCGGCCCGGGCCACGTCTGGCCCGCAGGATGAATCCCGATCGCAGCCCTTGATCCTTCCCGACCGGTCCACCGTATGACATTGCTGCGGATCTTCACGGCGGCCTCTGGATGTATCAAGAGCCCGGATCCGTCGGTAAGTTGAATTGTGTTGTTGTGAACCAATGCCTCGACAATGAACTCGTCGTCACCCGTCGCGGCTTTGTCGTAGCACTCATCTGGATCGGCGACGCAGATGTCATCCGAAGGGTCATAAACGGGCGGTTCGCCCACAACGATGCCTCGGCCGAATTGATTGGGGTCCGCGTTGATGTTACGAACCACGATGTTGTTGCGGACGATTCCCTTCGAGCTGTGCACGAAGTGGATCCCATGTTGGTCGGGGTTGCAGTAGAAGAGGTTGTGCTCGACGATCGTGTCGAAGAGAAGCGGGACTTCGGGAGGAGCCCCGGGCTCCACATGCCGCCAGTCGAGCCGAGCGTAGCCGACGTGTATGCCTTCGCTGTTGCCGCTGACCCGATTGTTGGCAATCTTGCCGACGAAATGGTGGATTGTCATGCCATCGGTGGTTTCCTCGGTACCCATCGCGACGATCTCGTTGTTGGTGATCGCCCCCCATTTCAGCGACTGGTTGCGCATGCTGATCGCGGCAGCCTCGCCCAGGCCGAAGATCTCGAAGCCCTCGATCGTGACGCGCATGTCGTTGCACTTGGTCTGAGGCCGACCGGCGAAGTCGGAGTCGTTGAAGATCTCTACGACGGCGCCGCGGTGGTCCTCGTCTTGATTTGTCTCGTCGTAGCGCACCGTGACCGGAGCAGCGCCCGACTGCTCGGCCCTCAGAGTCAGTGTGAACTCGGGAGGATTCGTTGCGGGGGGGGCGATCCAAATCTGTTCGGTGTAGGTGCCCGACAGCACGAACACCTCGTCGCCGTGGGTGGCGTCGTTCACCGCCGACTGAATGGTCGTGTAGCAAGGAGGGGGGCCCGTGCAGTTCGGATCCACAACCAGCTGGGCGGCGTCAACCCCTGGACTGACACCGAGTACCGCGATCAGCGCGAGGGCTGAGCGGAGAGGCTGAGCGGAGAGGCTGAGCGGAGAGGCTGAGCGGAGAGGCTGAGCGGAGAGGCTGAGGTACACGCATGTCTACGTCCTTCCTGTGCCGGGGCGTTGGCCCCTATGTGTCGCGCGGTCGATTCGGCCGCGCTTCATCTACTAGAGTAGCACCAAAATCCAGATCACAAGGGACAGAATCGAAAAAGTGCGCCGACGATATTGTCTGATAGGCGTCATATATACTGCACAGAAGCCGGGCAACGCCGAACCCTACGGGCCGGGGCGCGTGAAGGTCGCGCGGCGAAGGGGCGTGCGTGGCTTGCTCACACGGAACCGGATCGCAGTGCGTCCCCAAGAAGAAAAGATAGAAAGGTGGTTCCATGCAGATTCTCTCAGAAATATGTCGACAGGCTTTTCGCGCCTAGATGCGGCTCGTGCCGACCTGGCGACGGAAATACGCAGGGAGCGCGCTGGACCAGAGGTGTCGCGAGAGAACGTGACGCTTTCGAGTGGAGAAGTCGGAATCATGGAGATCGGCCGGCAGGCAAGCAACAGTAGTTCCCGGCAGGTCCACTTAGCGGGTGCGGCAAGTGGCGATGGGGGGAGTGGGAAGGGGCCGCGAACTGTGTTGCGGCCAAATCATACCGGTCTTGCGCAGATATTGGGCACGATCGGGGGGGCAGAGGCTACGCTGTGGATCATGCGGCCGGCGGTCATCTTGCGCTCGTGCGCCGACTACGACACCCAGCTGATTCGAAAGGCGATCGAGATGGCTTGGGAGTCCACGGATGCGGCCGACTTCAAGCGACGTTTTCACGACAAGATGCTGCTCGGCCTGGCCGATGCGCTCGAGCTCGTCCCCGCCACATTCGGCATCCTCGCCGTCACGCGGGGGGAGTTCCGGGGGGCGGTCGTGGAGGGCGCCAATTTCGAAAGAGACACCGATACGATCGCGGCGATGGCGGGGAGCGTCGCGGGGGCGTTGCACGGCGTGGAGGCGCTTCCCGATCAGTGGGTGGAGGCGGTTCGTTCCGCCAATGCCGACCAGCCCGGGCTCGTTCCGAAGGTGTACGCGTGCGACGAAGAAATGTCTCTCGTCATAATGGAGCACCTCCGCGATCACGAGATCATGGGAAGACCCCTGGTCGCCCGTAAAAGATTTCCGCTCTTCGTGGACCAGATCTCCACACCGGGAGCATTATGGTGAACGAGCGCGACACTCGTGTGATCGACGCGGAGTTCGCTTTTTGCGGGCCGATGGGATTCGACCTGGGAGCGATCCTCGAAAATCTCGTGCTGAACCATCTCTCCCACTTTGCCCACACTCCCGATCCGACGGACCGCCGGGAGAACCAGGCCTATCTTCTCGATCTGGTGAGCGAGGTCTGGTCCGAATTCGCTCGCAAATTCGAGACGCTGTGGATCGAGAACAATCGAGGTGAGTTGGTGCCGGAGCCGTACTGGCGCTTCGCCGGGGGTGAAGAGGCGTTCGCCGAATTCCGCCGTCGCTACATGGCCGACCTGCTCCAAGACACGACGGGGCACGGGGGCGCCAAGATGCTGCGACGCATGATGGGCATCGTGAGCATCTGGGATCTCATGAGCATCGAAGATCTCGACGAGCGCGCCGTGGCCGAGCGCTTGGCCATTCGAATCGGCACCCGGTGGGTCGTGGAACGGGCGCGGATCACCAGCGTCGAAGATCTGGTCGGGATCGTCGTCGATGAGACCCGAGAGGTCGAGGAATAGAAGTGTCGATTCAATTGCGTCTCCACCCTATGGGAGCCAGCCGGAGATGCGCCTCGTACACATTGAACACGCGCAGATCTTGTCCAGGTCTGCCGGAATCGTCGGCGACGTGCACCGTCAGCGTGTGACACCCTCGAAGTCGAGCTCGGGCTCATCGAGCTGGCGAGCAGGTTCGATCGGCGGCGCCCGGGTCGGCAGGCCGACCGAGCGCGGAGTCTTCGCGATCGTGTCGTGTTCGGTGATGAAAGAGACGAGTTTGAGGCGCCCGCCACCGAGCCACTATCGCTCGTGCACCCACTGGACACGGCGTCGCTACCGGATTCGATGATCAGACGACGCGTTGCGCTTCCCCCCGGATTCCCATCTCTTTCGAAGATCGATCATTGGCTCTCAGCGCAGGTATCCGAGAGATTGCAGACGTTCTCTCATCGCCGGCGAGAGCTCGACGGCCTCGGCATCCTCGGCATCGATCTCCGTTTCGGCCAGCTCGCTCAGGCGTGCTTCCAGGTAGCTGCGAATACTGTCGGAAACGACGGCATTCGAATTCTCTTCGAGGGGATCGACCAGTAGGTCGTAGAGCATCTTCTCTTCGCCGCCATCGGGGGTGTTGCGTACGATCAACTTGTAACGACGGTCGAACACCGCCTTGGCCTCGCCGCCATAGAGCAGGCTGGAAGCGAAGGCGAGGCGATCGGGCGGTGGGGCCGATCCCGTCAGGATCGACGCCCAGCTCGATCCCTGGGCCTGCAGGCCTGTGTCGTTCGCGCCGATCAGCTCCAAGATCGTGGGGGCCAGGTCGATCATCGGAAAAAGCTCCGCGATTCTGCGGGGGGCAACGCTGGCCTGGGTCGGGAGCTTGAGGATCAGTGGAACCCGGAGCAGCTCCTCGTACATATTTTGACCGTGGTCGTAGGGGCGAAACCATGCGTCGTCGCCCTCGCCCCACTCGTCCTGCCCGCGGTCGCCCAGAACCTCTCCGTGGTCCGCGGTGATCGCGACGACGATCTCCTCCATGACGCCGAGCTCGGCGAGACCGTCGAAGAGCATCCCAAAGGCGCGATCGACCCGTTCGATTTCCCCGTCGTAGAGCGCAGGATCTGGAACCTCGTCGTTGCGGGACAGGGGCGCGGGGGCGGTCCAGGGCGAAGGCTCGGAGAGATAGGGCGTGTGAGGATCCATCAAATGGAGCACCATCAGGAACTGCTGATCCGTTCTCGAGGCGATCCAGGACAAGGCGCGCTCGACCATCTCCTCCGCGACCGTATATGGCGCGATCTCGATGCCGACCAAAGGTGCCAGAAACCTGATCGGCACACGCGCCCGCGCCTCGCCCAAGGGGCACGCGTAGGCATCGAAGCCTCGTGGAAGACCGAAGAGGGGTCGCAAGTAGGGGTTGGAGGCGAGCCCGACCGTCGCGATCCCGGCTCGGCCGGCGCACTCCGCGAGCGTAGAGATGCCCGAAGGCAAGGCCGTGCGCAGGTTCTCCTCCCCGTCGTTGATCCCCGCACCGTGCTGGCCCGCGTTCCGGCCGGTGAAGATCGTCGCGATCGAGGGCAGGGTCCACGGAGCCGACGCGGCGGCACGGTCGAATTGAACCGCTCGCTGGGCGAACTCGCCCAAGCGCGGACTCGTGGGGTGGGGATACCCGTAGTTGGTCAATCGATCCGCTCGAAGCGTGTCGACGATCACAAGAAGCGCCGAGGGACCGTCGCGCTTCCCTTCGGTGCCTTCCAGGAAGAGAGCATTCGCGACCGAGTGCTGCCACGCCTGCAGGCCGCAAGCGAGAGTCAGAGGCGACAGGAACCTAATCGCCAATCCGAATCGCGGTGGTTGCTGGCGCGATCGAAGCGCCCACGGTATCGCGGCCAATGCCACCAGAGAAGCGGCGGCGACGACGAAGAGCTGAAACTCGCGAGCCCGCGGTGTGTCGGTCAACTCCGCGCAATGGAGCTCGAGCTTGAGGAGCGCGACGCCCGCCAAGAAGGCGACGCGAGTCCAGGCGTGGAGGAGGCGATCCCGGAAGGGGTCGACGCGCGTAATCCTGGCTGCGACAAGCGGCACGACGGCGCCAAAGACCACAGAGGCCAGCGCCAGACCCAGGGCGCCCGCCACCGCGCCCGGTGCGCTGACCCGCCCGATGAGCAGATTGTGGCCGGGCAGCGCAAGAGCGACCGCGAATGTCGTCACCAGAACCCACCAGGGATCGAGCGAGCGCCCCTGCCACTGTGGCTGTCCAGGGATCGGGCGGCGAATCCAGCGAGCGAGCGTGGGGAAAGACGACGCGAGCAGACCCAGCGCCGCCAACGATGCGGCGAGTGTCGGCACCGCCATTCGCCCTCTTTCCGGGTTGCCCCAGGAGAGCTCCACGATCGACTCGACGGCGAACCACCAAGCACACAAGCCGATTCCGTGCAGCCACGCAGCCGCGAAGGTTTGGAGTCGGGACGATTTGGAGAGCGATTGCACGATGACGAGATTCGAAAAGGGGGCATTGTTGCAAACCGATCCCCTTCGCTCACCGACTTTCGGTGAATGGATCTTCCACGCCGCCAAGCGGTACCCTCCCGGAGACAGCCAAGAAGGCGCTCTTCATGCGCGCGATGCTCCTCGACAAGCCAGGCGCTCCGCTGCGCCTCGCCGAGATTCCCGATCCCGTACCAGGGCCGGAACAGGTTCGTGTACGTGTTCGAGCCTGTGCCGCACCGGACGCGGGCGAAGCCGTGGCTGAAGATCCCGCGGGTCAGGAAAGATCGGAGCTCGTCCTTTGACGAACCGGCGGAGCTCCCGGTCGCCGGTTTCGGTCCTTTCGAGGAAGGTCTCGAGGTGGCCCTGAAGGACCCGATAGAGCACCGTGGTCTCGGGGTGCCGCGGACTGTAGAGAGGCGCGCACGATGACACGATCGACGACATGGAGGCCGTCCATGCGCACGGTCCGTGCTCGCGGGTGAGCAAGCGGGCGGCGGGCGGTGCTCCGAATAGGCGAACAGGCGGTGCGGCCGCTTCTTGGCACATCGACCGCGGCGCCCGCGCGAACCTGCATTTGGGGCCGGAATGGGATCCCAGCGGGGCGATCGGGTCTATACTGCGGCAGTGTCGCCAATTGGAGCCCGCTGGCCGTTCATTGGAGCCACCGCGTTTGCCTTCGTGACAGCGGTCGCCCTCCGGCTGGGGCTCCCCGATCGGTGGTTCGATTGGAGCCAGCTACCCTGTCACACCGCCATGCCCGGCGTGGCGGCGCAGGGAGTCGCGTGGTTGGGCGGTGCTCTCTGGCGGGACGGCGCCATGGCGCTGTCCCACGGTGGCAGCGTCGAGACCGAACCCGTCGACGCCAGCGGTGGTGTTGAAGTGCGATTCGGACCCATTCGGGGCGAGCCCACCTTCACCCTCGACCTCCTCGATGGCGATGCTCGCCTGCTCTCCTTCGCCCACCGACCGGAGGATGACCACAGGGGGCTGACACCTGCACCAGGCGACGACTCTCCCTTTCCGCGGCGCTGGGAGGGGCGGTTGGCTGAGGTCGAGTTCTTCGTGGGGGAGGAGGCGATCGAGGTCGCGGTAGACGGCCACAAGGCGTCGGTTGCGCTCGAAAGAGCACCGGACGAGGTCCGCGTCGTCCTCCGGTCGGAGTCGGGGCTCGACCCGCCCCATCTGGAGCTGGGTGGCCTGGAGGTGGTCAACGGATCCGGGGAGAGGCGTCACGTGAGCTTCGCCTACGGTCCCCGGTGGGTGGATCTCCGGGGCGGGTCGGCGTCGGCTCGGTTTCCGTGGGTCGCCAGCATCCTCGGCCTGACCATCCTCACGGTGGGAGCCCACGCCGTGGCTGTGGCTGCCGCGCGGCTTGGTCTGGACCGCGACGGCTTCGCCACGCTGCCCGTCCAGTGGGTCGGCGCCTTGGCCCTTGCGAGGGGCTTTCAGATCCCTCTGGCGGACTGGACGCTCTTCGCGATGGTGTGGGGGCTCGTGCGGATCGACGGCGGGGTCCACTCGGGCATTGTCGAGCGTGAGGCCACTCGCCCCGCACGCTTGCGCTGGGTGGGTTGGCTGCTCATGGGGACCGCGGGGGCCGGGACGGCGCTGGTCCACGTCGCGCAAACGGCGAGCCAGCTGGCCCCGGACTCGCCCGACCCGCGCTGGTTCTTGCTCCTGGCCCTCGTGGCGTGGGCCTGGGGAACCCTCGCTTCCCGCGGCCTCCCCCAGCGCTCCGCCGCTTTGTTCTGGACCCAGCTCGCCCTCGTCCCACTCGTCGATGCCCATCTGCAGCCCGGGTATCACCAGGCGTCGATCCTCGCGTTCTGGGCTACGGCTCTGGGGACATGGGTGGCGGCCCGCTCGGTCGTCAACGCCCGGGCGCTTCCGGTCGTGGCGGCCCTCGGTATCCTCATACCCGCGGTCTCAGTGGAGCTGGGAATGCGCTCACCGGTCGGACCTCTGGCCCAGCTACGCCTCGACTACGTCCAACGAATCGAGTCTGAATTCTGGGACATCGAAGGGACCACCGACCTCTTCGGGCGAGTGGCGGGGGCAGACTCCTTGGCCTTCAAGGGGCGCAGCTTCTCCGTGGCCCGTCCGGATGGGATCGGCCGGATTGTCTGCCTCGGGAGCTCCTCCACGTGGGGCTCGACCCTTCCCGATACCCCCACCCACGGCTACCCGGCCGAGCTCGAGCGAATCCTCTGCGACAAGGGAGTGAGCACCGAGGTGATCAACGGTGGCATCGAGGGCGCCGGGCTCTTCATGCTGGCCACCTATCTCGAAGATCGACTTCTTCCGCTCGAGCCCGACGCGGTGATCCTGTACTACGGAAAAAACACGGAGCTGGCGAGGAACCACGCGCTGCTGCCGGAGATGGAGCGGCTCGTGGAGGAGCACCCCTGGATCGATTCAAGTCTGAAGATGGCGGCAGCGTTGGAGCTGCGTTGGGATCCACAGTGGGTCAACAGCCTCTATGTCGGATCGATGCACCTCTATTCGCTGGTCGCGGTCCGGGAGTTGGCGTTCTGGCTCACCCGGTTCCTGGAGACACCCGCGGGATTGGAGCGGGCCCGGCAGCTATATCCCTGGCGCTCCCTCCGGGTTCCGCCCAAGCACAAAGTCGAGAGCCTCGCCCCGACCGTGGTCGCGATCGTGGATCTCTGCGCGGAGCGGGGTATTCCGCTGATTCTGGTTCCGGAGGTGGTCGTTCCCGAGCTCTGGGGTGGGGGCATTCCCTACCGTGGCATCTTCGAGAGCCTCTCCGACCTGCCCGGGGTCGTGACGCGCCGGGTCGACCGGGCGCTCCTGGCTCCCCCGCGAGACCGGGTCTTCAACGACGACGTTCATCTGACTGAGTGGGGGTGTTGGCTTCTGGCCGAGGAGCTCACCCCAGCCGTGCTGGCGATTCTCGACGAGGAGACGTCGAGCGAGGCCCCCGTGGCCGGCTCGCCACAGGTTGAGATTGTTCCGTGACCAAGCCAACGAGTGGGTGGAAGCCCATGCTCGAACGGTTGCGGATAGGCACTCCAAACCGGGTTTCCGCCTCATCTGTGTAACCAACCCGTCCGCAATCATGCCCCGTCTTCTCTCGGCCTTCTCCCCGGAACCGCTCCTGACTGTCACCAATCCCCGAAAACCGCGCGAATCTGAACTAACTGAGCGCAGCTCTGGCCCGTCGAGGTCCGCGGATGCCCTGCGCCGCGCCGAGACGAGGCCCGCGGCGATGTAGGATTCGCTTCCCCACAGGTGAGGGCCCGGAGTACGTCGCTCCGAGCCCTTCGGTGGACGGTCGGAATACTGTGGTGACGGCCGACCGTCCGAGTTCAGATGTAGCGCGTGGTGGGGAGTTTGTCGAGAGTTTCCGTCACCGGATGGGCTGAGCATGGCGACGGAACTGGTTGTTCGACTGGCGACTTGCCCTGCTTGTCTTGCGCTATTCAGCATCTGCCGTTCCTGTGATCGGGGGCATCGCTACTGCGGTACGGCCTGTTCGCAGAGAGCGCGCCGGAAGGGCATGCACCGGGCGAGGCGGCGCCACCGCCGCAGCCCTGAGGGGCGCCTGGATCATCGAAACGCGGAGCGCCGGCGGCGGGCGCGACGACGAGCCGAGCGAGCTTCTTGCGTGGGGGATCACGGTTCCCACGATGCGGCTCCGGCGCTGACCCTGAGCACTCCCGGATCAGACCCCGGGAGAGAGGACAAGAACCGTGTATCTCGTTGTCATGAAGTGGAGTGGCACACACGCTGCGCTTCGGCTCCCATCGGTATTCACGCAACTCGAGGCGTGGCGCCGCGGTGCGCCGGGTGCGGCCGCTGGAGCAGTTCGGTCGACGTTCACGCGCCTCCGTGGCGCCGAAGGCCTCGATCTCGTCGGCGGCCGGTGTGATGAGAGGAGTTGGTCGTGATCCACCCGGAGCGGAGGCAGAAGATCCGCCGTCTGTACTACCCGGAACATGGAAGGTGGGGACGATCAGGCCATCCCTTCCACCCGAAGTGCCTACCGTCAGCCGGCGGCGGATCCGCTCGTACCGATCGTTGAGGTCGGTGGCGGTCACGGTGTGCTCCTGGGTGACCGACTCGCTGCGTTTCTTTTCCGCCCGGCCCGGTCCCGACGGATGCTCTTGGGGTGGACCTTGACGCCGAGCTCTTCCTCGAGGCGCCGCCCGAGCTCGGCGGGCCGGATGTCCGGCCGGGCCGCGATCTCGGCGTCGACGAACTCGAGGACCTCGGGCGTCAGCTTGTGAGCGCGCTTGGGTCCCTTCTTGTCGGGCAAGAGCCCCGCAAGGTCATTGCGCTCGAACGCCTCTTTCGCTTGGTAGTAGGTCGGCCGGGAGAGCCCGCAAGACGAAACCGCGCGGCTGACGCTGTGGCCGTCCGTGCGGACTCTGCGGAGTATCTCGTATGTGACCTGCACGAGATCGCGCGGATCGATCTCCCGAGATCAGGAGGTCTGAAGTTATCATTTGGCATCCCATCTGCACTACATTTCCGGCCGATCGGCAAGCCCCGAAATCCTCAAAATAGCCCTACTATTCCTGCGGTTTCGGAACTTGCCGATCGCCCA
>NYZA01000063.1 GCA_002686955.1 Gemmatimonadota bacterium
GCTCCGGGGGGGGAGCCGCTCCGGTCGGCGGAGACCTGCGAGCGCGCGCTACGTTCAGTTAGACTGGCGATAGCATCAATCACCAAAGGGTCGGAAAACACGTTCCCACTGAATCAGTAGACTACATCGGTCGCGCCAAGAAGTGAGTTGACGCCTCGGTGCAGGATACTCGGACTTGAGATCATCATGGCAGTACAGCAGGTGGAGCAGAGCGTTTCGATCGTCGTCCTCGGCGCATTCAATCCCTCGATCTTCTTACCTGGGTGGTTCGCCAAAGAAGACCTAGTTCGGGAGAAGGACGCCGAGTCGGCGGAGATCGAGATCGTGCATCCGGAAGTGACCGTCTTTACGTTGGATTGGCTTCGACTGGAGGCAACTCGCGAACGCCTTGTGGTTCGCTCAGATCGCGAATCACACTACGAGGTCGCCCGCGACCTTGTTTGCGGAGCGCTCGACCTGCTGCGCCACACGCCTGCTGGGAAAGTAGGAGTCAACCACGACGTTGTGTTCGAGTGCGGTTCACGCGAGGCCTTCGACAATTTCGGCTGGAAGCTCGTGCCGCAAGGCCCATGGAATCAAGTCTTGGATCGACCAGGGACTGCCCGGATCGACGAGCAAGGGCGACGTACGGACGACTACGACGGGTACATTAGGGTGAGAATCGAGCCGATACTGGACGGGGGGACGAGGGTCCGCGTGGGTGTCAACGATCACTTCGAGCTGTCGAAGGAAAACTCGTCTTCATCAACTGAGTGCATCAGCGCACTGCTGCAAGACGAGTGGGCGACGATCGCCAAGCGGGCTTCTGAGATCCTGAGTCACATGAAAGGCCTTGTGAGATGAGCCACTCATCAGCAGCAGTCACACCGCGGCCGAAGGACACCGCGGTTTTGGAAGAGCGTATTACGCCCGTAGTCAAGATCCCGTCTATGGCCCGCAAGTGGCCAGCCGGGGAAACGTATGAGACGCAGCTGGGCAACGCATGCCGATCTGAGACGCCGATGCCCAATACATTGCCAGTGGTTCCGCCAAAGAAGCTGCCGGAGAGAAGCCGAATCCAACCAAGCTTTGTCGCATTGCAGAAGTGGGAGGGCCGAGTCCTGGAGGTCGGCGACTCCACTTTTTCGGCTGTCGTCGAGGATTCGGTCCGAAGGGGCGTTGAAGAGGAGGTGGAGTTTGATCTGGAAGAGATCGGTCCAGACGATCGGAATCTGCTCAAGCCTGGGGCGATCTTCTACTGGACCATCGGCTATCGTACTGAGCCATCGGGGGAGCGTAGCCGGTCTTCGGTTCTAGTGCTGCGTCGTTTGCCTGCGTGGAATGAAGAAGGGCTTCAGAGGGCAAGACGACTGGCGGAAGAGCTTCGGAAGCGCTTCGACTGGTGAGCAGCCGGCCCCCTGCCAACGACGTGGTCGAGGTGACTGTTCTCGGACCTGGTCGAGGGGAATGCTGTGTACTGCACACAGGTCGAGGTGAGTGGCTTGTTGTAGACAGCTGCGTGATGAAGGACGGTAGCCCGGCGGCCCTGGCCTATCTTCGAACCATTGGGGTGCCAGCGTCCGCGGTAAGGTGGATTGTGGCAACCCACTGGCATGACGATCACGTGCGTGGCCTCGCAGATCTCGTTGAACAGTGCAGCAACGCCACCGTCTACCAGTCAGCCGCGCTCTGTAGAGATGAGTTCATGAGGCTCGCAGCGATCGGAAACGACGCCATGATCGAAGGATCCTCGGGGGTCAAGGAGATGTGGACAGCCTGGACTCATCTCGCAGACAGCGGGAGAAGCGTGCCGCATTTGGTGCGAGCAGATCAGAGGATCTACTTGCGAGACGACCAACGCGATCCATCCTGTGAGATTTGGTCTCTTTCTCCAAGCAATAGCTCGATGGTGGAGGCCTGCTTGAAATTCCGTTCACTGATCCCGAAGGAGCGAGAGCCCAAGCGCGCTGTCCCACGGCCGAAGAGAAACCCGGCTTCTGTCGTCGCGTGGGTCCGCACTGGCCAGGCCATTGTGCTGCTCGGTGCCGACCTGGAACGGTCAAGCGATCGAGAACGCGGGTGGCAAGCCATTGTGAACTCGGCCGGTAGGCCTACTGACAAGGCGCAGCTGGTCAAAATCCCCCACCACGGCTCGGAGAACGCTCATGATCCGCAAATGTGGACTGAGTTGCTCGTTTCCGACCCGTATGCTGCCGTCACGCCTTTCAGCTGCGGTTCGGTGCGACTACCCAAGAAGAGCGACCGATCCCGGATTGCCGAGCTCTCCTTTGGAGCGTGGTTGACACGTGACACCATGCTCACACGAACTATCAGGCGTTCGAGGACAGTTGACAAGACATTCCGCGAAGTGGTTCGAAGAAGCGAACTACTGTCCGTCGATCCGGGGCGTGTGACCTTCCGTTGCCATGCAGACAATCCCGAGGAGTGGGAGGTCGATGCTCCTGACCCCGCCGTTCGACTGACATGAATGCTCTATGAGCTGGTGCCATGGTTGCGAGTGCAGCTTCACTTCCTTTCCCATCTCGGCCGACTATCCGACCGCGCCGCGGAACCTGTCCACGAATTGTCGTGATCGAATGAGCCGCTTCCGAGCGAAGCCTCGACGACCCAGTGGCCCTCGTCCACGCGCCGCGCCCCTTCTTCGAGCGTCTCCCGCACCGAGAACGACTCGACCAGATCGGTCTCCAGCGTGGTTCTCGTTCGGCTCCAGCCTCCACCGATCGCGAAGAGCGCTTTCGGTCCGAGCGGCTTGGCCCAACGGCCACGACAGCCGAATATGCGGACCGATCGGCTGCCCGATTCTCTGTCGATCAGATCGAGATCGTCGTCGATGACGCCGCCGAGCGCGAGGCTTCGAAACGATACGGGATCTTGTGCCGAAGAAGAGGTGGCGCATACCGATGCAAAGACCACCACAGCCATGATTCGTCCGCTCATCGCCTTCCCCCTTTCCTTATCGATTGACCAGAACACTGTCCGGATCGGTGATCGTCATGCTCAGAGTATCGGAGCTGTCCGAGCTCTCGAGCTCGCCGGAGGCGATGAGGTAGTAGCTGTACATTTCTCCGATCTGAAGAGCGGCGCCGGCGAACGCCATCGACGCGTACTACGACCAGAAATGCGCCTCATGCCACGCCGACGACACGCCGACCTGCAACGGCTGTCATCAGCATGGGGGTTACCTGCTCGAGCCTCAGCCGGACCAGCTCAGCTACGCCCCGGGAGAGAGGGTGCGAATCACCTTCGAGGGAGGGCGCGAATTCGGCTGGGTGCGCGGACGCTTGGAGGATGAGCGTGGCACTGAGATCGGTCGCCGCACGGGACCGACCTTCTCGGGCGACGACGGCTGAGCGCCTCTGGAGTTTCCCTTGGAGCTCGCAGGACGGGCGCCTGGGCGGGTAGGGGGTGATGAATATGAACAAATAGCCGATCGGACGAGCAGTGCGCGATGGGCGGCGCCGGTGCCAGCCATGGATGCCGTTCAGTGATTGACGCGCGCACAAACCGGACGATGAGATCGAGATGAAGGCTCGGGCATTGGCTTCTGTATGGGTTCTCGCTAGTTCCGCCCCGGCGTTGGATGTTGGCATCAATTGTGGCGGGACCGAGTACCAATCTCACTCGGGGGTGACCTACGAAGCTGATCGGCAGTTCGTGCCTGGTGATATGGGGGCGGAAGGGGGGCGGCCAGGGCCCGCCCTGAGCGGCAGCCGTATTCAGCACCGCTTCGACAGCCCGCTCTACGCTCGCACCCGCATCGCTGCCGATGCTTACATCTTTGATGACCTCTCCAATGGTTGGTACGTCGTCACGATTGCCTTTGCGGAAGTCGAGAGTCAGCCCCCTGGGGCACGGGTCTTCGACCTCGTCATCGAAGGCAACACCGTGCTCTCCGGATACGACGTGCACGCCGAAGTGGGGCCAAATACACCGGCCGACTGGGCCTTCGCCGTAGAGCTGACCGACGGCGAGCTCCGCATTGATCTGGCACCCAGCTCAGGTGAGACCACGGTCAGTGCCGTGCGCATCACCAGCGTAATTCCCAACGGCGAGACTCCGCCTTCGCCCGCCAACTTCAACGTGCACAATGGCTACGGCATGGCCATCATCGCGTGGAATCCACCAGACTCACCTCTCGTTGCGGCCCACAACGTCTATGTCGCCGACTCGGCTCACGGCGACTATCAGCTCCTGGCTCACATCCCACATCGCACCGACCACTACTACGATCGCTCCGCGGAGCCCGGGCGCACCAACTACTACCGGGTTGAGGCCGTTGACGTGTTTGGCAATATCAGCGAGCCGAGTGCTCCACTTGCCGTCACGCCACTCGATCTCGCCGCCACTGACCTGCCGCGCTATGAACTGGAGGTGACTCAAGAGAATCTTGCCGGCCTAATTGCAGATCCTCTTTCCGATGAATACGTTCCAGCCGTATTCCGCCATGATGGCGACACCTACGATGTCGACGTGCGTCTGCGCGGCGGCACCACCCGCGGAGCGCCCAAGCGCTCCTGGCGCGTGAAGTTTCGTCCTCCCTACACATTTCACGACGCCTCGGTGTTGCTGCTCTCAGCGGAATGGACATCGACCATGCTGCTCAACTCCGACATTGCATGGAATTACTTCGACGCTACCAATGTCGCCCACTCCAACGCGGACCTGATTCACCTGGAGCTGAATGGCGAGTATGTCGGCGTTTCTACCGAAGTGGAGAGTCTGGACGAAGAGTTCTTGGTGAAACGCGGAGAAACGATCATTGGCGATCTCTACAAGTGCGCCAGCGCCATGAAGAAACAGTCAACAATGGAGAATTGGGAGCGCTTTTACGAAAAAAAGACAAATGAAGATGCACCGTCCACCAGCGTGATCGACTTCGTGACTGCCGTCAATGATACTCCAGACGAGGAATTTGCCGCGTTCCTGGACCATACATTCGATATCGATCGCTTTGTCGACTTCTATGCCGTGCAAAACATCGCCTCTAACTTCGACTTCGTCAAGACGAACTACTATCTCTACAATGATCCCGACAATGGCAAATGGCGGATCCTGCCCTGGGACCTCAGCGCCGCATTTGGCTACCCGGAGGAATCCGTCGCGATCGGGTCAAACGAGAACGTCCTCTACCGACGCTTTCTGTCGGTGCCCCAATTCCGTCTACGCTATGTGGTGCGGGCGTTGGAGCTCATGGCAACAGCGATCAATGACTCCATTTGGCGTCCGCGAATCGAGGATCGGTACGACTACGTAGAGCTCGATGGTGAGCTCGATATCGAAAAGCGCTATGCACATCACAACGACGTGTTTGTGCGCGCACCAATCACGCTGCCCAATGCACTGGCCGATCGCGTGGCATTCATGGAGGTGGCCGCGCCGGCCTACGCCGCTGAAATCAACTGGCTCTTGATCAATGAAATTGTCATCGATGGCCTGAGGGCACGGACGACCTGGTCGAGCTGATCAATGTGGGACCTGAATCGCTGAGCATCGCCGACTACACGCTCACCGATGATCTGGCGGATCCGAGCAAGTGGACGGCACCCGCTGTCACGCTCGGCCCCAACGAGCTGATAACGGTTGTTGCTCAAGGAGTGGCGGTGGAGAGCCGCGACATCTATCTCTTTTCGCCACCCGCCAATGGCGGTCAAATGTTGGAGCACATTTCGTTTCCCAGCCTCGAGCACGACCAGGGATGGGCACGCCTCGAGGATGGGTGGGTGCATTGGGGTGTGTTGCCTTCCACACCAGGCCAGAGCAATGGCCTTCATCGTGCACCACGTGTGTGGGCGGCACGCCATACGCCTCGGTACCCGGCAGTAGACGATACTATCGTGGTGACGGTTTCGGTGGTGGATGCCGATGACAATCTTGAAAGCGTCATTGTTGCCGGAGATGTCGATGGGGAACCATTCTCGATCGCCATGCATGATGATGGCCGGCATCTTGACGGCGCGCCGGCCGATGGACGCTTTGGCGCCGAGATCGGTCCCTTCCCATCCGCGACCGAGGTGCACTACTTCATTCAGGCTGTTGATGCCGAATCGCTGCAGACCTTCGCGCCACTGGACGCGCCGCAGGAGCACTACACCATATCAATGGGCGCTCACCCGCTGACCTTGAACGAGCTGATGGCAGCCAACGACACGACCATCGCGGATTCGGCCGGGGAGTACGACGATTGGCTGGAGCTCCATAACGCAGATCCACAGCACACTCTACAGCTCGGCGGGATGTTCTTGAGCGACAGACGCGACGATCCGACCAAATGGCGTTTCCCCTACGGCACCACCATTGCTCCCGGCCAAGTGGTGCTCGTATGGTGCGATGAGGATGCGTGGCAAGAGGGTCTGCACACCAATTTCAAGCTCAGGGCGGCCGGCGAGTTTCTGGTGTTGATGGACAACGACGGTGTCACCGTGCTCGACTCGCTCTCCTTCGGCCAGCAACAGAACGACATTGCCCTGGCCCGCGTGCCCGACGGCGACGGTCACTGGTTCAGTAGCGACCCAACGCCCGGTGCGCTGAATGTGCCCGATGGAATTGGCGAACGGCGCGATGCCGACCAGCCGCCGGGCCTCGTTGTCGGCCCCAATCCATTTGATGCCGGTGTGACCATCAAGGCTCGTTGGCGCGGCGACCGCGCTCAGCTACGAATCTATGACGCTCGGGGGGCGCTAGTGCGCACGCTGCTGCAATCGCGGGACTCCATGCGCGGCGGCGCCATCGTGGTTTGGGATGGCATCACCGATCTTGGATTGGACGCAGCCTCCGGCAGCTACATCTGCCGGCTCGAGACCGACACGGAGATCTACACCACGCGCGTGGTACGGGTGAAGTAGCAAGGGTCCAGGAGCCTGCCGCGACGCCGTATTGTTGACCGCACCGTTTTCCGCGCTCACCATACCGACCACCGGCTGGGGCTCGCACTGGACGTTCACGTCGGTTTTGCCATCTTCCCGGTACTCGGCCTCTCTGTTCGGTGGACGAGCGCGACGAGGTCCCTACTTGAGCATCAGCAGGCGCGTAGTCCGCTCGGCCCCGCCACTCGACAGACGCACGGTGTAGACGCCTGAGGCCAATGCGCTCCCGCGCTCATCCCGTCCGTCGAAGCTCAGGGTGTGGGTTCCCGCCGGCCGGCGGCCCCGCGCCAGCGTGCGCACGAGGCGGCCGCGCAGATCGAAGACGCTGAGTCCGACGTCCGATTCCTCGGTGAGCGTGAAGGAGATGTGGGTCTTCGGATTGAAGGGGTTGGGGCTAGCCGCGTGCAACACCGCCCCGGACGACGCGGATGGAAGTTCGTCGCCGATACCGGACGCATTCTTCAGGTAGAACACCTCGATATCGTCGACGTACCAGTAGAGATAGTGGGACTCGGCGGTGCCTGTGCCCGCCCTGAAACGCAAGCTGACCGACGCCTCCCCGATGTGGTTCGATAGATCGACCACGCGCTCGCCCCAGTCCGACGCCCCATTCGGGTCGAATCTGTCGATCTCGGCCCACTGGAGCCCCCCATCGGTAGAGACATCGACGAGAGTGTTGGCGCCTTCCCCGTCCCCACTCATCCGCTCCTGCCACCGGATCCGAGCCGAGACCATGTCGAGATCGCCCGAGAGATCGAAGGGCGGCATTTCGATCGCATTGTCCAGCGGAAGAAGGTTGTGGTCGGGGGCGAAGTAGCTGCCGTCGGACCGGTTGCTCTCTGGGTCGCCGACGTAGAGCCCGTGTGGGATCGAGTTGTAGACCGGCCGGCCGTCGGGCTGCGGGTGAGTGTCGTCCACGATGCTCCACCAGTCGCCCGAGGCGGGAGTCGCCGCTCCCCGCGGTGTCCACTCCGGCCTCTGCGCGCCCTCCATGCCGTCCTGGAAGTAGGTGTCCGAATCGGTGTTCGCGACCTTGACATCGTCGATGAACCAGGGGGAATCGAAGCCGACCCAGGCGGAATCCTGATTGGAGTTGTATGCATCGGACGCGAAATCGAAGCGCACGATGATCTCGCTACCGATGTAGTCCGAAAGGGCGAAGGTGACCTCTTCCCACTCCGGAATCAACTCGCCGGACCAACCGGGGACGTCCTCCTCGCCGTCCTGCAGGAAGAAGGCGTAGATGGCGCTGTCCGGATAGCCCTCTTGCGGCTCGATCACGCTCCAGGTTGTGCCACCATCGGTCGACAATCGCGCCGTTCCCCCATCCCACGTGTCGAATGGGGGCGAGGGAAGCTCCCACTCGCAGTCCACGAATTGCCAATAGGTCAGGCCAACGGTTCCCGAGGCGGCGCTGAGGTCGATGTCGAGGTCGAGCTGCTGCCGCCACATGTTGCCGTAGCCGGTCCACTGCGGGGTCTCGGTGCCGCACCACCAAGCGCCCGTGCCCCCATGCGTGTTCCGGCCGTCGATATGCCAATGGCTTTCGGTGGGCAGATCGGTGAGATCGGTCGCCAACCAGCCATCTGGGAGGGAGGCCACGGCCGTGGTGTCGAAGCTCTCGCGCGTCACCCAGATCGTGTCGAAACCGACCGCGGTGACCACCGGCGGCTCGAGCGCGACTTCCCTCGGCTTCAGCAGGAGATCGGCGGCCGAGGCGGGACCGCCCAGAGCGACGAGTGTGACCAGTGCTAAGACCTTGCGCATCTTTCCCTCCATGGACGGCGCCCCGGCCCGGCCTTGTTGATCGGGTTGTGGGCGGGGCCGCCGCGGGGCGATCGGGTGGGGGGCGTTGGGATTGCGCCTGTTGGGCGAAGAGTAGCATCGAGGACGGCCTTGCGCGCGCCCCTTAACGAGGTCGGTCGAGCTCTGGGCGGCGCCGTGGTCATCGCTGATACCGCCCGGAGCGTTGCGGCCGATGTTCCCACGCCCAGCCCCGACCGACACTCAGGGTCCGGAAAAAAACAAACGGTGGCGGATCGTGGTCGATTCGACTACTTGACGGCGCGCGCGGTGATATGGAGACCGAAGAGACCGCGGAGCGTCTTGGAGCGCGCTTCCAAGAAACGTGTGAACGCGACATAGGGGCCGAGTAGGGCATGGGGCAGGCGAGACGAGATTTCGTCATTGAGCAACTGGGCCGATTCGACTGAAGCATCGGAGAATCCCGCCCCCCTCAAGAGCTCCCTGTACTTCGCTCTCGAGATGGATCTCCTTACAGGGTGGCGGCCTTGTCGACCAAGTGATCCAGAACCTCGGAGCTTACGACCAGATCAATGCTCTCACTTAGGTTGAGGCGTCGGCTGGAATCCCGCGTTGTCGATCCCAGTCGTAGATAGAGTTCCAGTCCTCTCGCCCCTCGTACATGCTCTCGAACTCTTGTACCGACCAGCCCTCCTCTTGCCAGTTGTCGTCGATCACCCGAAAGTCCACGATCTCGTCGTTGGCCGGATACTTGTGACCGCAAGAAGAGCATTCGAGATGATCCCCTCCATGCGCCTCGTTGCCATCCACGCGAATCGCGGCCTTGCAGATCGGGCAGGCCAGGTTGTCAAGCAGGGTCTTCATGCCACGTTCCTTTCACGCACGTCGGAGCCGCCGGCCGCGCGCGAGCAGCGAGGCAGCTTTTACGCTACCGATCGGCCGAGCGCAAGCGATCGCCACAACCGAATGGCCGCGACCTCAATTTGTCGAGGATCACGCACATGACAACAGCTACTCACCCTTTCAACCGCCAAACCCGAATCGTGGGCCCCGGTCGTTCGTAGCCGCCAAACCCGGCGATCGGCGCATAGTACGCATCGATCGGATCGAAGACTCCGTGCCTTTCTTCCCCCCGCGGCCCCGGCTCGAAGACCACGACCGGCTCGGCGCCCCTCTCCAACTCCGCCCGCAGCTTGAAGTGCAGCGCCGAATATAGCGACAGTTCGTGTTCGTGGGTGAGGACCCACGGGAACGACTCGCGGTCGATCATGCCCAATCCCGCCCGCGGATCGACCATCCGCAGCGTGGAAAAGAGGGCTTCGTCCGGGCAAACCGGTGGCTCCACTTCGAGGGTGAGGATCTGGCACCACTCGAGCCCCGGCAGGCGCGGCTCGCCGTAAAGGCTCCCCTGCCCTCCCGCGAGAACGACGCCTTCGTCCGCGCGAACATGCTCGCGGAGCCAGCGGGCCGCCAGCTCACGGGTGTCGGTGCGCCCGATGATCCGCGCGTGTCTGATCGACGCGGCCAGCGCCGGCGCGCCCAGGGCGAGCGCGAGCAACGAGGTGACGACGATTCGTCCGGTGCGTGCCGACTGGATTCGCTCCGCGACTACCCTCACCGCCAATCCCGCGGTGATCGCAAGCACCGGCAAGATCGGAATCATGTAGCGAAAGAAAACGGTGCGTCCGGTGCCCATGGCCAGGTAATAGAGGAGCGCGAAAGCCAGCGGCGGCAAGAACGCTCGGTGCCGGCGCGGGCGCGCAATCGCGATCAACACGCCGAGAAGCGAGGCGAAGAGCAGGGGCGCCGTGAGAGCGAATCGCAGGGTGTCCGTGAAATGGTAGCGAAATCCGATCCCCAAATCGCGTCCATGCCCCTCCGAAATATGATGCGACTGGAAGGCGAAATCGCTCGCGAATCGATCGAAATCTAGAACGATGAATGGGTTGATGGCGAAAAAGACCGCCGTGGCAACACTCGCGACGACGAGGACCGCGACGATCGACTCTCTGGATCGCCATCGGCTCCAGAAAAGTGCTACCGCGGGCGCGATGCCGACAAGCGCGGCGTTGTACTTGATCGCACCGGCGAGGCCGACCCACAGGCCCGCAACGACCAGATCGCCTCCGTCATTCCCCCCATCCGCTCTTCTTCGCCGCAAGCGCTCCGCCCAGAGCAACGCGCAAGCCACGGCCAGAGTCACCGGAACATCGGTGACGCCGAAACGGGAATCGCGCACGTGGAGCGGAGCGACCGCCAGAAAGAATGCCGCCACCGATCCGGTCCCCACGATTCGCCGGGAGAGTAGAGCTACCACACCGACTGTTGCCACCCCGCAGAGCGCGGAAGTGAGGCGGGCGGCGAGCAGCCAAGGAGTCGGATCGGAAACGTAGGCGGCGTGGAATGCGCCCACATCGCTCCAGGTACCGGTCGCGATCCCGATCCGGGCGGCCGTGGCGAAGAGCCAACGGAGCAGATAGAGCCACCCCGCGGGGTACTCGAAAAAGCCGGGCGAATGGGTCCCCGAGAGCAGCATCCTCATGACACGGGTGGTCACGTTCGCCTCGTCGGGGCGCGCCCACCAATCGGGAAAGCCGAAATCGATCGACCAGAAGCGCAGGAACGCGGCGAGGAGCAGAACCAGGGCGATCAACAAGCGCTCCGCGCGCTCACTCATGCGACCGATCCGCCTTCACTCGCGGAGGAGGCGCCGAGCGCATCCTCCTCGCCTTCCTCCTGCAGTGCATGCAGTCGGCTGTAGATCCCCCCGGCC
>NYZA01000064.1 GCA_002686955.1 Gemmatimonadota bacterium
CAACCAGCACGCCTCCGCGCGAAACGGTGCGAAGCACCGCCAGGGCACGAATCTGCGCCGCCTCGCGACGAAAGTTGGTGAGATATCCGGGCGAGCTACGTCGACGTCGGCCGGTCGGTGCTCGGCGGGCGAGATCTCGACGCGGACGGAATCGAAGACGTGGTCCTCGTCCTCAGAACCCAGGATACGGTGAACTGGGAGCAATCGGTCGCCGCCGCCAGATTCCACTAGCCCATCCAAGTCGGGAGTCCCCACTCCCCAAGTTCGTCTTGCGCGGACCCTAAGACGCGAGCGGCTTTCACTTGCCGCTCGCGCCTTTGAGCTGTAGATCTGGTGCCCAGGGCGGGATTCGAACCCGCACGGGTTGCCCCACTGCCCCCTCAAGACAGCGTGTCTGCCAATTCCACCACCTGGGCGGGTGATCGTTCCTTCGAGCCCACGCGGGCCCTGTCGGAGGGGGGATCGGAACGCTATCATGCCACCCGCCGAACGCTCAACCGCATTCCAGACTACGATACGGAGCCCATCCATGTTCTTGATCGCTCATCGGCTCACACGATCGATCGCGCTCACCGCCACGGCGATCGGATGCGCAACGGTCCCGGCCCTTGCGTCGGGAGGCTTCCACCTCGCCGCGCTCGAGGGTGTCCTGATGGAAGACGATCCCTCCTCGATCGGCGGCGATCCCTGGGGCGACGATCAGACGGTCTATGGCGGGCTGGGAATCGATGTCATCGACGGCGATACATGGGTGCTGGTCTCGCTCCGTCCCGAGCTCAGCTTCGGCAAGCTCGGCGTCGGTCTTTACGTGCCGCTGCGCTTCTCCACCTCCGACGGCGAAGTTCGCGGTGAAGACTGGGACTCCTTCTCGGACTACCTCTCGGTCTTCCGTTACGTGCGCTGGGCGCACAAGGGCGATCCCTTCTACGTGCGCGTGGGAGTGCAGGATTCCGCCACGATCGGCCACGGCAGCATCATGCGCCGTTACTCCAACACTCTCGACGAAGACGAGCGCAAGACCGGATTCGTGCTCGATCTCGATCGAGGGCCGTGGGGCTTCGAGTCGATCTACTCGAATCTGACGCGCGGCGAGATCATGGGCGGGCGGGTCTATGCGCGTCCCTTCTTCACGCGCGACGATCTTCCCCTTCTCGACTCGATGGCGATCGGCGCGACTCTCATCAGCGATGTAGACCCCAACCCCTTCGGCCCCGGTGACGCCGCGGTGGTCATGGGCTTCGATATCGACCTGCCGGTGGTGCGCCGCTCGACCTTCGACCTGACCCTCTACTACGACCACGTGCGGATCGTCGACTACGGCGCGGGGAATATCTTGGGCGTCGTGGACGTGCTCCGATTCCCCGCCAATTCCCTGACTCTCACTACGAGACTGGAGCGCCGCTTCCTCGGCGACGAGATCGTGGTCCCCTACTTCGATCATTTCTACGAGCTCGATCGGGCGACCCGCCTCGAAGGGCTCAAAGGGTTCGAATCGGACTCGGGATGGTTCGGCGAGGCGATCGCGAATCTGCTCAACACGCTGTACGTCGTAGGGAGCTACGAGTGGAAAGACGGCGACCCGGACGGCCGGCTCCATGCCGAGACGGTGCTCCCCGACCTCGGCCCGAGTCTGCGCTTGAGCCTGGCCTACGACCGTTTCCATGTGGACGGCTTCGACGATGTCGTGAAGCTCGACGAAGACTCGCATCTACTGGCTGAGGCCAAGTACCCCCTGAACAGCTACCTCTGGCTCGTCGGCAGCTTTCATCGTACGTGGATGCTCAGCGAGGTGGTCGACGGCGTCCCGGTCTACGAGCCGACCGATCGCAGCTCGGTGCGGGTCGAGCTGGCGGTGCCGATTTCGTTCGAGTAGATCATCCGGCACGCCGGTTGCGCTCAAATGCGCCATGCTCTCCCCGATCCAGCGGCTCCTCGTCGAGTCGTGGTTCACGATTCTCGATCTGGTCGCGCCGCTCGTCTGCGCGGGCTGCGGCGAAATCGCAACGCGAGAATCCCCGCTGGTCTGCACGAACTGCCTCGCCCCCCCTGCGTCGCTCCCCCGCCCATTGGCCGTCCCGATCGCAACCGATCCCGGTTTCGACGGCCCCGAGTGGTCCGACTTCGACCCAGCCGAGGGTGCGGATGCGACCATCGTGGTCGTCTCGGGCTTCCCTTACGACGGCCCGGTGGGAGCACTGATCCAATCGCTCAAGTATCAGCGCCTGGAACCGATCGGTCGCCATTTGGGCCGGGCGCTCGCGGCGATCGTCACGAAGCACGCCCTCGCGGCGGAGGAGGAATTGGATGGAGCTGAGGAAGACCCCCTGAAAGCATCGATCCTCGCGATCACCGACGAGGTGAGTCGCGTGGTCCCGGTTCCGCTCCATCTCTCCCGCAAGCGAGACAGGGGATTCAACCAGAGCCTGCTCGTCGCCGGGGGATACGCCTCGGCGCACCGGCTCCCCCCGCCGAGCGAGGCACTGCGGCGCACCCGCGCCACACGGACCCAGACCGATCTCGATCGTGAGCAACGATGGCGCAATGTCGGCGGCGTCTTCGAACCGATTCACCCGCTGCCCGGCGAGCGCGTGCTCCTGATCGACGACGTGGTCACGACCGGTGCGACGATCGGGTCGGCGGCGATCGCTCTGCGCGAGGCGGGGGCGGAGGTCGTCGGTGCGGTGACATTGGCGCAGAGTGAGCTGCGGGGTGGGGGAGCGCGATGATCGATCCGGTGCCTTTCTTCGGCGCGGCGGCCGGCCCGGGCCTTGTCTCCAGCGGTCGATTCCCGGTACGTTCGTCGCTCGTTCTGATCGAGCTTCTCGGTGGCCTCGCGGCCGCGGAGATCCCGCTGGAGCCTCTTCGCCATGACCAGTGTTCGCACAACCTGGATCGTCGCAGCGATCACGCTGGCCGCCTGCCTGCGCATCTATCTCTTGGTAACCTACGCCGATCTCGCCGATCCGCACCTGTGGGAGTTCGGTCGAATCGCCCGCAACATCGTTGAGAGCGGAACCTTCTCGTACTACACGCCCGGAGTACCGACCGCCTACATCCCCCCCGCCTACCCCCTTCTCATCGCCGGACTGTACACACTTTTCGGAATCGGTCTCACGGCACATGCACTTCTTGGTGCGATGCTCCTGCTCGTCGAAATCGCGATCCCCTTCCTGGTCGCCGGAGTCACGGTCCGCATTTTCGGTCGCCGCGCGGGATTGGTGGCGTTGCTCTCTAGCCTCTTCTGGCCCAGATTCCTGATCATCAGTGGGCGATTGCATGATGTTCCGATCAGTATGGCTCTTCTGCTGCTCGTCTTCTGGCTTCTGTTGGCCCCGTCCGGGAAGGGCATGAAAAAGGCGGTGCTGTGCGGAGCGACCTTGGGTCTTCTGGGGAACTTCAGATTCGAAGCGATACTCTTCAGCCTGCCGATCGGCTACTACCTGCACCGTGTAGAGGCACGAAGTTTGCTCGCGACGCTGCGTCTGGTATCGGTTCTGTTACTATCTTTCGCGATCCTCATGGCTCCCTGGACCGTCAGGAACTACTACACTTTCGATCGTTTCGTCTTGGGCACATCGGGAGCATACAATCTTCTGCGGGGGCACAATGAGAACGCATCGGGAACGGGGCGTGACGCCTGGCCGGCCGCGAAGATCGATCCAGATCGTGCGACGCCACTTCCAGGAGACGCTTTTCTCGACTCGCTCAATTACTCCGTCCCCGCGGACGAATTGGCGGCGGGCGACCGTTACTTCGAGCTTGCGATTCGACACATGCTCGATCACCCCGGCCGCGAGCTGAAGCTTCTTGGACTCAAGACCTACTATTTCTTGTGCGCCGACTTCACACACCCCACGGCCAGATTTTGGCCGATTTGGCTGCCTTCGCTCGCGGCACTGCTGGTTGGCCTTCAGCATTGGATGAGGCAAGGACTCGGCGATCCGAGGCAACAGATCCTGTGGATGATCTTCTTTCTTCAGATGGCATTGATGCTGCTTTTGTTCGTGCTACCTCGCTATCGCATCGCCGTGGATTTCGTTCCCGTTGTCTTCGCATCGAGCTGGCTCGCCAATCGACCAGATCTGAAGCACATCCGGGCGCCAAAATAGCATTCCATTCTTGCGCGTCCGCGCTCGAGATTTTGTGCAACGTTGGGGTAGAGATTCCTCCGCCGCGGCGCACGCGTTCAAAAGCAGCGGCGGTCCCGTCCCATTCGTGGATGACGGCCGTTGGAGCTTGCGTCGCATCCTCGTGCGGAGAGTGGATGTCGCGTATCGCCTCCCGGCCTATCCGAGTCTCGGGGCGCTCGGCGCATGCTTGACGACTCGACGGCCGGCGCTTACGGTTTGGGGTTAGGGGGGATGATACAGAGGGGAAGAGCCGTGAGAGACGCGAGGATCGTCATCGGATCGAGTCTAGCACTCGTCTCCGGCGCCTGGGCGAGTGATCGGCGTCCCCCGCCTACCCTCCATGTCCCGAGTGAGTACGGGAGCATTCAAGAAGCGATCGACGCCGCCTCGGCCGGCGATCGTGTGCTCATACAGCCCCGCGCTTACTACGAGACGATCGATTTCCACGGAAAGGCGATCATCGTCACGGGAATCGCGCCGGAGGACAGATCTGTCGTGGAGCGGACGACACTGCACGGGCTCTCGGCTGGAGCGGTGGTTCAATTCCACTCCGCTGAAGGAAGGTCGTCGATTCTGCGCGGGCTCACGATCCCCGGTGGAAACGGGGTGGATGGGAGCTACGGAGGCGGGATCTACTGCCGATCGAGCTCGCCGACTATCGATCACTGCATCATACGTAACAACACGGTCTCTCAGAGGGGAGGTGGCGTCTATGCACGACTCGGATTTCCGCGTCTGGAATCCTGCGAGCTGATCCACAATCAGGCCGGTGTGCGCGGGGGAGGCGTGGAGGTTCGTTTGGGAACGATGGAGCTGATCGACTGCCTGATCCAGGACGGGAAAGCTGGCCAGGGCGGTGCCGTCTCCGTGCAGCGGGGTGTGCTCGCTATCGAGGGAGGTGAGCTCTCCGACAACCATGCGCCCCAGGGCGGGGGCGGGCTCTATCTGAAGGAGTCGGAGGTTCAACTGGTGGGCGTCACGATCGACGAGAACCGAGCCGACGGTTCGGGGGGAGGAGTGCTCTGCGTCGATGGCACGGAGTTGACCGCTCTCGACTGCACGATGGCGCACAACAGAGCCGTCGAGGAGGGAGGGGCGGTCTTCGTCGAAAGTGGGTCGTCGTTGCGGTTGACCTCGTGCAGCCTGATCGCCAACGAGAGCACCCGGGGGGATGGAGGGGGCATCGCAACCAGCGGCGCCGACTCGACCCTCCTCGATCGTTCCGAGCTCCGTGGGAATCGGTCGGCGGGCAACGGTGGAGGCCTGTTCTCCATCGACGGCTCGCTCTCTCTCAGCAATTGCACGATCGTGGAGAACGAATCTCAGGGCCGTGGTGGCGGGCTCTATGTAAATGGCTGCAGGGCAATGAACTGCACTTTTGCGGCCAATAGGTCGGAAGCGCTCGGGGGCGCCGCGCACATCGATGGCTCGGCCCAGTTCGTGAATTCGGTGTTCTGGGGCGATTTTCCGCAGGAGATTCGTGTGCGGACGGGCGCCATCCAGGTGAGTCACTGCAATGTGCAGGGGGGCTGGCCGGGACCCGGGAATCTGGACTCCGATCCTCGATTCCAGGATAGAAGCTCGGGGAACTACCACATCGAAGACGGGTCCCCCTGCATCGATGCTGGAACCCTCGAGAGTGCCCCCGAGCAGGACCGAGACGGTGACCCACGCCCGACCGGAGCCGGCATCGACATCGGCTCCGACGAGTATGTGGGTCCTTGTCGCCTGACCATCGATCTGGAGGATCTGCCGCGGACGGTCCATCGAGGAGGCGGGTTGCGTCTGAGCCTGGGCATCCGAAACCGATGCGCCGAGCCCGGCGCTTTCGATCTCGCTCTGCTCGTCGGTCCTCGGGGGGGCGAGCGGGTGCTTCACGAGGGCCGGAGCGTCGAGATCCCGGCGGGCGAACGGATCACGGTCGAATCGGATCTGAGTCTCCCCGAACGCACGCCTCTGGGCGAGTTCGAGATTTCGTTCGAGCTGTATCTGGGCGGCGCGCTGTTGGCTCGACGTTCAGCCGCGATCTGGGTGCTCGGCGAAGGAGGGGGACTGAGGGTTCCGCTCGACTTCCCGAGCATTCAGTCCGCGATCGATGCGGCCAGTGAGGGAGATTCCATATCGGTCTGGCCCGGAACCTACAACGAGACGATCGCATTTCGAGGAAAGACGATCACCCTCGCGGGGCTCGCGCCGAGCGACTCGGTCACGGTCGCCGAGACGGTTCTCGACGCGGAGAGCGCCGGCACGGCGGTTCGATTCACGGGCGGTGAGGGTCCGGCCACAGTGCTGGCGGGTCTCACAATTCGGGGGGGATTGGGGAAGAACCAGCTTCCCGGTGGGGTTCTAATCGCCGGCGCCTCCCCGACCTTCATCGACTGCGTCATTCGTGAGAATCGCGCGACAGGTCCAGTCTACACGGGCCGCAGTCGAGGCGGCGGCCTTGTCTGCATCAACGCGAACCCGACCCTGCTCCGGTGCCGAATCGTCAACAACGTCGCCTCAGTCGCGGGTGACGGGGGATCGGGAGAGGGAGGTGGGATCCGTGCCGAATCGTCTCACCTCACGCTCGTGGCTTGCGTGATTGCCGGCAATACTGCGGGCTCCGAGGCCGCCGACAACGCCTTTGGCGGAGGTCTTCACTGCCTGGAATCCAGCCTACGTCTCGTGCGCTGCATCGTGAAAGACAATCGCTCCAGAGCCGGATCGGATTGGTTTCCCTTCGCGAGCGGCGGGGGAATCAACGCGACCGATTCCCGACTCTTCCTCTCCGACTGCGAGATCCGAGGGAATTCCAGCGCGGCGGAACAAGCCACTGGTGGCGGGATCAAGGGGACACGTTGCGAGGGCTGGATCTCGGACTCCGTGATCGCCGCCAACAGTGCGTACGGTTCCAACGGTGCGTGGGGCGGGGGGATCAATCTCTACGAAAGCCCCATCGACATCTCCCGCACCATCCTGGAATGGAACAGTGCTACCGGGGATGACGGCTCGGGAGGGGGTATGTACATCAGTCGCTCTTGGCCGGTTATTCGTAACTGCAGGATCGAACACAACGAAGTGCCCGCTACATCCAGTTTCGGTCGTGGGGGAGGCATCTACTGCAAGGGGTCGGCGCCGGTATTTGCAAACTGTGTCATCGCCAGCAACAAGGGTGACGACGGGCCTGGGGCCTACTGCGGTGGTGGGACCAGCCCCATGTTCAGTAACTGTGTCTTCACCGGCAATACCGGTCACGGCGGAGCGCTCACCATCGACAACCCAAAGCACGCGTGGGTCTACGTCCACAACTCGATCCTGTGGGACAATGCCCGGAGAGACATCCAACTCGATTCGGGGAAGATCTCGGTGCTCTATTCGGATGTGTCGCAAGGGTGGCCGGGAAAGGGCAACCTGCAAGACGATCCGCTTTTCGCCGGCATCCATGGCTTCGAGTACGCCCTGTCACTCGGATCGCCCTGTATCGACGCCGGCGGCCCCGATCGGAAGGATGGACTGCCGTGGCCCCCGAGGTACTACAACGAGCCGTCCCGATCCGACATGGGCGCCTATGGTGGCCCCGGCGCGGCGTTGTGGCTTCCGCTCATGAGTCACGGATGGAAATGACCATGATCGATTTCGAGCGAATCGCGAAGGTTCTGGTGGAGCGACAGCTTCGAGTACGGCCGGGGGAAGTGGTCCGTGTAACGGGCGGCCCGCACAATCTCGAATTCGTCGAGGAGATCGCGCTGGCGGTGCGCAAGAGCGGCGCCTTTCCGATGGTCGAAATCGGCTGGGCGAGCCTGGCCAAACGAATGATCAACGAGGTTCCCGATGAGATGCTGAAGCTGGGCGCCCCCCATCTGATCGATATCGAGAAGATGGTGGACTGTTCGATCTCGGTCGCTCCGATAGACGATCCGGCGCTCCTGACCGGGCTCGATCCGGAGAAGAGCCGACTGCGGGCAGAAGCGGGGATGGCCGTGCGGGAGGCGGGCGTGGCGAAGGGGGCGAGGCGGATCGGCATCGGCTTCCCCACTCAGGCACAGGCGCGGATCTACGCGATCGAGTTCGAGGACTACCACGAGCTCTTCTGGTCCGCCGTGCAAGCCGACGTAGACCGAATCGCCGACACCTGCCACAGGATCAGGGAGCGGCTCGTCGCACGCCGCGATGTGGAGATCGTTGCGCCCGGCGGCTGCCGACTCACCTTTTCGATCGAGAAGCGCCGGACCAACATGGACGACGGCGTGATCAGTGACGAAGATCTCGAGACGGGAGACATAACCGCGAACCTGCCCTTCGGCGAAGTGTACTTGGCGCCGATCGAGGAGAGCGTCGAGGGAGAGGCGATATTCCCGGGGGTTTTCCACGGCGGTACCCGAATCGAGGATTTGAATTTGCGATTCGAGGGGGGCAGGCTCACGGGATCGTCGGCCCGTTCGAACCATAAGATCTTCCTCGACGCCATGAGCAAGCACACAGGAGACAAAGACCGATTGGGCGAGTTCGGCATCGGCACCAACCACGAAGTACATGTGCCGATCGGCGACAATCTGCTCGACGAAAAGATCTTCGGCTCGATCCACCTCGCCCTCGGCGAAAACCGAAGCTACGGGGGCATCAATTCGTCGTCACTTCATTGGGACATGATCATGCTGCGGCCGACGGTGACGATCGATGGAGAGCTGTTGATCGATGAGGGGCGCTTTTCTTTTTAGGATCCGCGCAGGATCAAATTCCCGTATTGGCGACGCGGAATCGAGGGCCCGCGGCTGCTCCCACGGACCCTCGAGGAACCGCCCATCCTCAAATCACGGCACCACCGAGAACTCGAAGCAATCCTCGCTCCACACCTGATCCGGCGCGACTCCGCCCCTCGCGCAGATCTCATAGGGTCCACCCAATGGTGCGTTCATCGGGATCTCCACGGCGTTCGGGGCGGTTGCGGCGAACCACGGTGGAAGGGTGCCTTCGTAGGGGCCGTCGAAGGGGTTCCAGGGATGGGGCGCACCTCCGATCAGATAGGCGTCGAACCAACCCTGCGCTGCTCTCGGATCCCCGGTGTCGTTGGCGATCGAGAAGCGCCAGCGGAGCATTTCTCCTCTCGCCACGCTCGCCGGGGAATCGACGATCGTCACGGTCAAGGGACTCACCATGCTCACGTCCACCCTGAGGTCGAGCTCGTAGAGATCGCTGAAGCTCAACGCAATGGGGCACTGATGGTCACCGGGCGGCAGCCCCTCGGAGTCGTAGCTCAGAACCACCTCGGCGGAGCTGCTGGGTTGAAGGGTGAGGGGATCGGGCGCGACCTGGAGCCAGGTGCAATCGGTATCGAAGTCGACAGTGAGCTCATCCTGATCAGAGAAGTTGATGATCTCCCAGACACCTTCCGCCGTGTCGCCCAGATAGACGGAGTCGGGTTCCTCGACACGGAGCACTCTGTCGAAACGGGTGTCGATCGAATCGGGGCGAAAGAACATCACGTCGGTCGGGGGCGCGCCGGAGAACATCTCCGACCAAAGGAAACCCGGACCGGCGGTCGGTACCTCGTGGGTAGTGTGCACGAACATCGGTTGGCGATCGAGCATCGCATCTTCGATCGAAATGTCGGAGACCTGCGTGCGCTCTGACCAGCCGGCGCTCGATCCCGCGGCACTGATGAGATTGCTCTGCATCCACACCTGAAAGGAGGGACCACAGATTGTCCAGCCACCGCTCTCGGCGGACACGCTCATGTAGCTCGATATGAAGCCGACATAGAGAAGGTCTGAATTGAGGCCTCGGTATATGCCGAGCTGCGGAAGGCCGGTCAGGGAATCGGTCGCGATATTCTCGATGGTCGGCTCGAATTCGCAGCTGTCGGGCAGCCCGGCGAGAACCGCGCGATCCTGCAAGGGCTCACGGGCTTCTTCGACCCAAGTATTGCCATCGAAATGTCCCATCACGTACTGGGCCGGACCGATCAGTATGCCGTTGTTCTGAAGCCCGGAGAGGCCGCCGGAAGCGTCTGGAGCCATGTTTTCCTGGTAGACCATATGAACTCGATGGTGGCGGTCGACCACGACCGAAGGCTCGACACACTGCTTTGACGGGGCACCGATGGCTACGGTCTGCGCGGGGCTCCAGGTCGCACCGCCGTCGGTCGAACGATGAATGAAGGTATCGAGCAGATTGTCGCGTTCGGTGTCCCCATTGTAGGCAACATAAAGATCACCGTTGCTCGGATCGGCCGCGCCGCTCGGCAGGAGCCACATATCATTGACACCGGTCGCGACGGTGGTCTGGGTCCATGTGGCTCCATCATCATCGGAGATATTGGCAACGACATCGGCGTTGCCGTCGCCCTGCTGCGACACGATCATCCACTTGCCGTCGGAGGAGCGATCGAGGAATGGGAATGTGTTCGCGACAGGGTGCTCGGTCACTTGGAGGCTCGTGCCCCACTCCTGGGTGGTGAAATCGAAGGTGTTGACCCAAACATTGTAGCGACTGGGATTGGGATCACCGTCGAGATGGGCGTGGTAGGCCACCATCATGCCGCCATCGAGCTCGTGGCCGCTCGGACGCCCGCTATCGTCCTGCATGTCGGGCTCGTTGACGGTGCCCTCGAAGGACCAGAAGCCGATGCCGACGATCTCATCCCAGTATCTGGCCGTGACGGCATAGTCGTTTTCGCCGTTCCACTCGTAGAGGCCGAAGTATGTGTCTTCCGACGGAATGTAGACGGAGTGACGCTCCGGCGGGTAGTCCGTCGGGGATTGCAGGCCGGGAATCCAGCCGCCACGATCCACGCCCTCCCTGACAATCTGCACCTCGTCGCTGGGTGGAACGGCGAAGTAAGAGTCCGGTTCCTTGCTCAACTCGTTACCGAGGCTCGCATTCGGCACGAGCACCGACTCGGCTCTGGTGGATGATGACGCTTTTGCCACTCCAGTGATGCTCTATGAGAGGGTGAAGGCGAGCGCCGCGACTGCCAACGCGTGATTCCTGCTCATGTTCTCTCCTCCAATAGGGGTCTTCCGCATCTGGGGGCTGTCGATCTCCGGCAACCCGTGTTTCCTCGGCATTTTATCACAGCCGGCGGCAATCGGGGGCGAGTCGAGCCGGTGACCAATGGGCGGAGCCCCTTGGGAGTCGCCCCGGAAAATTGACATTTCCCCCCTGTACCGCATAGGCTGGCATGCTTTGCGCTTCGGCTCTGCCGCAACCACCGAATCGCTTTCAACTTCGGAGATCGTGAAATGTCTTATCGCGTTGCCATCAACGGTTTCGGCCGCATCGGCCGGCTCGTCTATCGGGCGCTTCGAAGGGTCGAGGGGGCCGAGATCACAGCCGTGAACGACCTCACCGATGCGCCGACTCTGGCCCATCTGCTCAAGTACGACTCGGTTCATGGCCGACTCGGCGGCGATGTGGGGGTCGAGGGCGATTCGATCATGGTCGATGGACAGGCGCTGAAGGTGCTCTCCGAGCGCGATCCGGCCCAATTGCCGTGGGCGGCTCTCGGGGTCGACATCGTTATCGAGTCAACCGGGATCTTCCGCACACGCGCCCAATGCCGAATGCATCTCGATGCCGGTGCGAAGAAGGTGGTCCTCACCGTCCCGCCGAAGGACGCCATCGACAACATGGTGGTTCTGGGGGTGAACGACGAGACGATCGCGGCCGATCAGCAGATCCTCTCGAACGCGTCCTGCACGACCAATTGTCTGGCGCCGATGGCCAAGGTGCTGCACGAGAGCTTCGGCATCGTGTCGGGGTTGATGACGACCATCCATGGCTACACAAACGACCAGCGCATTCTCGATCTGCCCCATTCCGATCTGAGGCGGGCGCGCTCGGCGGCGATCAATCTGATACCGACCACCACCGGCGCCGCGCGGGCGGTGGGGAAGGTGATTCCGGAGCTGAACGGCAAGCTGAACGGCATGGCGGTTCGGGTTCCGGTGCCCGACGGTTCACTGACCGATCTCACGGCTCGCCTCGAGCGTTCGGCGACGAAGGAGGAGATCAACGCAGCGATGCAGGCCGCCGCCGCCGGCCCCCTCGAGGGGATCATGGCCTACACCGAAGATCCGATCGTCTCGACCGATATCGTAGGAGATCCGCATTCCTGCGTTTTCGATGCTTCATGCACCGATGTGATCGACGGCACGCTGGTCAAGGTGATCGGGTGGTACGACAACGAGTGGGGCTATTCCAACCGCGTGACCGATCTGGTCGGGCGATTGGCGGCATATTTGTAGACCTTCCTCCAGCGTACCTTCGGTAAACCATGGTCACGAAGAAGACGATCAGAGATCTGGATCCGCACGGGCGGGTGGTGCTCGTCCGCGTCGATTTCAATGTGCCGCTCGATGGCGGATCGGTCGCGGATGACACACGCATTCGGGCGGCACTGCCGACGATTCGGGCGTTGCGAGCAGCCGGCGGTCGCTTGGTGCTCTGTTCACACCTCGGGCGGCCAAAGGGCAAGGTGGTTCCGGAGATGAGTCTTCGCCCAGCGGCCGAGCGACTGGCGACACTGATCGAACATCCCGTTGCTTTCTCGGAGAAGTGTGTTGGCGACGATGTTCACGCCGGAGTGGCGGCGATGGGCGACGGCGATCTCTTGCTGCTGGAGAACCTGCGCTACCACAAAGGGGAAACCGACAACGATCGCGACTTCGCTCAGGCACTGGCGTCGCCAGCGGAACTCTTCGTAAACGACGCTTTCGGTTCCGCCCATCGAGCGCATGCTTCGACGGCCGGGGTGACGGAACATCTCTCGCCTTGCGTCTCCGGTCTGCTCCTGGAAAGAGAGCTGCGCTACTTGGAGGGAGCGCTCCAGGCGCCCGCTTCGCCTTTCGTGGTGATTCTGGGTGGCGCAAAGATCAGTGGCAAAATCGAAGTGCTGACCAATCTGGCCGAGCGTGCCGACACCATTCTCGTGGGTGGTGGGATGGTCTTCACTTTTCTCGCGGCCCGGGGGCTGCCGGTCGGGTCGTCGCTGCTCGAAATGGAGCGGATCGAGACCGCGAACGAGGTGACGAGCGCGGCCGAGAGCGCGGGCTGCAAACTGCTCCTGCCCGTCGATTTCTTGATCGCTGACCGCTTCGCCGAGGATGCTTCGACTCGGACAATCGAGGCCACGGGAGGGGTCCCCGAGGGATGGATGGGGCTCGATATCGGCCCGCGCAGCGTCGAGCTTTTCGCGGTCGAAGTGTCGCGAGCGAGCACCGTAGTCTGGAACGGACCGATGGGGGTCTTCGAGATGGCGCCATTCCGCGAGGGAACCATGGCGTTGGCGAGGGCGATGGCCGCCGCGACCGATGCCGGCACCACCACGATCGTCGGTGGAGCCGATTCGACGGCCGCCCTCAATCTGGCCAAGCTCGGCGATCGCATGACCCATGTATCGACGGGCGGCGGAGCTTCTTTGGAGCTACTCGAGGGCAAGACGCTTCCGGGTGTCGCGGCTCTCGACGACGCATGAGCCGAAAACGAAAGTAGAAACGATGCGCAGACCCTTCATCGCCGGCAATTGGAAGATGCACAAGACGATCGGAGAGTGCGTCCAGCTCGCGAAGCTCTTGAAGGTGAAGCTCGCCGACAGCCATGGGGTGGATGTCGCGGTTTGCCCGCCGTTTACCGCGATCGCGGCGACGGTCGAGGTGCTGAGGGGCAGCCGCATCCGAGTGGGGGGCCAGACCTGCCACGGCGAGGCATCGGGCGCTTTCACCGGCGAGGTCGCGGCCGAGATGCTTGCCAACGCCGGCGCAACCCTTGTGATCTTGGGGCACTCAGAGAGGCGACAGTACTTCGCCGAGACCGATGAGACGGTGAATGGGCGGTTGGCGGGCGCGTTGCGGGTGGGGTTGCGCCCGATCGTATGCGTCGGCGAGACCTTGGAGCAGCGCGAAGCAAGCAAGACCTTCGATGTGATCGAGCGCCAAGTTCGCGGAGGGCTGTGCGGCTTCTCCGCGGCCGAGCTCAGTGATCTG
>NYZA01000065.1 GCA_002686955.1 Gemmatimonadota bacterium
CCCATTTTGGCGCCCAGATGTGCCGCGGATCTGGTCGATCGGCGATCTTCGAAACCGGAGGAATAGCAGGCCTATTTCGAGGATTTCGGAGGTCGGCGATCGGCCGGAGACGTGGTGCAGATGGGATGCCAAAATGGGAAGTTATTCTTGCGCGAACCCTAAGGCCAAGATTCGCACGGCTCGGGCACGCATTAGGTGGCGGATCCTGGGGTATTCGGCACTGATTCTCTCCTGCAACGATACTCCATGCAGGAACCGATTGCCTGACATGTCAACCCCCTGCCCCATTTCGAGATTGACCGGTGCCGCCCTATCGATGATCCTTGGAGCCTGCAGCACCATCGACCTTCCGGGCGAGGCGCCGGTTCCCTTCCGCACGCCCCCGTCGAGGGTCGTCACTCCCGGAGTCGATTCGAATGAAGAAGATCATCATCATGGGAGCCGCGGGTCGTGACTTCCACAATTTCAACACCCTCTTTCGCGGAAACGACGACTACGAAGTCGTGGCCTTCACCGCCACCCAGATTCCGAATATCCACGGCCGAGTCTACCCGGCCGAGCTCGCCGGGACGCGCTACCCGGAGGGGATTCCGATCCACGCCGAGGAGGAGCTAGCGACACTGATTGGCGAAACAAACGCCGAAGAGGTTTGGTTCTCCTACTCCGATGTATCGCACGCCTATGTGATGGAACAAGGCAGCAAGGTCAACGCGGCCGGTGCGCACTTCGTCCTCTTCTCGTCACGCAAAACCATGATTCCGTCGACCAAGCCTGTGGTCGCGGTCACGGCCGTGCGCACGGGTGTCGGCAAGTCTCAGACTTCCAGGTATCTCAGCCGCCTCTTCAAGAAGCTGGGCAAGAGGGTCGTGGCGATTCGGCACCCTATGCCCTACGGCGACCTGAATGAACAGGCCTGCCAACGCTTCGCCGCCTACGAAGATCTCGATCTACACAAATGCACCATAGAAGAGCGCGAAGAGTACGAGCCACATATCAACAACGGTTTCGTCGTGTACGCCGGTGTGGACTACGAGAAGATCCTTCGCGAGGCGGAGAAGGAAGCCGACGTCATACTTTGGGACGGCGGAAACAACGATACTCCCTTCATCAAGCCCGACCTGCACATCACTTTGGTCGATCCGCATCGCGCCGGACACGAGCTCTCATACTTCCCGGGAATGGTCAACTTCTTGATGGCCGATCTTCTGATCGTCAACAAGGTCCGTCGTGCCGATCCGGAGAAGGTCGAAGAGGTTTTGGAAAACTGCCGGCGTTACAACCCGAAGGCTCGCGTCCTTCGCTGCGCCTCGGTCATCAGCGCCGACGATCCGGAGCTGATTCGAGGCAAACGGGCCCTGGTCGTGGAGGACGGTCCGACACTCACGCACGGCGGTATGACCTACGGGGCGGGATGGTTCGCGGCGAAAGACGCGGGCGCTTCAGAGATCGTCGACGCGCGCCCCTACGCGGTCGGCACCATCAAGTCGACCTACGAGAACTACCCGAACGCGGCGGCGATCCTGCCCGCCATGGGCTACGGCGACGCGCAGATTCGCGACCTCGAAGAGACGATCAACGCGACGCCGGCCGATGTCGTCGTCGAGGGCACGCCGATCGCCCTAAAGCGGATCCTCAACGCGAACAAGCCGATCGCCAACGTCACCTACGAGCTGGAAGAGCTCGAAAAGGGGGTGATTGAGGAGATGCTTCGAGAAGTGCTGTAGAAGAGCGCTTCGCCTCGGAGAACAGAGCCCCCGCTGATCCGAGTCGGCGGGGGCTTCGTCGTGCTAGGCTGGCGCGTCATGTTCGCCCCGGCCACTAAGGGTTCGCGCAAGAATGACCTGTCATTTGGCGCACAGATGTGCCGCAGATCTGGTCGATCGGTGAGTTCCGAAACCGGAGGAGTGGCAACGCTACTTCGAGGCTTTCGGGGCTCGCCGATCGGACGGAGATGAGGTGCAGATGGGAAGCCAAATGACAAGTCATTCTTGCGCGGCCCCCAAGCTTCGCAACATAGGCGTCGCGGCCCACATCGATGCGGGGAAGACCACGACGACGGAGCGGATCCTCTTCTATGCGGGTGTTACCCACCGACTGGGAGAAGTGGATGAGGGCTCCGCCACGATGGACTGGATGGAGCAGGAACGCACCCGGGGCATCACGATTACGAGCGCGTGCACCCAGGTGGAATGGCGCGATCACGCCATCAATATCATCGACACCCCGGGGCATGTCGACTTCACCGTCGAGGTCGAGCGCTGCATGCGGGTTCTCGATGGAGCGGTGGCTGTCTTCTGTGCCGTGGGCGGAGTCGAGCCGCAATCGGAGGTCGTCTGGCGGCAGGCCGACCGCTACCGCGTTCCAAGAGTGTCGCTCGTCAACAAGATGGACCGGATCGGCGCCGACTTCGGCAGAGTGCTGCGACACATGAAGGAGAGGCTGAAATGTGTTCCGATCCCAATCCAGCTTCCGATCGGCGCGGAGGCCGACTTCGAGGGTGTCGTGGACTTGATTGGACAGCGCGCCTTGATCTGGGACGAAGGATCGCTTGGTGAGCACTACCGCATCGCGGAGATCCCGGACGAATTGCGCGATCGAGCGCATGCGTTGCGAGAAGAACTGATCGCCATATGCGCCGAAGTCGACGAAGAGCTGCTCGATATGCACTTCGAGGAGGTCCCGATCCCTCCATCTCGCATCATCGCCGCATTGCGCACCAAAACCATATCGCTAGAGGTTTTTCCGGTGCTCTGTGGATCGTCCCTCAAGAACCGAGGTGTGCAACCTCTGCTCGATGCGGTAGTTGATTTCCTTCCGGCGCCGCACCAGGTCGATTCGATCACCGGCGTCGATCCCGCCTCGGGCGAGACGGTCGAGGTGGCGTTCGGCGACCGGAACTTGGCGGCGCTCGTCTTCAAAGTGATGGCCCAAGATGCCTACCAAACCCTTTGCTATGCGCGTCTCTACTCCGGCGAAATCGTCCGCGGCGGCGTGGTTCGCAACGCCGTCAGCGGAGAGGACGAGAGGATTGGGCGCATCCTGCGCATGCATTCCAATCGGTCGCGACAGATCGAGAAGGCTCGAGCCGGCGACATCGTGGCACTCATCGGGCTGAAACACACGACTACGGGCGAAACGCTCTGCAGCAGCAATCGACCGGTCGCACTCGAGGGGATGAGTTTCCCGGAGCCGGTGATTCAAGCCGTGGTCGAGGCGAGAAGCGCGGCGGATCAGCGCCCCCTGGAAGATTCGCTGTCCCAATTCGCGCGAGAGGATCCGACATTTCGCCTGTCGGTCGATGAAGAGACCGGGCAGACGCTGATCGGCGGCATGGGAGAGCTTCATCTCGACGTCATCGTTCAGCGTCTGCGCGACGAGCGGGGGCTCGAGGTGCGTAAGGGGAAGCCGCAGGTGGCCTATCGGGAGTCGATCACGATCGCGGCGGAGCACGAAGATGTCTTCCACCGCCAAGTCTCCGGGGCGCGGCTCTCGGCCCGCGCCCTCGTCCGAGTAGAGCCGAGCGCGAAGGGCGCCGGCGTGGAGGTTTGCGAGAGAGTCCCGCCCGAAAGGGGAATCCCCGCCCCGCTGCTCGCCGACGCCGTCCAGCTCCTGAAGGACGCATCGACGACCGGGCCAGTCGCCGGCTACCCCCTGATCGACGTGATCGTGACTCTGCTCGACGTCACGACGCAGGGCGAAGAGCTCTCGGCGGTCGCGATCCAATCATCGGCCGCCCGTGCTCACGGCGAAGCGTTGCGAAGCGCCGCCCCTACGCTGCTGGAGCCGATCATGGCCATGGAGGTCTCGGTTCCAGCCGAGTGCACCGGCGCCGTCCTCAAAGACATCGGCGCCCGCCAAGGTGAGATACTCGGTGTCGAGTCTCGACCGGAGAGCGACATCGCGCGGGCGCACGTTCCACTGGCCCGGGTTTTCGGATACAGCACCGATCTGCGCGACCTGACGCGAGGCCGAGGCACCTTTACTCTTCGCCCACACTCCTACGAACCGATCGAGCGATCACCGCTGAATCTCGCCGGGGCACTTCGAGATCGAGACACACGGAATTGATGCAATAGCGGAGCCCCGTCGGAGGTGGACCGTCATCGAAAACATGGCCGAGATGCGAGCCACAGCCCGCGCAGGTGACCTCGGCGCGGAGAGTGCCGAGAGAGCGATCTTCCTGCTCGATCAGATGGGCGCCGTCGAACGGTTCGAAGAAGCTCGGCCATCCACAGCCTGCATCGAATTTGGCATCCGATCGAAAGAGCGCGAGCCCACAACCAGCGCAGCGATAGGTTCCTGCCATCGAGGTCCGCCAATAGGCACCGCTGAAAGGTCGTTCCGTTCCCTTCTCGCGCATGACATGATACTGCGAGGGTGTCAGCAGCTCCCGCCACTCGACATCGGTCCTCGATGTGTCCTCGATCATAGATTCGGTCCTTTCGCGGAAGAGGTTCAGCAGTGAGCACGATCATCGCGATCACGACCGATTTCGGCACCCGCGACGGCTATGTCGGTGCCATGAAAGGACGCATCCTCTCGATCTGCAACGATGTCGTTCTGGTGGACCTCAGCCACGAAATCGCTGCCCAGGACATCTCGGGTGCCGCCTGGTGCATCGCGCGAGCCGCCCCGAACTTCCCGCGAGGCACGATCCACCTGGTGGTCGTCGACCCAGAAGTCGGCTCCGGGAGAAGAGGGATCGTCTTCCGTGCCGGCGGGCAGATCTTCGTGGGTCCCGACAATGGTGTTTTCGATCGCCTGCTCGATCGATATCAGCCCGAGGACGTGCGCGCGATCCGGTCGACGACCCCGTGGTGGTCCACCCACTCGACTTTCGATGGACTCGCCCTTTTCGCCCCGGTCGCCGCCCATCTGGCCCGCGGACTTGCTCCCTCGAAGATCGGAACGCGGACAACGATCGAGCCCCGTCTCACGCAGATCCCAGCACTGCGGGAGAGAGACCGGATCGTCGGAAGGATCGAGATTTTCGACCGTTTCGGCAACGGAATTACGACCATCCCCTCCGCCCTCATCGACCCGGAAATGGTCGCCCGCTGTCGCGGCGCCTGCTTCCCGATCGCCGACCACTACGCGGCGGTCGAAGAGGGGGAGCCGCTGGCGCTGATCGACAGTGACGATCGTCTGGAGCTGGCAGTCCGGAACGGCTCCGCCCGGGCCGCGTTCGGCCTGGAACGGGGCGACGAGGTCGATGTGGAGCCGGCGGATCGGTAGCCGGCTCTCTATGCTCTTGATGGCGCGCTCAGTCGTCCCAGTCGCCCTCCGGGCCCTTATCGGAGCAGATCAGCGCCGCCTTATCGCGGATCTTCGCCTCGGTCCACTCGTTCGGATCCTCGATCCGGGTCGCCTTCGGCCCGAGGTCGTGTGAGCCGGCCTCGAGAAGCGCTTCGATCGCCAAGGGCGCCGTGTCGGTCGCATTGAAAACCTCGGTCAGCATGCGGTAGACGAAGTCGCGCACCTCGCCGGTCATCCGATCGCGGACCTCTTTGGCCTGGCCGAGAAACTTGTTCTCGAAGGGGAGGTTCAGCTTCTTGTAGTTGCCGCCCTTGATTCCGTTGGCGTCGGCGTAGGCCGCGAGCTCTTCCCAGAGCTCCTCCGACATCCCCCGTCCAGGCACCTTGACGAAGTTGCCCGCATCGTCGAGCACTGCGTTGCCGTAGTCGTTCACCTGGACACCCCAAGAGACCATCTGCAGGGCGGTCGCGACGTTCGCCTTGGTCGTACGGGTCTTGTCGGCGACCGCGCGCAGCCGCTCCGAGCTGTTGCCCGAGGTGCCGTGCTGAGCGCCCGAGACCCTGTAGGGCGCCAGCGCCTCGTGGATGGCGGCCGTCAGCTCGACCTGGATCCCTTGCGAGCTCGCCTGGATTCCGTGGGCCGAGCCGTTGTTCAGCGCGATCCAGTCGGGAGAGATTCCATGGGCGTTCAAACCCTGGATGAGGAAAAGAGCCTCCTCCTCGGTGGACAATCCCGCATCGCCCTTGATCTCACCGACCTCGGTCTCGATGCAGGCCCACCCGGGCACCAGCGGCATCAGCGCCAGGCTCGAGAGCAGATTCTCATCATCGGGTAGATGGGAAGCGTCGATGGCGATCGACGTGATCCCCGCGTCGAACATCGAAGGGATCTCGGTCTTCGCCCGCTCGACATCTGCCGGCCCCTTGATTCCGTAGTGATCGGCGTGAATCGCCACCGGAACCGTGATGCCGAGCTCGTTGCAGAGCGCATCGACGTGGCGGGCCATATTCCAGTAACTGACCGCGCAGTAAGCGTTGGCGCCGCCCTCCGACTTGGCGATCTCGACGATGAGCGCCGCGTTCGCCTTCTGGGCGGCGAGCAGAGCGCCGCGAATCGCGAAGTAGCTGCGGCCGTTCGCCGCCATGGTCAGCGCCTTCCCTTTGGCCAGCATGGCACGATCGATCGCTTTTCCGCTCACGATCAGCGCCTGAGAGTTGGGGAAGAGACGGGTGATGTTGGGGGGGCGTCCTACCTCGAGCGCTCGTTGGAAATCGAAAGGCATCTCGTTCTTTTCCTTTCTGGGAGGCGGGATCGCTGGGCCGTCTATTGGGAGGCCGCATCGAGTTGTCATCGACCGATGTGATGATAGGTCTTTCGAGAAAGCGTGACCATCGAGGACAAGGGCATCGCCCGCTCGTGTTATTCCTATTCATGAGATCATCGCACACTCTAGGAGCCGATCGTGATTCCCATCCCGCTTATCCGCCTATCCGCCGCTCTTCTTTTCTGCTCCACCGCAAGCGCGGCCGTGCCAAAGCAAGGCTCGTTCATGTTCGACGGCGAGATGCGCACCGGCCAGTACTATGTACCCGACGATCTTCCGCCAACGCCGGTCCCGCTAGTGTTCCATCTGCACGGCGGAGGAGGTGACAGCGACACGGCGATGGATTTCACGACGGAGTTCCGTTGGAACGAGCTCGCCGATCGCGATAAGTTCATCGTCGTCTACCCAGAAGGGATCGATGATCATTGGAACGATTGTCGGGGCGACCTGCCCGACCTGCCCGATTCCGATGATGTCGGTTTCATTGCCGCCGCGATCGACCTGGTGGCGACGTATTTCAATATCGATCAGGAGCGGGTCTACGCCGCGGGGATGTCGAACGGTTCGATGAAGCACCCTTTAAGAACGCGATTCGGCGTTGTGAACAGGACGGAGTTGTATTCGAATCGATGGC
>NYZA01000066.1 GCA_002686955.1 Gemmatimonadota bacterium
CCTGCGCCCCGACTCCCCCTTGATCGACTCCGGCGCCGATCTCGGTGCGTACGGATTCAAAGGCCCCGCCCCCGACATCGGTGCCTACGAGCTTCCTTACGTCACACCCGCCACCGCCGACATCCACCTCACGATCGATCCCCGCCGCGCCGCCCCCGGCGACACCATTTCCTACATGCTGACCATCGAAGACAGCGCGCTACCCTTCACCGAAGCCGCACCTCGCGGTGACGCCTGGATCGAGCTCACGGGCCAGCGCATCCACTACGTGTTGGCGAGGCGCTCTGCGATCCCCATCGGCCCCGGTGCGAGCCACACGGTCGAAGGCGTGGCCGAGATCCCCGACCCGATCCCGGGTGGCCCCTACCGTGTCAAGGCTCGCTGGGGATCTCTGCTCGATGAGATCGAGGCGTCGGATGTGGTAGATCTGGAGATTGGGGGATGAGGGTGGTGGGATGACGACACGTTCTCAAGTCGGAGGAGAGTGAAGATCGATGATCCACATTGAGCAACTGAGCCGCGTTTTCGGAGACAAACAAGCGGTAGATCGGCTCTCCATCCACGTCGGACCGGGTGAGATCCTCGGCCTTCTCGGCCCGAACGGCGCGGGCAAGACGACCACTCTCAAGATCTGCGCGGGGATGTTGCATCCATCCAAAGGAACAGTCCGGATCGACGGAATGGACGTGCCTGCTCGCCCCCTCGACGCGCGCCAGGCGATCGGCTACGCGCCGGAGGACGCATCACTGTTCGAGGCCTTGACCGCCGAGGAGTATCTGCGGTTGGTCGCTGATCTTCGACATCTCGATCCCGAAGAAAGCCTCGTTGCGATAGGGGGTTGGTTGCGGCGTTTTGGTCTGACGGGCGAGGACCGACACGCGCGCCTCTCCACGGCCTCGAAAGGCACCAAGCAGAAGATCGTTCTGATTCAGGCGTTGCTCCACGAGCCGAAAGTGTTGCTGCTCGACGAGCCGCTCAGCGGACTCGATCCGCAGGCCGCCCGCATACTCAAGGATCTGCTCGTCGAGATCGCCGCCACCGGCACCGCGATCATCTACAGCTCCCACATCCTCGATGTGGTCGAGCGGATCTGTACGCGCGTGGGGATTCTGCATCATGGACGACTCCTGGCCGACGGCGCGCCGGGCGATCTGGTGGACCGAGGCGAGGATCGGTCGCTGGAACGGCTTTTCTTGCGGCTTACGGGAGCCCGGAATCAAGAGTCGTAGTTGTCGACGACCCCGATGGAGCAAGAGGTTAGGGTCGGCGCAAGAATAACTAGCGATTTTGGCGCCCAGATGTGGTGCAGATGGGATGCCAAAGTCGCTAGTTATTCCTGCGCGGACCCTTAGGTCTTGGGAATCGATCCCCTCGAGTCCACCGCGCGGCCGGCGCCATCGAAGAGGATGGGGAGCTCTGGAATCGGATTCGACTGACCGATCTGTAGAGTCCAAGCAAGGAGAGGCCGCTCGGGGTTTCGCGCGAGGTGGCGCAACGAGGTGATGCGCCTGCCCGCGCGCACGCGTTCAAAAGCGACGCAACATAGCCCCATTCCCGGTTCGCGGCGATCGCGCATGCGTCGCTCCCAAGACCGAAGAATGGTGAACGCGTAGCGCCCTCCCAATCCTCCTTCCGTCACTTCTCTCCGGGCCCCCGGTTTTCTTGTGGCGAGAACTCGCCCGAGCCCGGCTTACTGGTTCGAACGTCCCCGATCCCACTTCGCTCTTCGCGAATCGCTACAAGGAAACCACCATGCTTCTAACTACGCACTTCACCCACCAGATCGCCTCCCTCTTCACCGCCGCCGGGCTCGCCCTCGCGATCACCGCCTCCCCCGCATCGGGCCGCTGCTTCAACATGGAATCGCCCCCGCCCGGAGCGACCTACCCGGTCGGGTTCTCCCTCGCTCTGCCCGACGTCACGATCAGCATCGACGAGTTCCAGTACAGCGGCGGCGGCTGGGCCGGTCCCGCGCACGATGCCAATATCGTTGTCAGCAACGAGGCTCTGGGCTCCGCCGTCCAGGAGATCATGGTCGACAACTGCACGATCGTCTTCGAGCCCGACCCGCCGGCGAAGGCCGCCCGTTTCCGCTACGCCGATCTCGGCGGGAACACCAACTTCGAGATCAACGGCGATTTCAGGAATGTCGCCGACCTCTCGATGCTCGACGGCTTCATCGTCGGTGGCCATCTCGTGACTGTCGTCTGGGTCTCTGGTCTCGGCTTCGAGCGCGGGATTCTCACGGTGCATCCGGCCGGTCCTCCGATCGATCTGCTGCGCGTGGGCGGGCAGGAGTTCTTCCTCGACGATCTCTGCTACCGGCGCTGATCCGCCGGAACAGGCCACCCGTTCCGCCCCCCGGCCCTTCGGCGGGCCCCGCCTCGCGCCCTTTGCGAAAGGGCCGCGGGGCGGGGCTTTTTTCTGCGCTCGACACGTCGGGCGTCGCGAAGGCTACTATCTCCGCCATCGAGCTGACGAAAGGGGCGGAGAAAGCGCGCAATGGCCAAATCGGCACCCATGAAGAAAGAGCTCGGGCTCTTCCCGGTCTACGTGCTCGCCACGGGCGCCACGCTGAGCTCCGGGTTCTTCTTGCTGCCGGGGCTCGCCTTCGAGGGTGCGGGCCCGGCCATGACGCTGAGCTATCTGATCGCGGCGATCCCGGTCATCCCCGCGGTCTTCAGCAAGCTCGAGCTCTCCACCGCAATGCCCCGCTCCGGGGGCATCTACTACTTCCTCGATCGTTCGATGGGACCCCTCTTCGGCACGATCGGTGGGCTCGGCACCTGGCTTTCGCTCGTGCTGAAGGCGGCCTTCGCGCTGGTCGGGATCGGCGCCTACCTCAGCTTCCTGCTGCCGGAGCTCGGCGTGCAGAACCTCGCCGTCTTCCTCGCCCTTTTCTTCGGTGTCGTAAATCTCTTCGGGGCCAAGAAGACCGGGCAGATCCAGATGCTCTTGGTGTGCGGCATCTTGCCGATTCTCGCCTGGTTCATGGCCACCGGTTTCGGCGACATGAAGCTCGGACATTTTCGCGGCTACTTCGACTCGGGGATCGAGTCGATGGTGGCGACCGGTGGGCTCGTTTACGTGAGCTTCATGGGACTGACCAATGTCGTGAGCATCTCGGAAGAGGTGCGCGATCCGGAGCACACCTTGCCCCGGGCGATGTTCTTGGCTCTCGGCACGGCTCTACTCCTCTACGTTCTCGGCACGACCATGATGGTGGGGGTCGTGCCCGCCGAGCTGCTCGCCGGTGATCAACACCCAGTCGCGACCACGGCGGAGCTGATCGCGGGTCATAAGGGCGCGGTTTTCATGAGCATCGCGGCCCTCCTCGGCTTCTTCTCGGTCGCCAACTCGGCCATCATGAGCGGGTCCCGTTATCCGCTGGCGATGGCGCGCGATCGCCTGATCTCTCCGGTCTTCAGCCGGCTCAGCGGGCGATCCGTGCCCGTCGCCGGCGTCATTCTCACGACCGGTCTGGTCCTCTTTTCGGTCACTGCCTTTGATCCTACGAAGATCGCGAAGCTCGCGAGCTCTTTCCAGCTGCTCCTCTTCGCCCTCTGCAACTTCGCCGTCATCGTCATGCGCGAGAGTGGGATCGGCTCGTACGACCCCGGATACCGGTCCCCCTTCTATCCGTGGATGCAGGTCTACGGAATGCTCGCGCCGGTATGGCTGATCGCCGAGATGGGCATGGTGCCGCTGCTCTTCACCCTGGGCCTGGTCAGTTTCGGCATCATCTGGTTTTTCGGTTACGCCCGCGCCCGCGTGGTCCGCGAGGGGGCGATCTTTCACGTTTTCGCGCGTCTCGGGGAACGCCGTTTCTCGGGGCTCGAGCACGAGCTGCGCGGGATTCTGAAAGAGAAGGGGCTCCGGCGGGGCGATCCATTCGAGCGGGTGGTCACCGAGGGACTCGTCGTCGAGATCGAGCACGCCGCGGAGTTCGAGGACGTGGTGGACAGGGTCGTAGATTGGCTATCGGGGCGGACCGGGGTGTTGCCGGCCGAGCTTCGGGATCGGTTCATGCAGGGGACGCGTCTCGGCGCCACACCCGTGACGGGCGGGGTCGCTCTGCCGCACCTGCGCATCGAGTCCGACATACCGCCCTCGCTGGTTCTCGTGCGTGCCAGCGAGGGCGCCCACATCTTGGTGAAGGACCCGCTTCTCGAAGGGGAAGACGGGGACCAGACCGTGCGCGCGATGTTCTTCCTGGTGAGCTCACACGTGGAGCCCGCGCTTCATTTGCGAATCCTTGCCGAACTGGCCGGTCGCGTAGACGACGACAACTTCATCGGCGCCTGGGTTTCGGCGACGGACGAGCAAGAGCTCAAAGAGGTGCTGATTCGCAACGAGCGCTTCCGCCCTCTGGAGCTGCGCGCGGATGCGGCGACAGCCCCCCTGATCGGACACTCTCTGCAAGAGGTGCCGATGCCCAAGGGCAGCCTCGTCGCTCTGATCCGCCGAAATGGGGCGGTGCTCATTCCACGAGGCGACACAGTTTTGCGCGAAGGGGATCGTTTGACGATTATCGGTGATCCGGCGGCGATTTTGGAGCTGGAGGAGCGGTACGGGTAGGGCCGGCCGAGGTGTTTCTCGACGAGCGGGCTCTCCTTCTCGACGACAACACCGAGATCCAGCCCTGCGATCAGCGTGGTATTCTCTCATGGTCGATCTCCTTGGTATTTATGCTACTGGGCCCGATCAGGCCTTAATGCAGGCTCTCAGTGGCACTGCGTGGGGAGGTCGGCCTTCTCATCCCATCTCGAAGTAGCCCGACTGTTACTCCGGTTCCCGGTCTCCCCGATTGACCGGATCCGCGGCACATCTCGGCCCAAACCGGGCAGTCATTCCTTCGCCGACCCTCAACGGGATTCTCCCTCAAACTCGAAACCGGATGCGCTCCACTACCCGCCATCTCGATCGATTCGTCCCCCTGGTGCTCTTCACCATCGCCCTGGTCGCCAGAGCGTCGCTAGTCGATCGCCATCTAGCCCCATCCGGCGCTTGGTACTGGTTCAATGGGGGCGGAGTTGCTGCGTCGGAATCGTGCCCGGATCGAGAACGACTGGCGATTTTCCCGTCCCGTAGCTGATCTCCAGAATCGCCGCGACCCTGTTGTAGACTCCCCGATCGAACCATTTCGAAAGAAAGGAAGCGCGAAATGATCCTCGGAGCCCACGAATCGATCGCCGGCGGTGTTGCCGAGAGCATAGCGCGGGCCGAAGCCGACGGTTGCGAGGCGCTGCAGATCTTCACCAAGAGCTCGAACCGTTGGGCGGCCAAGCCGATCGAGGCGGATGAGGCGGCGGAGTTTCGGGGCGAGGTGGAGCGTGCGGGGCTCTCGGTGATCGCCCACGACGCCTATCTGATCAATCTCGCGGCTCCCGACGACGAGGTTTGGGAGAAATCGGTGGCGGCCTTCGCGCATGAGATCGAGCGTTGCTCCGTGCTGGGAATTCCGTGGCTGGTCGCCCATCCGGGGGCGCCGAAGGAGGCGGGGGAAGCGTTTGGAATCGAACGGATCGCGAAGGGGCTGGATGCCGCGTTCGATCTGGTGGCCGCGGATGGGGCTGGCGTGTTGCTCGAGACGACCGCGGGGCAGGGCAGCAACCTCGGGTGGCGCTTCGAGCATCTGCGAGACATCATCGGCGCGGCGCGCCGCGAGGCGCGACTCGGTGTTTGTCTCGATACTTGCCATGTCTTCGCCGCCGGTTACGATTTGACGACTCGCGAGGGATACGACGCACTTTGGGAGGAGTTCGGGCGCGTCGTCGGATTCGATCGGCTCAGGGCATTTCACCTGAACGATTCGAAGAAGCCGCTGGGCAGCCGGGTTGATCGCCACCACAGAATCGGGGAGGGACATATCGGAGAGGAGCCTTTTCGTTGGCTGGTCAATGACGCGCGTTTCGCCGACATCACTGCGGTGCTCGAGACTCCGCCGCTCGACGACGGCACGGCCTCGTTCGCGAGCGGATTGATTAAGCTACGGTCTTTCGAGGGCTGATCCGTGGTGCGGGGCGCAAGGCGAATCAACCTCTACTTGGCGAGTTTCGTCGGCGCCGCCGGTACGCTTTTCTCTCGCGTTCTCGGCGCGGCGCGCGACGTCGTGATCGGCCATCTCTTCGGTGCTGGCGCGGCGGCCGATGCTTTCTGGATGGCGTTCACGGTGCCATCGGTCTTTCGGCGATTCGTCGCCGACGAAGGACTGACCGGGGCGCTGATCCCCGCCGTGAGCCGGGCGGAAAGGGACGAGGGCGTCGAGAGCGCGCGTCGTCTGGCCGGGGCGACGCTGGTTGCACTTTTTGTAGCGGGGGTGGTCTTGTGCGGAGCCGGTGCTTTAGCCGCACCCTGGCTCGTGCGACTGTTCGCGCCCGGTTTCGTCGCCGACCCGGAGAAGCTCGAGCTCACGATCACGCTAACACGATGGCTCTTCCCATTTATTCTTTTTGTGTCGCTGGTATCGTTCTGCGAAGGGCTGCTCAATCGGCGCGGACACTTCTTCGTGCCAAAGATCGCGCCCGGACTGGTGAGCGGATCGATCGCCGCATCGGCGTGGTTTCTCTACGATCGCTTCGAAGAGCCGGTTTTCGCCCTCGTTCCGGGAGTGCTGATCGGGGGGGCGGCCCATCTGGTTGTTTGCCTGCCGCCCCTTCTCCGCATCTGGGGGCCATTGCGCCTCAATCTGGCCGGTTTGCGGAGCCAGTGGTTCGCCCAGTTGGCGGGTGAGATGGGAAAAGTCGTCGCGATCGGTGCGTTTGCTCAGGTCAACATCATTGTATTGCGCAGCCTGGCCTCGTTGCTGCCGCCGGGATCGGTGACGCAGTATTGGTACGCGACACGAATGGTCGATCTGGCTCAAGGAGCGGTTGCGGTTGGTGTCAGCAGCGCCGCGCTGCCTCTGCTGGCTGAAAATGTCGCAGGCAAAGACTGGATCGCCTTTCGCGCTACGTTTTCGCGCTCGGTTCGCTTGATCGCACTCGTGCTTTTTCCCGTGGCGGCGCTCTTGGTCGTTTTGGGACTTCCGGCGGTGCGTCTTCTTTTCGAGCACGGCGAATTCACGCCGGCGGACAGTGTGGCGGCGGCGCGCACGCTCACTGGCCTGCTGCCCTTCATGCTCGCCGTCGCCGGGATCAACATCGTCAAGAAGGCCTTTTTTGCGTTGGATGACCGTTGGACGCTGATCTGGGTAGGGGGGCTCGGAGTGTTGCTCACGGCCCTCTTTGGAGGGGGGTTGGCCATAGGCTTCGGGTTGGAGATTCGCGGGCTCGCATTGGGACTCTCGATCTCGAGCCTCATGCAGCTAGCGACTTATCTCTTCGTGTTGGAGAGGAGGACGGAGGGGGCGTGCGAACTCGCGGCGCTGGTTTCTCCGCTGACGCGAACCGCCGCCGCGGCTATGCCAGCGGGTGTAACTGCGTGGGTGCTCTTGACGTGGGTGCCGCTGCCGCCCGGTAGGCTTTTCGATGCGGCCGGGCTCTGTCTGGCCGGTGGAATCGGTGTCGCGGTGTTCGCGGGAGTGGCGAGATTGCTTGGCGTGGAGGAAGTGAAGGCTGTTTGGGGGAGGGGGTAGGCGTTACGCGAGGAGGGGATTCAGGGTCCGCAACTTGGGAAAACGACCGAAGTCCCGATCCGAAGTCCAGAGCTCGCGTACGCCATGCTGCAGGCACAGCGCCGCCACTTTTGCGTCTCGTGGGCCGGCAAGCGTAGGTCAGCCGCCGCCCTCCCCAGCGGGTGGAAGCCACTTCGCCAGGGCTTCGCCGATCTCCTTGCGAGTGAAGGGTTTGGAGATGTAGTCGTTCATACCGGCGGCCAGACATCTCTCCCGATCTTGCTCCATCGCAAGGGCGGTCATGGCGACGATCGGCACTCGGCCTCTCTCCTTCGGGAGCCGGCGAATTCGGCGAGTTGCCTCGTAACCGTCCATTACGGGCATTTGACAGTCCATCAGCACCAGGTCGAAGCGATCTCGAGTCAGCGCAGCGACCGCTTGCTCGCCGTTCTCGACCACCTCGACTCGGTGCCCCAGCCGCTCGATCATACGGGTCGAAATGTTGCGATTCACCGCGTTGTCTTCGGCCACGAGGATGAGGCTGGGTGCTCGCTCGGCGAGGGGAGTCTCCGTTTCGGCGGACCAGCTTCGCTCCAGACCTAGCGCCGCCCTGATGCAAGCGCAAGTCTGCGTCGCGCGAAGCGGCTTGGCCAGATACGCCTCGAATCCGGCCTGCTCCGCTTCGGCGATGTCGCTTTCGCGCACGATAGACGAAGTCAGGATCAGGGGGATATCGGCGATCGTTTCGTCGCCTCGGATCAGTCGGCCGAGCTCGCTGCCCGGTACTCCCGGCAAGCGGCGAGTGATGAGGGCCACCGAGAAGGGATCTTGTTTCTTTGTGGCTTTCGAGAGAGCCGCAAGCGCTTCATTGGCGTCGCTGGCGGTCGCGGTTCGCAGCCCCCAGCGGCGCATGAGGTTCGCGGTGATCGCTTGTTGGGCCGGGTCGTTCTCGACAACCAGAAGACGCACTCCCTCCAAGCCTTCGATTGCATCCGAGGTGGGTGCGCGACGACTTTCACAGAGTCCTAAGGGCACGGTGAACCAGAAGCGGCTCCCTCGGCCCGGCTGGCTCTCGACCCCGATGCTTCCCCCCATCATCTCAACGAGGTGGCGACAGATCGCGAGCCCGAGCCCCGTACCGCCGTACTCTCTGGTCATCGACCGGTCGGTCTGCGCGAAAGGCTCGAAGAGCTCCCGCTGCTTCTCTGCCTCAATGCCGATCCCCGTGTCGCGCACCGAGAAGTCGATATCGAGCGAGTTCTCCTCTTTTCCAGCGAGCGTCACTTTGAGTTCTACTCGCCCTTCGCGTGTGAACTTGAGGGCATTGCCGAGGAGGTTCAGCAAGATCTGTCTAAGCCGATTTCGGTCTCCCCGCACCATCGTCGGTAGATCTGAAGAAAGCGATGTTATCAGCTCCAGTTTCTTCTGTCGCGTCTGTGAGCTCACGATCGCGATTAGATCACCGAGGGAAGATGCGAGATCGAACTCCTCTTCGTCGATCTCCAGCTTGCCTGCTTCGATCTTGGAGAAGTCGAGGATGTCGTTGAGAACTGAAAGCAATGCCTCGCCCGACACGCGGATCGTTTCGATACTGTCGCGCTGGTGTGTTGTCAGATCGGTGTCCATGAGTAGATCGGCCATGCCTATCACGCCGTTGAGAGGTGTGCGAACCTCGTGGCTCATGACCGCCAAGAACTCACTCTTGGCGCGGGCCGCGGCCTGGGCTTCGTCTCTGGCGCGTTCCAGCAGCTCACGTTGCTTCGATATTTCTCGGTTGGCCGCCGCCAGGCGTACATTTTCGAGCTGGTAAATCTCGCTCTTGTAGCGGGCTTCCGCTTCGCTGAAGAGTCGGGCCTTCTCTTCGGTGAGCAACTGTTCGCTCAGCTCTTGTGAGCGATTCGAAGCAGCTAGAGCCTTTTTGAAGCGACCCTGCTTCTCGTACACGGTCGCAAGGCTCTTGCAGCAGTGCTGTTTCTCCAAGGGAAGATCGTGGGATTCGGCGATGCGCTGGGCATTTTCCAGCGCGGCGGCCGCGTTTTCGAGGTCACCCAACCCCACGAACGCGGAGCTCAAGGTGCGATAAGCATCGAGATCACCCATCGGGTTGTCGATCGCCCGATTCACGTTGATGGCGTTTTGTGCGTACGGCAGCGCACGGGCGAACTCCTCCTGCAAGATCATCGTCAGCGAAATATTGCTCAACGTGCGTGAGATGGTGCGCTTGCTCCCGCTCTTGTGTGCGTGGATGAGCGATTCCCGGAGCCTTTCGAGCGCCTCGGAGTAGCGGCCCTTTTGTCGGAGGAACACGCCGGCGTTGTTGAGCGCCGTAGCGATCGGCTCTGAATCACGTTTTGTTCGAGCCCACTCGACGACGCGGCCATGGTACTCGAGTGCCCGATCGACGTCTCCGAGCCGAAAATGAATGCGCGCCAGATGTGTCAATGCCGCCGTAGGATCGATATCCTCGTCCGATTCCTCGATGAGCTTCAGTGCCTCCATGCAGATCTCCATGGCGCCGAGGAAATCGCCCGCGAGGAGTTTGGTGTTCCCGAGACCATCGAAGGCGCGAACGGTCTGTCTCGGATCACGCTCACGCCGTGCGATTCTCAATCCGGCGTTCAGCTCCCTCTCCGCCGTCGTCAGATCGGACCGATTGGAGGCGACGATTCCCATCTCGATGCGGGCGGCGGCCTCCCCGAGCGGATACTCGATCTCTGAAGCAAGGTTGAGCGCCTCTTCGAGCAGCGTCGCGGCGCTCGTCGCATCGGTGCTGAGCCGGCGCCTGGCGAGCTGAACGAGCAGGTCGACCCGTTGCCCTCCCTGGGCCTTTTCGAGTTTGCGCAAGATCTCCGCTGCTCTGTCGTCCATCGACGCTCCTGGCGGTTACCGCCTGTCCTCGACTTGGCGATCAACTCCCGTCAAGAGGACTACAGACCGTTCATCCGCTTCCAACAAGCCGGCGCGCCGCAGTCGTGCCACTCCCGCCAGCCCCGCGCACCCGGTGGCGTCGGCGAGGATATCGGTCGCCGATCGGACGGTGCGTCTCGCCTCTTCGAGAAGCTCCTCCGACACAGTGATGGGGTATCCCCCTGTCGCGATCATGCCGCGCACAACCGCCAGCCAATCGTAGGTTTCGTCGTCCAGAATTCCGTGTGCGATGCTCTCGGGCGCGGCCTCCCATGGCCACATATACTCGGATCGATGTGTTGCCGCGTGCCGAAGCGTTCGCGCCACGGCGCGCGAATCGGCGTGGCCGCGCAGGGTGCGCGCGCGTTCGGCGATCGAGCGCAGATCGGCCGGGATATGGGCCCCGTTTGCCGAGGCGCCCGGCAGATCGGCTGAGATCCGCGCAACGACTCGTTGGTAGGCGCGATCCAAGGGGGCTGTATTCTCGGTTTGAACCGCGTGAATCCGCGGGATCCTGCTCACGATCCCCCACGCTTTCGCCTCTCGCCAAGCCTGAATGCACGCACTCGCGAGCGCTCCGCCGCCGATCTGTACGAAGATGCGGTCCGGTGGGTTTCGCGCCATCGCGGCCACCATCTCGTAGCCCAGCGTCATGCCGCCTTCGATCGCGAGCCCGTTGTCGCTGCCCTGGCAAGAGAAGGGGATCGCGCCTTGGCCCACCGCGCCACGAAACGCCGCCGTACAGGGATCTCCCCTGCTCTCTGGCGGGCGAACGCAGCGGTGGAGGCGCGCGCCGAGTGTTTCTAGCCGGTCTACGATCTCGGGATCCGCCCAGGTAGGGACAAAGACCTCGATCGGTTTGGCCCCCGCTTTCGCGATCACCGCCGCGGCCAGCGCGGCATTGCCACAGCTCGAGATCGCCAGCGGGCGATCCGCAGGGATGACCGAGAGGCGCTCCGCGATTTGCAGGTAGAGCATCACACCCATCAGATGGCGAGCCTTGTGCGAACCGGAAACGTTGTTGGTCTCGTCCTTCGCCCAGAGCTCGGAGTCGAGCTCCCAAGCCTCCTCGATCCCGGCTATGCGGGCGAGGGGAGTGCGCGTGAAGCGTCGATTGTCGACGTCGGCGACCCTCTCGCTCAGCTCGCGCGTTAGACCAAGGAGCTCCTCGTTCGAAAGGCCGTGCTCCCGCCCGAGTTGCCAAGCGAGCGTCAGCTCCCGATACTGGATGAAGGGATTGGCATCGCTCTGTTCTCCGGGGAACGCCACATTCTCGTCGTCGAGCACACGCGAAAGCACGTGATCGATGTCGTCACCTTCACGCGCGTTCCGGCAGCGAAAGGGATCGTCGATCGGCGCCTCGGCCCCGCAGCCGCCGCAGATCATTGTCGCGATACCCATTACAGATTCTCGCCCACACCGGTTCGCCGGTTGACCTCCTCGATGAGCTGGTCCCAGATCTGGATCAATTCGTGGAGCTCCGTCCAAAACGAACTGTCCTTGCGGGCAACGAAATCCTCGATCGAGATACCTTGCTGCTCGACCCATGTGAAGTAGCCGAGATTGAAGATGCGCAGCTTCTCCACTCTCGTCAGCTCGCGCAGGTGATCGATCCCCTGTCCCAGCAGGTGCTCACCAAAGGTCTCCGCCGCGTTGACGGCGTCGAAACCCCCGCCGAAAACCTGTTCTCGTGCCTTTTCCTCTTCCGACGAGTACATCGCCCATCCGTCGGTCGCGATCGTTATCACCGCTTCATCGGGGCCCAAGTCGAGATAGCGCGCCAGTTTGATAGCAGCCAGAACATTACAGATCGAGGAGATCCCCAGCTCACTCAGCATCCCGACTATATCGGCAGGCACTTCTCGCCTATCGACGAGGTAGCGACGCCCTTCGTCGCTGTTGAAGAGGACGCCCAGACTGTCGGTAGCGGCATCCGATACTCCAACAACGAAATCGGTGTTCATTACGTTATGAATCAGTGGCACGTGTTTGTCGCCGATCCCCTGCACATTGTGGTCCCCGAACCCGTTGTAGAGCAAAGTCGGGCATTCCAGCGCCTCGACGGCGGCGATCGACGAGCCGAAGCGCTCCTTCAAGTAATCGCCGGCCGCGATGGTCCCCGCGGAGCCGGTCGCGGAGACGAAGGCCCGCAGCTCGAGTTCTCCGTGCGATTCGCGCGTGGTCGCGTACACGTGCTCCAACGCACGACCGGTGCACAGATGGTGACCCAAATGGTTGGCGAACTCGCAGAACTGGTTGAAGATGATATTGGTGGGGTCGGCGTCCAGCTCCGCGCACTTGTCGTAGATTTCTTTGACGTTGCTTTCCACACCGACCGTGCGAATGACGTCGTCAGGGTGGGTAATCCAAGATTCGAGCCAGTCGAAACGCTCCCGGCTCATGCCCTCGGGCAGAATGGCGATGCCGCGACACCCCATAATGCGCGAGATCGCGACCCCACCGCGGCAGTAGTTGCCGGTCGACGGCCACAACGCTCGGTGAAGTGTAGGGTCGAATTGGCCCGTGACGAGACGCGGCACCAGACAGCTATAGGCCGCCAGCACTTTGTGCGCGGCTATCATGGGGAAGCGGTTGCCGAGCGCCACGATAATCGGTGCTTCTACGCCGGTGAGGGAAGAGGGCAACACAATATGCGCGGGGACTGCGTCACGACCACTTCGGACGGAGTCGTTGTACCAGTGCACGCGAAAGAGATTCAGCGGATGCGGCGCATCGGGATCGATGCCGGTCAGCGCATTCGAGACCTTGTCGGGAATCCGCCTCGGGTCGGCCAGCTCCGCGAATGAGGGCAGCAGCACGCCGGCTTCTTTGAAGCGGGCGACCGTGTTTTCGAGCACCCCGTGGTCGACGATTTCCTTCTCGAGTCCAAGTGTCGCCATTTCAGATCTTCTCCATGCGGCGCCAGAGGCGACCGGCTTCTTCTTCTGCTTCTGTTCTGATGCGATCGATATCGCCGCTGATCAGCTGCCCGTGGCGAACGAGCACTATACCGTTCACGATTACATGTTGCACGCGACCTTTGTCGTCGACGACACGAAGATCGGCGGCGTCTCCGGCTCGCGGCTCCTCTGTCAGTCGTATGCCGAAGAGGTCGCTCGCCATGCGCCAGCCCCCTTTCACGCGCTCGGCGATGGTGGCCCGATCGTCGTCGTTGGTGTCGGCTTCGTTCAGCAGCGCCGCCTCTTCGGCCGCCATGTCGGCGGGGAAGCCGTCGGTTCCAAGGGCCACTCGAGACGAAAAAGCTAGGCTCGTGGGGTAGCCGACACCGTTGCCGCGGTTCGATCGTGGATTCTGAACGAGCCATGCGCCTTCGTCTCGCGCGCGTTCGACCTGCTTTCGGTCGAGGTGAACGCCGTGGGCGAGAATCGAGCCCTCGAGCGGCGCTCCGAGCTCGATCAGCCGCTCCAGAGGTCCGCCGAATCCACGTTTTCGAGCGTCCTCGACGTCGGCCACATCTTCCGCGAGATGCACGTGCAGGGAGGAGCCCGTCGAGCGACAGATCGCGGCTGCTTCGCGAATCGTATCGTCCGATACAGTGAATGAAGCGTGCAGCGCGACGGCCCCGCGCAGGAGAGGATTTCGATTCTCTCGAAGAAAACGAGCGGATTCGCGCAGTCCCCGGGCCCCTTCGTCGGGCCCGCCGTTCCGCTCGGTCGCGCCGTAGCAGAGCAGAGATCGCACACCCAGCTCCCCGCAGCCATCAGCCAAGACATCGAGCGATCCTTCGATCAGCCCGGGCGATTCATGATGATCGATGAGCGTGGTCGTGCCGGCAAGCAACGCTTCGGCGACATAGTAACGCGTGGCGGCCCGAAGGCTCTGTTCGTCGAAGGCTCGATCGAGCCGCCACCAGATCCGCTCGAGGATCTGTACGAAGTTTTCGGGCGGCGGTTCGGGCGCGGGCATGCCGAAGGGGACCAGCCCACTGTAGATATGTGTGTGCGCATTGACCCGCCCGACCTCGATCCGCGCTCCCTCGCAGGAGAGATGAAAAGGGCCTATCTCCAGATCGGTGCCAAAATCCGCGATTCGCCCGTCCTCGATTCGAAGCGCCCGACCGGAGGAGTCGGGTCCCAGAATCCAGGAATCGCGAGCCTCTTTCATGATCGCTCTCTTTCGCGCGGCTTCCGCCCGACGCTCATGGCGCGGGCCGCCGCGGATTCGGTCATCGGGAGGGCGGTCCTCCACCGGCCGTCGAAGGCGGCCAGCGCACCCGCGACGGCGCTCGCCGTGGGAACCAGCCCGATCTCACCGACACCCTTTGCACCATATGGCCCTTCAGGGTGCCGGTCCTCGATCAGTATCACTTCGATTTCGGGCATATCGCGCGCTCGCAATACGCCCAATTCGCGCAGATCGAAGGAGATCGGAACGCCCTTTTCGCAGGGTAGCTCTTCGGTCAGCGCGGCGCCCAGCCCCATATGGATCGATCCCTCGATCTGTCCCTCGCAGAGGAGCGGATTGATCGCCCGTCCGACATCGTGAGCGGCCACGATTCGCTCGACTCGACCCTCGTCGTCGAGAACGCAGAGCTGCGTGGCGAAGCCGTAGGCGATGTGGATCCGCGCATCGCCTCCCTGATCCGCCGTCGGAACCGTGTCGTCGATCACGACCTTCGAACGGTAGCCGCGCCCCGCCAGGTCATCGAGTGTATGTCCGCGATCGAGATCGGCGAGCAGCTTGAGCGCGGCGCTCTCGACCGCGCGGCCTCCGAGCAGAGTTGCCCGTGAGCCGGTTGTCAAACCGCAATCGAGCTCACGAATGGTGTCGGTCTTGGCGCGAAAGACCGATGCAGGCAACCCGGTGGCCTCGACCGCGCACTGCGCCAAGACAGTGAATAGCCCCTGCCCCATTTCGGAGTACCCGCTCGAGATCGTGACGCTTCCATCCGACTCGACCTCGAGCTCGGCCTTGCCCCATTCTCGCTCACCGTTCCCGATACCGCAGTTCTTGATCCCACACGCAATCCCAACCGCGCGACCCCTCTCCCGAGCCTCTTCGAAGTGCGGCTTCACCGCGAGAAGCGTCTGCTTCAATCCGACCGATTCTCGCAGCACCTGCCCAGTCGTGATCGTATCGCCGATCTCCACGGCGTTGCGCATGCGCATCGCCCAGCCGTCGATCCCGACCTGCTCCGCCAATCGGTCGATGCACCCTTCGATGGCGAAGTTGACCTGGTTGACGCCGAAACCACGCATCGCGCCCGATGGTGGATTGTTCGTGTATACCGCCCTCGCCTCGATCTCCACATTCGGCACCTTGTAGCTTCCGCAGGCATGGCCGGCCGCACGTTCGAGCACCTTCGCTCCGACCGACGCGTAGGCACCACTATCTCCAACAATACTCGCGCGCAGCCCGGTCAGATTCCCTTCCTCGTCGCAACCCAGAGCGAAGCGCGCCCTGATCGGATGACGTTTTGGATGCAGACGGATCGATTCCTCGCGGGAAAGGGTGACGCGAACCGGGCGCCCCGTCATTGTCGCGAGCAACGCCGCATGGGCCTGCACCGAGAGATCCTCCTTGCCACCGAACGCCCCTCCCGGCGCCACCAGCTCCACCAATACGCTCTCTTCCGCCACTCCCAGAAAGCGGGCCAATTGGCGTCGATCGTCGTAGACCCCTTGCCCCTGCGAATAGACGCGCAGCCGGCCATCGTCGAGCGGCTCCGCCAGCGCGCTTTCTGGCTCGAGAAAAAGATGCTCGATTCGTTGCGTCGTCCAGGTGTCCGATACAGTGTATCGACTTTGCGCGAGCGCCGCATCGACGTCGCCCCGAACGATCGAAGTACGGTGCAACAGATTCTCATGCCTCGGATTGACCCGGTGTGCCTCGCCTCCCAGAGCCGCGAGCGGATCGACCAAAGGGGGAAGAGGTTCATGGTCCACATCGATCAGCCGCGCCGCCGCTCTCGCCGTGGCTTCATCGCTCGCCGTCACAACCGCGAGCACATCGCCAACACAGCGCAGCTCTTCGCCCACCGCGACAAAAACAGGCCAGTCCTGCTCAATCAGCCCGAGCCAGCGCTGAGAGGGCACATCGTCGGCGGTCGCGATCGCGACCACTCCCGGCAACGCCCGCGCCCGCGCCGTGTCGATGCCGACAACTCGAGCCCGGGCGCAGGGCGCGAGACGCAGCGCCCCATGGAGCAGGCCCTCTCGCTCCATGTCGCCCACGAACGCCCGCTCTCCGAGCACGCTGCGCACGCCATCGAGACGCCCCAGATCTCGCCCCACTCCGCCCCCTTCCTCGATCCGCGGAACCGCCTCGCCTCGCCGCGCCCGCTGGAGCATCGAAATGGCGTCGACAACCTTGCGATACCCCGTGCACCGGCAGAGATGGCCGTCGATCGCACGAGCGATTTCATCTCTCGTCAGGTCGTCTCGCCGGCCGAGCAATCCGATCGCGCGTAGCGCGAGCCCCGGAGTGCAGAAACCACATTGCACCGCCCCCGCGGCCACGAAGGCGTTGGCCACGCGCTCCCGGTCCTCCGCCGAGACCCCTTCGAGAGTGACGATCTCTTTCCCCTCCGCCTTCTCGGCGGGAGTAGCGCAGGTCGTGCGCGGCCGCCCCCCCACCAACGCCAAACAAGCTCCGCACTGCCCTTGGCCGTCACAACCGTTCTTGATCGACCGAATGCCGCAGCGCACACGCAGTGTGTGCATCAGCGATTCCCCCGAGCGCGTCTCCACCCGAACATCTTCGCCGTTGAGCTGGAATGAGATCTGAGTCATGGCACTGGAGGGCTGGCTTCGAAACGAACGCGAACCCTCAATTATTACCGACACCCACCGCCGGGGGAAGGATCGCGACCTACCATGCAACCCAATTCCCCAAACGAAAACCGCAGAGGAACGGTGATCCCCGGCCGTCGCGGTGGGCGCCGCCTCGGCCGTCATGATGGCCACCATCGTGGGGCTGCCGGTGTCGACGACCCACGTCTCCACGGGCGCTCTCTTCGGACTTGGAGCGTCGACGGGCGGGCTTCGCCGCCGCACGATGGCGAAGATCCTCGCCGCATGGGCGGTGACCCTGCCCGCGGCCGGTGCGGCGGCCTGGGGGGGGGCCTCCTGATCGGCTGATCGCTCGAAACTCAGCCCGTACACGCGGGCACCGGCCGTTGGGGGGGAACGACCGGTGCGACGCTGGGAGTCGCCCGCGGGGGGGAGGGCGCTCCCGCTGGACTCGTTGTCGGGGGGAAGACAACCAGGGCCTCAGTGGGGGGGGACGGGCCCTGGGTCCAGCGATCTTGTATTGAGCAGTATGGGATGCGGATGTGACCGATCTGTGACGATTGCGTGATCTAACGTGAATTCCGCTCCGCCTTGAACGGAATCAGTCCCCCGACACCGCCCCGGGGCCCCGATACCCGCGGATGACCTCCCGAATGCGCCCTAGAAGCAGGTCGAGTGCCACGGGATTCTGTCCCCCTTCCGGGATAATGACGTCGGCGTGCTCTTTCGAGGGCTCGACGAAGGCCAGGTGCATCGGGCGGACCGTCTCGTGGTACTGCTCCCGCACCTGGCCGAAATCCCTTCCCCGTTGCTCCAGATCTCTGCGAATCCGGCGCATTAGCCGAATATCGGCGGCGGTGTCGACATAGAGCTTCAGATCCATCCGATCTCTGAGCTCCGGGTGGTGGAGCACCAAGATCCCCTCGACCAGCAGAACCGGACGCGGATCGACCGCATCGGTCTCGGACGCGCGCAGATGCTGCTCGAAGTCGTAGCGCGGCTTCTCGATCCTCCGCCCCTCGCAGAGCCGGTCGACGTGTTCGATCAAGAGCTCCATCTCGATCGCGTCGGGATGATCGAAGTTCATCCTGGCCCGCTCTTCGAACTCGAGCCCGGCAATGTCGCGATAGTAGCAATCCTGCTCGATGAGGGCGACCGACATCGGTCCGAGCGCTTCGGTCAGGGCTCGGGCGATCGTCGTCTTGCCTGAACCGCTGCCCCCCGCGACTCCGACCACGAAGGGACGATTCATTCTTGCTCCAGCGTATCCGGGGGTGGTCCGATCTCCACGGCTCCCACTCACCATACAGGGGCGCCCATGACGAACGAAAGTCTTCACTCGACCGCCCCACTCCCGATCCCCTCCAACCCCGCCCAAACCGAACCCGCCATCCGGGAACCTGCCATGACCGACCCCTACGCGCTCACCAGAGATCTCCCCGAGACCGACCACGAAGACGCCGTCGTCAAGGTGACCGCCGCCCTGGCCGACCCAGGCCCTCGATCAAGTAGCGGCGTAACTTCGCTCGCTACACATCGGCGCCGCGGCGCGGCCCCCAAATCCCGTGCAGCGCCATCGCCATCAGCCCGACGTCGCGCAGAAGCACCATTCGAAGGTCTCGGAGCAGCTCGGCGTCCGATTTCGGCGCGGCGTGGAGATCGAAACAGCCGCAGCTCACCGGGTTCCCCTCGATCAGGGCCCGGCTCAGAGCGACCATGAACACCAGGAGCAGGCCGGCCGCGACCGTGGCCGCTCCGCGCCTCCACACTCCCAGGATCAGCGCCAGTCCGACGACCAGCTCGATTCCGGGCATCGTCAACGCCTGCACGTTGATCAGCCCATCGGGAAGCAGACCGTAGGCCCAGATATTCTTCGCGAAAGAGGGCGGATCGACGAGCTTCGGCCAACCCGCCGCCACGAAAACCGCGCCGAGACCGATCTGCACTCTGACGGCCAGCCATTCGCCGCCGAGCAGCGCCCGAATGCGGCTCATCGGGACGCCCCCTTCTCGGTCGCGCCGCCCCTGGCGATCCAGTCCGGATACCCATCCCGGTAGATCAGCACATGCACGAAACCCGCGCCCCACAGAAGCTCCGAGAGCGCATGCGAATCGGGGCAGTCCCCCCCATTGCAGTAGACCACGATCGGGTCGTCGAGCTCCGCGCTCCAGGCAAGCTCCTCGATCCGGCCGGCAACGACCGCGCTCTCCCAATAAGAGATCGAGCGCGCGCCCGCGATATGCCCCTCTACGAACTCACGGCTGCGGCGCGAGTCGACGAACACCGCCCCATTCGAATAGAGGCGAGCGGCCTGGAGCGGATCGATCTCGACGGCGAGCTCATCCGGGTTCGGCTCTGGAATCGAAATATCGGAAAGATCTTGGGGGAGCGAGCCGGAGCCTTGCGTGGCGGCGAGGGCATGGCCCGAAGGCGCGGCTCTCTCCCGCGAGCCGCCGGTTCGATCGTTCCTCGCTTCGAGCGCGGGATAATCGGAGATCCAGTCGAGCCGCCGATGCGCCCCCGCCAGCAGGTTGTTCCCGATACCGATAGCCGACCCGAGGGCGATCAGTATCAGCGCCCGAAGCGCCGTGGTTCGAAAGCTATTGGCCATGCGCACAGGCTACTCCGGCGCTCGGCCCCGGCTCCACCATCGATTGTCAGTCCGCCGCGAACCCCTCTCCACAGTCCGATAGGCGGCCGGAAATGCGTCGCTTCACATAGATCCCCTGCTTCTCCACGAAAGCACAGGAGAGGCCATCTCCCCGGCTCGCCAGCTGCACTTGCGACGCATCGAGATCGGGGAAGGGATCGAGCGTTCTCGTCGTCGACGAGCCCGGATCGATCGCCCAGGCGCAGCCATTGAAGCTCTTCACGAAGATGCTCTTGTCGCTCTGACCGTAGATCTTCTCGTTCCACGCCACCCAGAGCCGCGATCCCCGAGAGGTGATATAGGGACCCGATCCCCAGGAGTCGCTCTCGTCGCGGGTCTCGTTGAGGTCGGATCCGACCTGCTCCCACCGCGATCCGGTCCACCGCTTCACGGTGATCAATCGAGGCGCTCCCCTCATCATGTCGAGGGAGCCGTACGCGACGTGGATCTCCTCCCCGTCGAATGCGATCGAGGGGGAGTTGCCGTCCATCGCCCCGGCGACATCTCCGCCCAACGCGACCCACCGATTGTCCGGTCCGACCGCCTTGACGTAAACGTCTTCGTGGTCGTTCGACATCTCCTCCCAGGTGGCGACGAGTCGAGAGCCATCGAATACCAGATCGATGCTCTCGATCTCCAAGGCGGATCCGACGTTCAAGGGGCCACCGCCTAGCGTCGTCCACACCCCTCCTCGCAGCGCTTTGACCCAGGCCCTTTCGTTCGCGCCGGTGTGCAGCTCTTCCCACGCCACGGCGACATCGATGCCGAATGCGTCGACCGCGACCAGGTCGGAGTGCCTCGCACCCTTCATCGGGTCGATGTTCAGGACCTTCTCTCCCGCGTCGACCCAGAGATCGTCGAGCTCATCGTATAGCTTGACGAAGATCTCTCCCCTCACTCCGGTCTCTCCATTCCGCTGATCGAAAGACAGATAGAGTCGGCCGCTCGAGAAGGCCAGAGAGGGGCCGAAGGCGCCGTCCTCACCGCCCCCGAGCGGCTGCCCGAGCACTTGCCAGGTCTGAGATGCATCGTCCCAGCGCTCGACGACGATCTGGTGGTCCCAAACGGCGGCGCTTTTGCGTGTGGCGTGGGCGATTATCTCTCGTCCCTGGGCGTCATGGCAGACCGAGATCGGGTCGCTGGTGAGATCGATCGGATCGCCATCGGCGCGATCGCCTCCTAGCAGCTCCCAGCCGGCCGGTGCGGCGGCCGCCGTGGATACAGCGGCGAGTGTCGAAAAGAAAGCTGCCAGCTTCGTGGCGCGTTCGCCGAATCCTGCGTTGCTTCGAAACATGGTTCCCTCCAGCTTCGTTCGTGCTTGTCACCGGAAACTAACACGTCGAAGAAGCAGAAGGGGATCTTCAACGAACGAGCAACATGCGGCGCAGCGATTTCGTACCGTCCGCTTCCAGGCGATAGAGGAAGACACCCGATGCCACCGGCCTGCCGCTATCGTCGTTTCCGTCCCAACGCAAGGCGTGCGAACCAGCCGGCATCAGGTCCGAGACCAGCGTGCGAATCCGATGGCCGCGGACGTCGAAAACGGCGAGCTCGACCGGTCCCGGCGATGCGAGCTCGAATCGGATCAGCGTGCTCGGGTTGAAGAGGTTTGGCGCGTTCTGCGCGAGCGAGGTGGACGCACCGGGCGCTCCGCCACCGGGTTCACCCGAGCCTTCGACTGTTGTAGGCAGAAGCCGTTCGATGATCGCCGACATTTCGGTCGGCCGATACTCCGTATCCGCGTACTGTACGATCCCTTCAGCGTCGATGATGTAGTCGCGCGGGTAGGGAGAGAGCCCCCCCAGGAGGTAGTAGCCGCTCGGTTCGTCGGTCAGCACCGGAAAGGTGATGCCGGTCTGATCGATGAAATCGCGCAGCACCGGTTCGCTCTCGCGATTCGCGCCGAAGACCAACACGCCCTGATCACGATAAGTCTGCCAGAGTCCGCTTTCGATGTCCACCAACTGTGGACCGCAGACCGGTCACCAAGAGGCGAAGAAGGTCAAGACCACGACACTTCCACGAAGATCGGAAAGTGTCACTGTCTCGCCGTCCAACACCGGGATCGTGAAGTCGGGGGCGGGGTCGCCGACGTTCAGATCGGCGCTGTTCCCCTGAACCGAGAAGCGCAGCGCCGGATCGTCGGTGTCGTTCGATCTGATCGTGAAGCGTTGAATACCGATCTCTTCTTCGCTCGCCGTATAGGTGATGACCAGATCCCTTTGGTCGCCCGCCGCGATGTTGAAGGGTGCCGGGGGCGAGAGCGCCAGATCGGCGTGAGGCACATCGATCGATTCGATCGACAGGGTGGAGCCACCGTTGTTGCTCAGCACGATCGTTGTATCGCGGCTGGTGCCCACCGCCCACGCGTTTTCGGTTGCAACCGCGGAGTAGGGGAGGGAGCATGCGGGATCCTCACGGTTGGTCCAGATCCACATGCTGTGATAGGTCGGCCGAGATGTGAGGTCAAGTACGGCGGACGAGAACTCTCGAGATCCACCAGAGCATCGCGATACCGGTCGCGGAAAGCAGCAAGCCCGTCGCCCGCGCGAGTCGGGCGTCGGCGAAGAGGATGCCGAGGGTGCCGAACAATGAGGTCGATGCGTGTAGGCCGAAGGCGATTCTGAGACCGTGTCGCGGCAGAAGCTGCTTGGCGGTTGGCGTGGGTTGGCGACCGACCAGAGGGGCGAATCGGTGGAACCAGACGAGAAAAGGAACGATTCTGCTGAGCATGCCGTGGATGATCGTTCCGGCCCAACCCCAGATCGCGAGCCACGCCGCCAGTGCGGTGAGGCGGGGATCGGGCAGGAGCGAGGCGGCCGCCGCGGTGGGAGGCACGAGGAGAGCGACGCTCAATCCCGTCCTCCAAAAAAGGACGCTGTCGTCGACCCGCTTCCGGCGGCGTCCCGAGAGGGCCCGGTGGGTGGCGATCGGGTGGATCCACCAGACGGCGATCGCACCCGGTATCGCGGCCGCGAGCATCCAGCCCTGCGAGAGGCGAAACACAAAGGCCAAGACTGTTGCGGCGACCGTGACGGAAACGAGAGCGAGAATGCTCTTGCGCACCGCGTTGGAAAAAGGTGGTGCGAGGTAGAACATCGGGACGACCTGCCACGAGACCGCGGCGAGCAATCCCCCTACCCAACCGATCCCCGCGAGAGTCCAATGGCATATGAGCCTCTCTCTGCGCAGATCGGGCGACCACTTGAGGGCGTAGAGTGCCGCCAGTATGATCCCCAAGCTCAGCGCGAGAAGAAGCGAGATCCACGCCAATCCGATCCCACGAACCGTGTCGTTTTTCGTCGCCGCGCGTCCGAGAGCGACACCGGTGGGGATCAAGAACGCGATCGATGCCGCCGTGAGCACGATCGACGCGAGCCAGAGCATATTCGTGCTCCCCGCCAACATCCCGCCCGCCAAGGCGCAGATTCCGAGCACGAGAGCGGCGTGGACACCGCGGGCGATGCCCGTTGCCGGAACCGGCACGCCGGCCACCACGGGCAGAATCTGGTAGATCGCTCCGAACATCGCCATCGTCAGGAAGCCGAGTGTTCCCAGATGCACGAGCGCTACGGCGGTCGGTTCCCAGGGAGAGAGCCAGGGGATCTCGCCGAAAGCGATCAGAAGCGCTCCAGCCGCGACGATGGCCACCGGAGCGGTCACGAAGAAGCGGGAAGGGATCGCCAGCGGCGGTGCTTGCTCGAGGCTGAGCCCGGACTCGGCGCCGAAGGAGCTCATCATCCCCCGCGGATCAGCAGCAGCGTCCCGCGGACCCCTCGGTCGAGCAGCTCGTAGGCCAGCTCCCGCTCTTCGAGGTGGGGGATCAGCATGCGCGGGAAACGGGGCAGGCGGGCCAGATAGATTTCGCCCGGCTCGATGCTGCATGCCGCTTCCAGAACCCGCTCCAGCGGTCCCGGAGCCTCTAACTCCCGGAGATCCGCAACCGGAGCTTTTCCTACGACGACCTCGACGATCCACCCTCCGTCGGGCAGCGGATCGGCTTGGACTCCGTGTCCCCGCTGGTCGAGCAGCACCAGGAGCGGAGCGGGACGAAAGGGCGCTTCTACGAGCAACACACTTCCTCGCGCCTGTCGTTCGAGCGCGGCGAGAATGGTCTCGAGCGGGTCCTGGCCCCGCGCGATGATCGGTCGCACATTGAGCTCTTCGATCGTGGGGGTTGCGGTGCTCGGGGACGCAGTCTCGGCGGATTCCGCCTTTTCGGCATCATCGGTCGCCGCGTCCGGAGCGGCGGCCACCCCCTCGAGCCACATGTCGACCAGCGGGCCGGCTTCATCGGCCAAGCCGGCGGGTCTCCCGGCCATCTGCCATTGAAGAACGGTGCCCTGGATCATGCCGGTGTAGAGCGACGCGGCCCGCTGTGGCGTCGCCGAACGCGAGAGATCCCCCTCTCGCTGGCCCTGCATGAAGAACTCCTGGACGGCCGACCTTTGCATCGCGACGACATGGCGAATCGCCTGAGACACCGCGTCGCCGTCGTTCGCCGACTGGCCGAAGATCAGGCGCGGCAGCCCGGGGTTGCTCTCGACGTGACCGAGGATCGTGGCCGCGAGCGCGCCAAGGCGCCCGATTCCGGTCGCTTCCTCGCGCAGGATCCGCTCGGCTTCACCGGCCAGCGCTTCGCGCGTTCGGGTCACCACGGCGAGGAGCAGCGCCTCGCGGTTTCGGAAATGACGGAAAAGCGCCGGCTGGGTCACGCCCAGGACTCCCGCGACCTGACGGGTCGTCACCTTCTCGAGCGGCGTTTCGGCGAGAAGATCGAGCACGACTTCGACAATTTCCGCCTTGCGGTCCACCAGGCTAATCTCCAACGGTTGTTCGGCGGTGTTATCAGATGATAACATGCCTGGGCATCCGAATCCCGAAACCTCGCATTCTAGGCTGGAGAACCCGTGACTACAAAAGGGCCTTCCGAATTCTTTACCAATGACCACCGCCTCTGTGACAGGGAGTGGGCCGAGCTCGAGAGCGCCGCGGAAGCGGGCAAGCTAGACGAGGCCGCCAAATGCTGGGCTCGCGTCGATGCGTCGATGCGTCGCCATTATGCGATGGAGGAGGAGGTGCTCTTCCCGGCCGTCGAGAGCGCAACCGGCATGTTCGGCGGAGGTCCCACCGCCGTGATGCGAAGCGAGCACGAGCAGATGCGCGGGCTTCTGGACCAGATGGGGCAGGCGGCGGCGCAGGCCGACTTCGAGACCCTGCTCGACCAGGGCGATACGCTCCTGATGCTGATCCAGCAGCACAATGTCAAGGAAGAGGGGATCCTCTACCCCCTCGCCGATCAGGCACTGGGTGCGCAGTGGAGCGAGATGGAGTCGAAGCTGGCCGAATTCAGCTGACGCGATATGCTGCCCGCATGGCGCATCCACGGGTAGTACTCCACATCGGCCTGCCGAAAACCGGCACGACAACGTTGCAGACCGGTCTTTTCGCAAGGCACGATGCCTGGCATTTCGTGGGAAAGCCCTTGCTTTTCACGAACGCCGAGATGCATCGAACCATCCGCCCGATCGTGGAGCTCGACGACGAAGTCTACGGCGCCGGACTCGACTCCTTCAGGAGCGATCGGATCGAAGCCCTGCTCCGGTCGCCAAGTGATCGCATCGTGATCTCGGAAGAGGAGTTTTCGACCGGAACGGTTCGAACCCGCGTCGATCGGAACACCATCGCCCAACGCCTGCGCGATCTCTTTCCCGACGCCCGCATCATCGTCACGGTGAGGAACCAGCTCGATGTCATCCCGTCGGTCTACGGGCAGCTCGTCAATATGGGAGTCCTGGTTGGGCGGAGCTTCGGAAGCTGGCTCGATGAAGAGCGCGCGAAAAGGGGCGACTCCGACAGGCTGCATCTCTTCGACTACGCCGCCCTCGTGCAGCTCTACGATCGGCTTTTCGGGGCGGAAAATGTGAAAGTGTTGCTTTTTGAGGAGCTCAGAGCGGATCTCGATGCCTACCTGACCCGGCTGAGCCGCTTCATCGGTGTCGATCCGGCCGCCGTGATCGCCACCTATCGAGGGGGCAGCGGCGGAAACCGCAATCCGCGCATAACCATGCGGCACGCCCGGTGGCGCCGATTCACCATGGCCATCCCTCTCATTCCGTGGGAGGTGCTGCTGGTCGGTCTTCGGATCAGACCGTCTTTCTATCGTTTCTTGGAGAAAGGGACCGCGCTGGATACGCACTTCTCGGAAGAACAGCGGCGATTCCTCGAGGAGTATTACAGAGTCGGGAATCGCGCCCTCGGTGAGCGCCTTGGCGTGGAGCTGGTGGAGCTCGGGTATCCGGTATGAGCTGGGAAGTGTTGAAGGGAAGAAGAGTCACAATATGCGTCCCTAAGGGTTCGCTCAAGAATAGAATGCTGTTTTCGCATCCCATCTGCACTCCATCTCCGGCCGATCGGCAAGCCCCGAAATCCTCGAAATAGCCCTACTATTCCTGCGGTTTCGGAACTCACCGATCGCCCAGATCTGAAGCACATCTGGGCGCCCCAATAGCATTCTATTCTTGCGCGAACCCTAAAAGGCGACGTTCAATCTCTCGCGCTCGATTCCCGCCGCAGCTCGGCAACCATGCGCGACAGGTCGGGATCGTCGTCGGCGTCGGTGCCTCGGCCGGCTTCGATCAACGCCAGGTAGCGTTCGCCGAGACGGGCCAGCTTGCGCTCGCGACCCGAGGGTCGATTCTCGGCCGAAGTGCGCAAGCGTCGCGCCACATCGTCGAGCGCATGCTCGACCTCTCCCGCCAGCTCGATCACCTCCTGTTTGACGCAGCTGGCAGCGCTTTCGAACGCCTCTCGAAGGTCTTTTCCGCTCTCTTGCTTGCTCATGATTCCGTCTCCACGCTCGCCTTTGTCATCGCGCAGACATCGATCGGCGACCCCGGTGCCCAAGGTGTGGTTGGACGAGGCTGGAACAACACGGAGCGGATCCCGCGTGAAATGAAAAACGCACTGCTGATCCGCGGCGATGGTTATGGGCAGCCGGCGTTGCTCTCCGACCACTTCAGTATCGTCGACTGAATAATGCGGGCTCAGTTCATCTCGCGCATGACGCGCGCACGGGCTTCGTGCGCCTTGATCCGCTTTCGCTCGCTCGGTTTCACGAAATAGCCGGCGCGCCGTTTCTCCTGCAGGATCCCCTCTTTCTTGCAACGGCGCTTGAAGCGACGCAAGGCGAACTCGAGCGATTCCTGATCACGAACAATGACCGATATCATTCGGTACCCTCTCTAGAACTTCTCAAATCGTTACCCCGAAACGGCACGGATAGCCGTTACCTGGAAAATATGGAGGGGGTATGGGAGCGTCAAGGCACGCACTCACCGATCACCCTCGTGATTCTCGCCAGATGGTGCTCCACCCCGTGCTTCTGCTCCCACTCCCTGCGGTTCGCCTCTCCCCAACGCCGTCGCAGCGAGCCGTCGAGGATGAGCGGACGCAAGGCGTCGGCCAGCGCGCCGGCATTCCCGGGGGGCACGGTTCTTCCGCCCGCACCCACCGTTTCGGGCATCGCTCCGACCGCGCTCACGACGACCGGAAGACCCGCCGACATCGCTTCGAGCAGGGCGACCGGCGCGCCCTCGTGGTGCGAGGGTAGACAGAAGATGTCGGCCGCGTCGAAATGGGGGCGGCGCGACTCATTCTCGAGCTGACCGGTTCGGGTCACGATCGCGCCGAGCTCGAGACGATCGATCGCGCTCTCGATCGCCTTTCCTTCGCCCACCCACTCCTCGGCACCCAAGAGGGTCAGGCGAAGATCGTGGCCTTCGCGCCGAAGCCCAGCCACCGCGTCGAGCAGCTCATGCACCCCCTTTCGACGACCTTGAGCACCTACATGCAGAATCCGCACCGGAACTTCGCGGTCGCGCGCCGGCGGAGGTCCCAGATCCTCACTTCCGTTCGGCACGATCGTGCATTCGATTCCGGAGAAGTGGCTCTCGATCAGCTCCTTCCAATAGGTGGATAGAACAACTACGCGGGCTGATGAACGGAGGGCGGCTCGGCAGACACCCGCGATCGGCGCCGGTCCGCGCGCGAGAAGCCGATCGAAATCCCCGCCATGGACGTGCGCGACGATCGGAACGCCGAAGAGGCGGCAGATGCCGATCAGGAGCGAATCTCGCAGTGATCCGGTCGCGGTGCTGCTGAAGGGGCTGTGTGCGATATCGGGCCGGTGCAGCGCGAGCTCGGCGAGCAAACGAGCGACATCTCTGCAGGCGTAGAGGAGGTTGATCAGTGAGAGGCGTCCGCGGAGCGACACCGGCACGAGCCGTTTCTGTGTGTCGATGTTGCGAACACTCCACGGTCCCGTCTCCAGGTGCCGAAGAAGGCCGAGAGTGAGCGCCTCGACTCCGGCCGTGGGCGGAGGCAGCGGCCCGATCAGGAGCACCTTCGTTCTTGCCGGTTCCGAGAGTTTCTTCACGCCCGACTGATCGACCGCTCGCGCGGCGACTGAAGGGCTGAAGATCGTTCGAATCGCGTCGATTGAAGAGCGCAGACGCCCGATGCACATCGCACCACTTCGAGGAAGACCCCACTCGATGATCGAAGATCGTCTCTACGGCATTCGAGAGCTGTACGAATCGAGCCCCCTCTGGATGAGAAAGGGGGCCGGCTTGCTCTTTCGTCGTTTGCCGAATCGGCTGCGATACGGGCCGGTGTACGCGCGGATGAGAACGTTGCTTCGAGCAACCCGCGAGATGCGGCGCGACGAGCTCGATTCGATCGAGAACCGCCTGCTTCGCGACGCCGTCGCAAGCGCGTACGCGAATGTTCCCTTCTATAGAGATGCGATGAAGAGCAGGGGGATCGAGCCGCGCCACGTTCGCTCCAGATCCGACCTGTGCCTTCTGCCCCTCCTTGAGAGAGGGACGCTTCGAGATGCGGCGGACGCGCTGCGCTCGGAAGCACACGGGGCGCAAAGGCGACTCTACGTGACCACCGGTGGATCGACGGGGGACCCCGTCGGGTTCGACCTCGAGACCGGAGTGTGCAGGTCGAAAGAAGCCGCGATGCTGGATCACGCCTGGAGCATCGTCGGGTACAAGCGGAGCGACCGTAGCGCCATTGTTCGAGGATCGGTGTTGGGACGTGACCGTGTTTGCGACGAGGATCCGATCAAGGGGAGCTTGCTCCTTTCGAGCTACCACCTGACAGACGCGCATGTGCCGATGATGGTCGATCGCTTGAAGGCGTATCGGCCGCGCTACATACAGGGGTATCCATCGTCTGTTGCGATTCTGGCCCGCCATCTGCTCGAAACGAACACCTCTCCACCCGAGGGGTTGCGCGCTCTTCTCTTGAGCTCGGAGACCCTGCGCCCGGACCAGCGTCGCTTGATGGCCGAAGCCTTTCGTTGCAGGGTCTATTCCTGGTACGGGCACGCGGAGCGAGTGGTGTACGCGGCCGAGTGCGAGCATGGGGACGGCTACCATCTCTTTCCCGAATACGGCACGATGGAGCTGATCGACGAGGCGGGCAATGTCCTACCCTGGGAAAAGGGTGTCACCGGCGAGATCGTGGGAACCGCGCTTTGGAATCGTGCGATGCCTTTGATCCGTTACCGCACGAACGATATCGCGACCGTTGGAACCGATGGCTGCCCCTGCGGCCGCCCCCACCCGAAGCTCGCATCGGTCGAGGGGAGAATCCAGGAGTTCCTGATTGCATCGGGCGGGCGCCCGATCTCCACGACCGCTCTCAATATGCACTCCGACGTGTTCGACCGTGTCGACCAGATGCAGTTTCGCCAGCACGAAGAGGGATGCGTGGAGCTCCATGTCGTGCCTCGCCACGGCTTCGGCGAACGCGACGAGCTGGCGATTCGCGAGCAGGTAGGGAAGAAGTTCGGGGCCGGAACGGAGCTCGTTCTCCGCCGCTGTGCCGAGATTCCACCGACCCGTAGCGGCAAGCGGCGCCTGGTAGTTCAGGATCTACCCGTGCCGGATATCCTGGCGGGAGCGCTCCCCGCGACAGCCCACGGCGCTTGAAGAGCGCTCGAGCCCCCCCTGTTTCTGCGTAGACCCCCGGGCGCACTTACCATGGCTACTCTACGTTCGCTCTCAGTCGGCGCATCAAGAGCAGATCGCTTCCCTTGCGTAAAAGGAGAGCTTATGGTTCGCGTGCGGGGGATCTCCAGGAGAGCCGGATTCCGGCGCTCTCCATCTGTGCGCATCCCGGAAGGTCGTCATGACACGACAAGGTCTCCCCGCATCTCTCGTTCTCCTTTTTTCCACGGCCGCGCTTTCCGCGACTCTCCGCGTCCCATCCGACTACGAGACGATCCAGGACGCGCTCGATCAAGCCGATCCAGGCGACGTCGTGCTCGTGGCGCCGGGACTGCATGAGGGTCCGCTGGAGGCCCGATCGCTAGATGTGACGATTCGCGGCGAAGGGCCGCGCCACTTCGTCGTCGTGGTGAGCGATCGTTCCGCTCCCGTAGTTACGATCCCGGCTGGAACAACCCTGGTTCTCGAATCGCTCACCCTGAGTGGCGGCTACCACGCAAGTTCGGGGGGCGGGATTCGGGCGGAACACGGCGGAGGCGTGACGATCGACGACTGCGTAGTCCGCGACAACAGCTCGGACAGGGGAGGAGGCATAGGGATCGTTGACGGCGGTTGGGCCGTGATTCGAGGATCGGTGATCGAAGAGAACCAGGCGGCGACACGCGGGGGAGGTTTGCATCTGAACTCCTCGGATCTGCTCGTCGAGGATTCGCTGATCGAGAGGAACGCCGCCCCAGACGGGGGCGGTGCCTACGGGTTCAACGTCGCCGACATGACCCTCCGCCGAACCACGATTCGCGGAAATACAGCCGATGTCGGCGGTGGCGTGAAGCTCTTCGCCGGAAGCGGCCCGATCCGCATCGAGGAATGCACGTTCGAGGCCAACAGCGCGCAGGGGGACGGCGGAGGATTGCTCGGGACCGACGCCGGAACCATCTACATCACCGAGAGCAGATTCGCCGAGAACAATGCGGCCGCGGGAGGCCTGGACGGCGCAGGCGGAGGCACGCTGTTCTACGGGGCTACCTTCGTCGACATCACGGCCACGGAGTTCGAAGGGAACTTCGCGGAAAGGGGCGCGGGAGTCAGAATAACCGGTGAAGGATCGGTCGATATCACCGACTGCGTTTTCCGTGAGAACCGGGCGGGGGACGATGAGCTGCCCGGCTACGGAGCCGGTGTGAACTACTACAATGGGGCGACCGGGCAGATCGTCAACAGCACGTTCGAGAACAACTCCGCGACCGCGGAAGGCGGCGGAATTCACATGCACGATGCGGACGCGGTCCTCGCCGATCTCCTGATCTGCGACAATGCATCTCTGGCGCCGGATCTCCAGCATGGATATGGCGGAGGGGTCTTTCTCTACAATACCTTCTCGGAGCTGGTCGACAGCCACATCTGCCGAAACGCCGTCTCCCGAGCAGGTGGTGCGATCTACAGCCAAGGAACACCATTCCATTACGGTCCACGCCCCACCGGTTCGTTGATTGCGCGAAACCTGATCGAAGACAACAGTGCGGAGGCCGGCGGCGGAATCGAATCGGCGGCCTACGATTCGCTCTGGATCGAAGGCAATCTGCTGCGCAACAACATCGCCGACCGCAAAGGCGGAATCGGAATCGACGCTAGCAGTGCCGCGCACGTCATCGACAACCGATTCGTGGGCAATGTCGCGACTTCGGCGATCACGACTCTAGGCGGCGCCGGGCTCTTTACCGGCGGATCGAGAATCGAGATATCGAACAACATCTTTGCCAAGAACTCGGCGCCGGCGGGTCATGGAGGGGCGATTCGCATCACGATGCCGGGGGCCCAAGCGCTCGTTCGCGACAACGTTTTCACCGAGAACGATGCCGATCGCGGGGGCGCGATCTTCTGTGACTCCGGTGCGGCTTTCGTGATGGTGCGCAATCTCTTCGTGACCAATCGCGCAGGCACCGAGGGGGGGGCGATCATACTGAACTCACCCTGCACGGGGCGAGTCGAGAATAACACGATCGTGGCGACCGAGGTGAGCGCGGGAGAATCGGCGGCGGTCTCATACATGGGGTTCTGCGACGTCGTCTTTCTGCGCAACCTCGTCAGCGGAACGACCGGCGGGGTCGGGGTGCGCGCAACGGCCGACCAGCGCGCTACCTTGCTGAGCAGAAACCTCTTCTGGAACAATGAAGAGGGCCATTACAGAGGCCCGGTCGACTTAAGCTTCGACATCTACGCGCCGCCCGAATTCGCACCCAACGACTCCCTCTTTCGGCTCCTGCCGGAGTCGCTCGCAATCGACGCCGGTGGGGCCGGCTGGGCGAGCGGTCCGCGTGATTTGGGGTGGATCGAATACGAGTATCCCCGTGCCCCTCTGGCAGCGGTGGCTCTCGACGGTCTTCCCAACACCATCTCTCCCGGCGATATCGTCGTCGGGAACCTGAGCGTGACCAACCTCTCGGAGATACAGAGAGTCGTCGAAGTAACCCTCGAGCTTGCCGCCAGATGGCCTGTCGCCCTTGATCCGCCGATAGAGCTCAGTCTACCTCCTGCCCACACCACCGAGATCGAGCTGAGCTTCACCGTGCCGGTCTATTGCCCGAGCTGCGACGGCGGCCTGATCCTCATGACTCGGGCGTGGATCGACGGCGAGCTTCAGGCCGACGATGCGGACGATATCTGGGTGGAGCCCTGACCATTGAAGAAGGGCGCACTCTGGATCCGCGAGAGGATCCCGAATGCGCCCCGCCTGGTTCTGCGAGAAGTCGGCGCTACTTCACCAGCACCATCTGTCGTGCCTCGGCACCCCGGTCGGTCTCGATCCGGTAGAGATAGACACCGCTCGAAACGTCGGCGCCGCGGTCATCGCGACCGTCCCAGACCACCCGGTGCGTACCAGCTCCCCGTTCCGCGTCGACCAGGCGGCGGATCATGTTGCCCGCCAGATCGTAGATCCCTAGGCGAACCGGAGTCGCTTCCGCAACGGTAAAGGCGATCGTCGTTCGAGGGTTGAAGGGGTTCGGTGCGTTCTGCGCCAGCTCGAGATGTCGGCCCGCCGGCAGTCCGGCGTTCGAGCGCAAAGTCACGATCTCGAACTGCCCATAGTGGTGGAGCGAGCTGTCCAGATCGATCTCGTCGAGTGCGTACCAGTAGCGCACCCCCTCTTCGAGGCCGTTATCGACGACCGAGTAATCGATCGGTCGCGCGGAGTAGCCGCCTGGCGCGGCCGGCACCACATGCGTCAACTCCTTCCCCTCCATCGCGGGATTGTCCGCGCGGTAGACCTCGAAGTGGCTCGCGCCATCTTCGCTCACGGTGCGCCATTCGATATGCACCCCGTCGGAGGCCGGCAGCCCGCGGAAGTAGGCGAGCCGCACCGGCAAGTTCGCCTCACCGGTGATCCGTGCACCCGGCGAGTAGAGCGAGTTGTCGTCGGTATCGGCGACCGAGTGGTCCTCCCAAGATCCTCCCCCATCGGGATCGCGGGTGTAGCTCGCATCGGGATTCGAACTGGCCGAAGTGATCTGAACAGCACCTGAGCTCAACGGAACGGCTGAGCCCCAGTAAACCTCTACCGTGTCGGCCTGATCATCGGAGATCAGCCAAACGTTCTCGTTGTCGTTGCCCAGGCCACTGCCGATCGAGCCGTCATCGGTGAACACCTGGTTCGTGAAGCCATCTGGAGTGCCGCCGCCGAAGACTGTGATCATCTCGTTAACGTGCATCGTGGTTCCGCCAGGAAAGGCGAACATGCTCCCGAAGGCGACGTCGTTGTCCCCGAGCCGGTAGTTGCTGATGTTCACTGTCGCGGGACCGGTGTTCAGGATCTCGACGAACTCGTCCTCTTTATAGTGGGCAGTTCCGTCATTGTTGGCATCGCCCCGCTGGTCGACGTGGGAGGCGGGATCGAAATGGACCTCGTTGATAATGAGAGCTCCGTCCGCCGAAGGGGCGGCGAAGAAAGCGGCCAAGGCAAGGGCCGTAAGTCCCAGACACCAATCACAACGCTTCATAACGTTTCTCCTAGTGCGACTTCCCACTCTCCGACCACCGGCGTGAGTCGGGTCGCGTTCAGTTCTTGGGCACCGAAGCCACGCAATACCCAAGGCGTGGATTCGGTCTGCTCTTCGTACTTCGGCAAGCACGAGCCCGAACTGAAGTGAAAGGAGATATGCTCCCAAGATGTTGTCAGGGAACCCGCGAAGGCGCACGATCGGAACAGGTGTGATGAGATCACTGAAGGCGTGGATCCTGGGCCTGGCGATCCTGTCGACTCTCGCCTCCGCACAGGATCTCGAACGTCTTCCCCGCTTCCCCGGCGGTGCCGACTCGGAGCCGCCTCCACCGCCAACGAGCGCGGCGCACCGCAACCTGATCTTGATGATCGGCGACGGCATGGGGGTCGCTCAGCGCACAGCCGCCCGCCTGATCACCGTCGGTAGCGAGGGCCGAACCGAAATCGACCGTCTTCCCGGTCTCTGCCTGGTGACCACTTGGTCGGCCGACGCCATGACCACCGACTCCGCGGCATCGGCCACGGCCTACGCCTGTGGAGTGAAGACGAACAACACGGTGCTCGGCCTCGATCGCAGCGGCAATCCCATCCCATCGATTCTCGAGCTGGCGAAGCAGGCCGGATACGCGACCGGTCTAGTCGCGACCTCGGATCTGACCGACGCGACCCCCGCTGCCTTCTACGCACATACCGCCTCCCGCGTTCGGTGGTGGGAGATCCTAGATCAGCTCCTTCAAGTCGCCCCCGATCTGCTCCTCGGCGGCGGGCGGTCGGCCTGGATCGCCGACGGCGTCGATCTCGACGGCGACGGACTCAGCGATTCGCGCAGGCACGCCCTTCCAAGCGCCTCCGCGCGTCGCCGCTCCCCCCTCGATCTGGCCCGCGCCGCCGGCTATCGAATCGCCATGACCGATGACGAGCTGACGCGAGCCGGCCCGGAAGGCGGCAAGCTGCTCGGCCTCTTCGCCCCGCACCATCTCGCATACGAGAAGGACCGTTTCGCGGGAGGTCCTCAAGAGAAGAGCGCCGCCGATCAGCCTCATCTCGCCGACATGACGCGAGCCGCGCTCGAGCGCCTTACGAAGACAGGTGAAAAGGGGTTCTTCCTGATGATCGAAGGATCGCGGATCGACATGGCCGCCCACGAGGGAGACGCCGAGGCGCAGGTATGGGAGACCGTGGCATTCGACGAAGCGGTTGGAGTGGCCCGCAGATTCGCGGCCAAGGACCGCCACACCCTATTGATCGTGACCGCCGACCACGAAACCGGTGGCCTCTTCCTGCCGGGATGGCGGCGCAGCGACGGAACGATCGGCTTCCAAAGAGGACGAGAAATCATCGCCAAAAGAGATGCGCGCGGCATGTCTCTCCCCACCCGCACCGATCCCGCCCCGCCGGCTTTCCATCTCGGCTGCGTCCGCCACGTCACACTGGGGGTTCCGGAGGACGATCCCGGCGCCGGACGAGGCGAGCACACCGCCGTCGACGTGCCGCTGGCGCATATGGGCCCCGGCGCCGAGGGGTTGCACGGCGTCATCGACAACAGCGACGTGTTCGAGGTGATGGCGGACTATCTGTTCTGAAGAAGAGGAAGATGAAGAGTGGGGGGAGGACCGCGCATTGACTCGCGGATCTCCGCCACTCGCAGCCAGGCCCGCCCCCCGGCTCCGCATCCCCGAACGAGGCGCCCTCTCTGCCCGCGCCGGGAGCGAGCCTCCCGCGCCCCACGTCGCGGGTCCCTCAGATCGCACCGACGGACGGCTCAACCTTTCACCTGTAGCCTCGTGATGGCCGTCACCGCCTCGTCGGTCCTACCGCCACTCCCGGGAGAGCTGCTCGTACCAGTCTTCCTCGAGTAGGTCGCGGGCGTCGGCGGGCGCCTCGAAGCCGGGGTCGCGCGCGGACGCGGTGCGGACGCGATTCCAGTCCAGTGTTTCGAGGAGCGTGTTGCGCATAGTTTTCGCGCCGCCAAGGCAATCGCCCCTCCCGTGGGCTCGGTTCCCGGATCTCGAAACGAACTCGAATACCGGGCTCGAAAGGCTATGCGAAACAGGCACCTGGCCTCAAATCATGCGTGTCGTCGACGAGGTGCGGGACGGGCTCCGCCATCCGCCGCCCCGCCACGACCGAAGGGAGGACTCGCGATAGTGACTCGCGGCGTCGCCAGTGCATCGCATCGATCCGCGAGGTCGCTCAGCCATCACTCGCGCGAGCTTGCGGCTATTCGGTGGGGGGCGATTTCGGGCTGGATATGGCCGGCGAGAGAGCTGGGCCCCCGGCTGGTTTGGAGCCACCGGTGGACGGTGCGGGCGAGCCCTTGCCGGCCTGTTCACCGCCCCACCGAGTGCCGGTGTTGACTCGCCCCGGGGCGAGTCGCGCCGCCACCCCTCGATCGGGTTCGCAGTCTTCCCTCCCTCGGCCGGCAACAGGCGACACCGGCCCGCGCCCAACCGTGCCTCGCAGCCGCCGCAGCGTCCCCTTCCGGCGAACGTCCCCGGCCCCGACTCACCCGCTATCTCTCGTCGGGAATCCGCGGAGCTTGGGGCTATGCCGAAACCTCAAATCCGCCCGAATGCCCGTTGCACACCCCCCCGGCTCTCGGCTAAGCTGATGCACACAAGAGATCCGGCTCAGTCGGGTGGAAGCGCGGTGAGAATCCGCCACAGCCCCGCTACTGTAATCGGAGGCGCGTCGCCTCGGCGCTCCCCCCCAAGTCAGGTCAGCCCCTGAGCCCGACCACTCAGAACCTCCGCGGGTGAGGTCTGGTGGCACCCGGAGAACTCCGGGCGCTTCCCCGTCCGCGCGAGGCGCAGGCGGGTTTACCTTTGCGCCTCGCGAGAGACGGCGCACCGCTCCCACGATGGTCCTGTGGGAGTGACGATGAGCAACCACATTGTGATCGGCTTTTTCGGCGCGGCTCTCGGAGCATGGGCTTCGATCTCGGGGGCACCGACCGCCAGGGCGCAGGAGTGGGGCGACGAGATCGTCCTGCTCGAGTCCCCCGGAATCCCGTCGTACGTCGGCCTCTCGAACGGTGGAATCGCCGTCACCCCCGACCGCACGATCCACGTCGTCTGGACCGAGCAGGACGCCGAGCTCGAGGGCTCGCTTCGCCATCAGGTCTACACCGCCGAAGTCGTCGATAACGCGGTGAGCACTGCCGCCCACGTCATCGTTCCCTATCTCGATTCCTACCCGGGACGGCCCGATACCGGCGCGAAGTGGCCCACACTCGCGACCGATCCCGAGGGGGGGCTCCATCTCGCCTGGCACGACTACCGGATCGGCGAGATCTGGAACGTCGAGATCTACTACAAGCAGCGCCCGCCTGTCACCGAGTGGGATCCCTCCCCTTCCGCCGATCTGAGGCTGACCACCACCGACCACCCAGAATGGAACGGTGACAACGGATACCTGCCGACGATCCGCCGCTCCCCACTGGGAGAGCTGAGGGTTGTCTGGTTCGACATGCGCTTCTATCCCGAGGAGGCCGAGATCATGTCGAAGGCGACCCTCCCGGAAGGGGGGTGGGACACGACTCCGGGCGACTCCGCGGACGAGCGTCTCACCGAGAATCCGGCCAATTCCGAGTTTCCCGATCTCGTCTTCGATCCGGAGGGTGCGGCGCACGTCGTCTACGCCGAGAATTCGAACGATATCTACGGCATCTACTACACCTGGCTGCCCGCGGGCGAAGCCGAGTGGAGCCTGCCCCAGAGGATCACGCCCGACAGCGTGGTGGCCCGATCGCCCTCACTCGCCCCCTCTCCCGATGGTTCGATACTCTGCGTTTGGGAGGACGGGCGGGACGGCGCGGCCCGAGTCTATGCCGCACTTCTCGACTCGGCGGGTGGGTCATGGGGAGAAGCCGAACCGGTCAGCCCGATCGGTGTAGGGGTTTCGGGACCGGCCGCGGCAGCGTCCCCCGACGGCATCTTCCACATAGTCTGGTCCGATCGCAGGCTCGGTTTCTTCGACGATGTCGTCTGGTGCCAGCACGGGAGAGGGGGGGACTGGGACCCTTCTGGAGCCGCGGACGAGCGGGTTTCGACCGGTACCCGAGCGACCGACCCGGAGATCACCGGTTCTTGGGACGGACGCGTCATTGTCTCGTGGCGCGACAAGAGTGAAGACAGCTCGGCCGACATCTGGATGCGGATTCGCTCCGCCGGGCCGACCGAGGTGGCCGATTCCCCCCGTGCGACTCCGGCGCGTTCACGCTTCGGCAACCCCCATCCCAATCCCTTCAATCCGCGCGTCATTCTACCGGTCGAGCTCTCCTTCGAGGGCTTCGTGCGGGTCGAAATTCACGATATCTCCGGCCGTAGGGTTCGGCGCCTCTTGAGGGAGCACCTCGAGTCCGGAACCCACCGCCTTCTCTGGGATGGGCGGAATGACGCAGGTCGTCCCCTTCCCAGTGGCCCCTATATCGCCCGCCTCATCTCCGCGGAGACCGAAGCGCGCACAACGCTAGTTCTTCTCAAATAGGAAGCCGATTCAATGCGAACACAGCTCTCATTTCCGGCCGCGCTGGCCGCCTGCGGCATTGCCTACGGTGCCACTATGCCGGCCGCGCTCATCGTCAACGGTGGCGATTCCACCCTCGATCTGAAACAGCTCCCAAGCGGCACCTTGAGGCGTAATATCGCCGGCTTGCCCAACTACGCCACCGGCGTTGCGGTTTGGGGCGACCACGCCTACGTGACCGGGTCTGGCGACGACCGGATCGCCCGGATCGACCTGGTTTCCGAGACCGTCGAGCTTGATTGGATGACCCTGCCCGCCTTCTCGAATCCGTGGGGAGTCGCGATTCGTGACGCGCATCACGGCTACGTGGTCCTCTCGGCCCTGAACGCCGTCCAGGCATTCGATCCAACGAACGCGGAGCTGGTCGGCGATCCGATCGAGGTCGGCAATTGGCCTCAGGGCTGCGAGCTCTACGGCGACCGTCTGCTCGTTGCGGTAACCGGGTTCGACACCGAGACCTTCGGCTATGTCGATCCGGCGGTGACCGCGATCGATCTCGACGACTGGACGGTGGAGGCGACGACCGAAACCCATGTCAATCCGCAAGATGTGGCGGTCTTCGATGGCCGAGTTTTCGCCGTCTGTACCGGCGATTGGGGCGCGATCGAGTCGGCCGTCGAAGTTCTCGACGCTTCTACCCTGGCGTCGATCGATCGGATCGATGTCGGCGGAACCGCCGGGTCGATTGCGATCGACCGCGACGGCGTCGGCTATCTGGGCGACAGCGGCTTCCTCTCGATGGGGATCTATACGTTCGACGCCGCCTCGCACATCCTCCTTCGCGGCCCGGGCGATCCCCTGAGCAGCGACGCGACCTCGGCGCTCCTCAGCGACGAGCGGCGGGGCGCCCTTCTCAGCACCACCTACGACTTCTTCGCCGGCACTCTGATCGAATGGTCGTGGCCCGGTCTGGTTCCCGTCGGGGCGGACCCGATCGGTGGCGGTCCGGTGTCTATGGCCCTCTGGGACGAGCCGTTGATCTCCGTCGCGGCCGACGCGCTTACGCCGAATCCCGCGCATGGCGGCGATCTGGTAACGCTGACGGGAACGGTGACCAACAACAGCGATATCGCGCTCGACGCGATGCTCGAGCTCGATCTCTACCTACCGGACGGATCGGCCTACCCACGGAACCCGGTGCTCTCGTCTCCGGTGCTCGGATTCGGTCCATCGAGCCCGCGCGTCTTCTCGGTTCAGGAGGTTCTTCCGATCAACATGCCGCTTGGTGACTACACCTTGGTGGGCCGTGTCTTTGATCGGGACGGCGGTACACAGCATGACGCGGAGACCGTGCAGCTGACTGTCTGGTAGCCATGAGCCCAATCCTCCCAATCCTGTTGTTCGCGACCCTGGTGTTGCGCCAGGTGGCGGGGGAGTGGGCGCTCGTGGGCGCGGTGGTTGGAGAAGAGGACGGCATCCCCATCTCCGGAGCATCGATCTCGGTGGAGGGCGAGCCTTTCGGGGCGGTCAGCGATGGCGCTGGGCATTTCGCGATTACCGGCCTCAGTGATGGCGTCTACCGGCTGACGGTGCGTCATGTGGGTTATCGCACCGCGACGAGATCCGCGGTTCGATTGCGTGGGGGGCGAGCGCCGCGTCTGAGCTTTTCCCTTAAGTCGCGTGTGCATGAGCTTGGAACCACGGTCGTTCGGGCGGAACGAGAACCGATTCCCGGGGCGCTTCCTCCTCCCGAGGCGGGCTCCGTCGTTACTACGCTGCACGGCTCGGAGATTCGGGCGATGGGGGCCGAGGATCTAGGGGAGGCGCTCGCATTCGCGCCGGGCGTGCAGTTGGAACGTGACGCGGCGGGTGGGACCGTCAGCGCGTCGATTCGTGGAAGTGGCGGGGAGCGGGTGTTGGTGCTGGTCGACGGTCTTCCGATCAACGATCCGGCGACGGGAGAGGCCGATCTTCGCGAAGTGCCGGTGCACTCGATAGAGCGCGTCGAAGTACGTCGGGGCGCGATGGCGGCTGCGATGGGCCACGGCGGGGTAGGGGGAGTGATCGCGGTCGTTACCGAGTCCCCGCTGGTCGCTCCAGGCGGAGGATCCAGACCTTCGGCGCTGCGCTTGCGCGTCGAATCGGGCGAGTACGGATGGCGTAGTGTGCGGGGATCGGTGCGAGGTACGGTCGCCGGGGTCCTCACCGATGTGGAGGCAGGAGATTCGCGCTACTCGGGAGATCTGCCGGTGGCCGAGCCCACCTATCCCTATGAGCGGATCCGGAACGGCGATGCGAATGAGCAATCGATCCGAGCCGGCGTGGCGAAGCTCTGGTCACCCGGCGGGCTCGAGGTCCGTGCGTCGACCTGGTGGCGGCGGGCCGTGGGGGGCGCGCCCGGCACGCTGGAGTTCGTGACGCCTGAGGCGCGAGTGCGTCACGAACGGGGAACGGCCCATTTGAGCCTCCGGCGCGGCTCCTGGGCCAATGGCCGCCTCCACGTCGGGGCCGACCTCTCGGCCTCCGTGGCGACCCATCGATACCGCTCCCCCGCGACCCAGGACGGGCAGCCTTCGTTTCCGGCGGATCGGCGCAATGACGCGCGGATCGTACGTGCGGAGTCGAGGTTGGTTTGGGGCGACGCGGGCGGGGGCGGGCGGTGGTCCGGAGCGGGCTGGGTCGGGCTCGATCGCCATGAAGATATCGACTACCTCAAGCCGGATCGTGGGACGGGAGCGCGCGGTCGCGACGAAGGTGGTGTCGACCTCGGGGCGCTTTTCCGGCGGAGACCTTTCGGCCCAGGGTCGCTGGTGAGTCTCCAGAGTGGGCTTCGGGCCGATCGGCTTTTCCCCGGCGGGTGGCTCTTCGCCCCGAGGTTCGGCATGGAGCTGGAGGATGCGTCGGGAGACTGGATTCTCGGGGCGGGCGCGTCACGAACCCTTCGTCCTCCCACCTTGAACGATCTTTTCTGGTCCGGGGACTTGAACCTGAGCGGCAATCCGAATCTCAGACCTGAAGTGGCGCTGGGAATGGATGGAAACGCGATCCGCCGATTTGGGAATGGCTGGACGCTCGAAGCGCGGACCTGGGTATCGCGGGTGAGGGATCTGATCCAATGGCAAGCCGGACCGGCACTCGAATGGCGGCCGGTCAATGTGCCGGCGGCCCGGCTCGCGGGAAGCGAGTGGTCGATCCAGTGGAGAGGTGGGCCGGGAATTCGGCTAGAGGGAGGTGCGACCTTTCAGAGGGCGGAGAACCGTGACGAGAGCGACACCAACAGCTTCGGCAAGGCGCTGGTCTTCCGTGCCGATCGTCTGGTCCATCTGCGCGCCGGCTGGCGGCGACCCGATGGTGACGGAATCGACCTTTCCTACCGTTTCGTGGGCCGCCAGCCAACAACTGCGGCGAACACCGTCTACCTCGACGCCTACGGTCTTTTTGACGCATCCGGCAGCTACACCCTAGTGCGTCACGGGGGATGGCTCTTGAAGGCGGGAATCGATGCCCGCAATCTGCTCGACGCGCGCTATCGAAGCGCGGTCGACGCGCTTCCGCCTGGGCGCGAGCTGCGGGGCGACGTTTCGATTGAGTTCGATGTGGGGCAGTCGCTCCAGCAAGAGGACGAGAATGCGTAGTGAGTACATCTTCGCTTCGATGGCGCTTCTTCCGCTGTTGATAGGGTGCCGCGACACGATCACCGATCCTCCCCCCGCTTCCCCTCCCGAGGAGATCGAGGTAGGCATCGCGCCGACCGCGATAGCAGCCGTCGCTGGGAAGATCGCGGTGGGAGAAGTGGCGTTCGATTTCGGCGGACTCACCTTCGGCCCCGGGGTGGTGCGTTGGATCGATCCCTCGACCGGGGCGGTCCTGGGCGCCACCGAAGTCGGCACGAATCCGCAGGTGGTGATCGCGGCTGGTGCCGCCCGGGACCGGCTGGTGGCGGTCTGCACGGGGGACTACGGCGCGATCGGCGGTGAGCTCGATCTGCTCGATCCGGACGCCATGGCGATCGAGAGAACGATTCCGCTCGATGGCCAACCCTCCGCGGCCTGCGCCGGCCCGGGAGACCTGGTCTACCTGGGGTCGTATGGCGACGGCGGAGTCGCGGTGGTCGATCCGATCGCCGGTCAGATCATTCGGGATTGGGATCCCGGCGCCGGGTACGAGGCCGCGGCGGTGGCCGCGCGGGGGGAAAATCTCTTCGCGGTCGATTTCGACAGCGATCTGTTGATCCATCTCGACTCCGACGGCGTCGTTCTCGATGCCATCGCGGTCGGTGACGGTCCGATCGACCTGGTCGCGGATCCGCGCGACCCCGACCGGGTCTACGTTCTCCACAGCCTCGAAGAGACACTCGGGGTCGTCAGCCTCGGCGGCCGGTCGTTCAGCCGTTTCTCCGAGCCGATCGGCAGGGCCCCCAACGACGTACAATGGCACGATGGAGCCCTCTGGATCGTCGCGAGCCTTTCGAACGAGATCCAGTCCCTCGATCCCGCCGGAGGAGAGCTTCTCCTGGCGCGCCATGTCGGCGTGAACCGCAACCCGATGCAGCTTGCGTTCGCGGGCGGCTGGGTTTTCGTGACCAACTTGCTTTCCAATACCGTGTCGGTGCTCTCGGCCGGCTGAGGAGCCCCATGTCGAACGAAATCCCGATTGGAGCGATCCTTTGCGGCGGAGAAGCAAAGCGGCTAGGTGGCATCGACAAGGCGGCGATCGAGATTGATGGCGCCACTTTGGCATCGAGGGCGGTTGACTTGCTGCGCCCCCATTGCGAGGAGCTCATCGCACTGACCGGCCGACGAGAGAGCTTCCCCGTGGACGGGGTTCCGGTCGTTCGCGACCGTTTTCCGGGCCGAGGACCGCTCTCCGGGCTCGATGCCGCGTTTCGTTCTCGGCCAGGCCGGACCATCTTCCTTCTGGCCGTTGATCTGTGCGCGGTGCCGGTGAGTGTTGCCTCGCGCCTGATCGACGCCCTTCGCGAGCGGCCCGACGCCCCGGCGATTCTCCCAAGGACCCAGGCCCTCGTCCAGCCGGTGTTCGCGCTCTACCGGCCGGGTCTGGCGGATGAAGTCGAGTCGAGAATCGAAGCGGGTAGACCTCTGTCCATGCGCGAACTGGCGGAATTGGGCCATGCGGTCGATGTTCCTTATCAGCCCGGTGTCTTTGCGGGGGTCAACCTGCCGGAAGATCTCGCGCGCCTTTCTCATCGGGGGAAGTAGTTCCTGTCGCGCCTCCATCAATCCGTTTACTCTTCTGGTTCAGTTGTCGCAGATACCGGTTGGCGGTGCATGAGGCAATCGAAAGCCCCACTGGGCCAAGGGCGGGAAATCGAGACCGATGCAAACTAGAAGAGCGATCTCGACCGCGGTGCTGTGTTCGCTGTCGGCCATCAACGCCTCGGCCGGCACGAACACTTGGTCGTGGAATCCGGTCGCCGGTGTGAGCGTCAACCAGGTGCTCGCATCGCCTCATTACGTCGAGCAGGCGTTTGCGGCCACCTACGGCGCGTCCATGCTACGCACCGATGACGGCGGCGCCTCCTGGACCAATGTCTCTCCTCACGATCCCGACGGTCAGTGCATAGCGCTTTCTCCAGGGCAGCCAGAGACGATCTTCTTGGGCACCGAAGGGAGCGGAGTGTTCAGAACGACCGATGGGGGGGGGACGTGGGAGCGGAAGTCGGAAGGGCTTCGGCGAAGCTACATCTTGTCATTGGTAGCCGATCCGGAATCATCGGAGCGCCTCTACGTCGGCGTGCAGGGTGCGGGAGCGTACCGATTGAGCTCCTGGTCCGACCCGTGGAGAAACCTCTCCGAGAGCTGGATGCGCCAAGAGAGCTTGTTCGAGCTCGATCTCGACGCCTCGAACGACCGGCTGATGGCCCTGGGCAGGACGGCCGGCCTGATGGTCGGCGCCGTCGGCGCTGGGTGGAATGAGCGTTCGAGCCCCGGCCAGCCTATTCGCGCCCTCGCAACCCACCCACGCACCGATGGCACATTGCTGATCGGGGGCGACGGTGCCTTCGTGTCGTTCGATGAGGGGCTTCGTTGGACCAACGTATCGGGCGGACTCGGCGGGCAGACGGTCTACTGCCTCGCGGCGGACACAGGCGATACGAACCGTTTCTACGCCGGCACCTTGGGCGAGGTCGCGGTCTTCGATTCCGACGATCTGATCTGGCAACGTTTCCCCTGCGGCGATCCTCGACACATAGTGAACACCCTCTCGGTCTCACCGATCGACCCGAGTATCATATGGGCGGGTGTCGAGGGGGACGGCGTCTATCGTTCGACCGACTCCGGAGAAACCTGGGACCTGAGGAGCACGGGCCTTCCCAATGTCGCCTGCGTTTCGATGGTGGTAGATCCGGATGACGATCGAATCGCTCTCGCGGGTGCTTATCATGGCGGCGTCTACCGAACGATCGATGCCGGCCACACCTGGGAGCTGCTCCCCTCGCCCGCGAATCACTGGAGGATCGTTCGCGATCTTGCGCTCGATCCGATGAATCCGACGATAGTTTACGCAGCCGTCATGCCGGATGGACTCTGGCGATCGGTCGAGGGTGATACCTCGTGGACCAGGCTGTTTCCGTCCGACCCGAAACCGGAGTTTCGAGATGCTTGCACGGCGGTTCTCCTCGACGTGACCGATCCCGATCGCGTCCTTGTCGGAACCTACGGCAACGGAGTATTTCGCTCGGTGGACGGCGCACTCAACTGGAGTTACGTAGGTCTCGATGGGGAATCGATTTGGGCCCTGGAGCAAGATCCCTTCGATCCGAATCACTTGTTGGCGGGGAGCTATCACGGGGTCCACAGCTCGGTCGATGGTGGTTGGAACTGGACGACGACCTCCGGTGATTTCTCCATTCGTTGCATTGCGTTCGATCAAGAGGTTCCGGGCGCGGTGTTCGCCACGACCAGATCCGACGGTGTCTTGCTGAGCAGCGACGGGGGTAAGAGCTGGTCGCAAGATCCCTCGACGATCGACGATCTCGAGAATCTCTGGGGCGTGGCCGTCGTGCGAACCAGGATGGATCGGCGCATTCTGGTCGTCGGGACTTATCGAAACGGAATGGCGCACAGGGAGCTCGACCCCGAACTCGATTCGGGCTGGATCTGGTGGAACGAGGGACTGGAGGCCGATCTTTCGAGAGAACTCGCGATCGGGTCGCTCCAAAACGGTAGGATATATGTTGCATTTGATGGCGGCGGAGTCGGATCGATCCTTCCTTCGGAGCTCCCCCTGCCCATCGATGGTGAGATCGTCGATCCGCCTACCTACTAGCCCGCATTTCTCACCAACTTTCGTCGCGAGGCGGCTCAGATTCGTGCCCTGGCGGTGCTTCGCACCGTTTCGCGCGGAG
>NYZA01000067.1 GCA_002686955.1 Gemmatimonadota bacterium
AGCACGCCTCCGCGCGAAACGGTGCGAAGCACCGCCAGGGCACGAATCTGCGCCCCCTCGCGACGAAAGTTGGTGAGAAATCCGGGTTAGACTCGTGCCCATGGCACCCCACGCCACCGCAATCATCCCGCTGCTCTTTCTGAGCACGACTCCCACTTTTGGGGCGGGTGGAAGCACACACTTTCAGATCGCCGACCGCTCACGGTCGTATGTCGATCGAGCCTCCTACCCCGATCTCCACCGCCTGATCCGCCGGGATTATCCCAAGATCTACCGCCACGCCTCGTACTTTCCCGATTGGGGTTACGCCGTCCCGGGTGCGGGAGACTTCGGCGAAGAGGCGCACTGGCCCCCCTTCCAGTACGCCGCTATGGATCACTTGATCGACCATTATCCCGAGCCGTGGTCGGAACATGCGGAGAAGCTCTTTACCTTCATCGCCGGGCTCACCTGTCACGGCGAGGCCGACGATGCCTGGCATTTTGGTGACACCGCATTTCTGAGGGTCGCCACCGATGAGGACCAACCGATCGATGGCGCCTGGCGGACCGACATCGAGGTCGGTTGCGATATGTTCGTGCAAGTGGAAAAGCGGTGGTGGTTCCTGGAACATGCGAATTGGTGGGTGCCGGTGGACGATCTGCTGCTTATCTATGCCGATCTCGGCCACACCGAAGTGGCCGCCGAGCAGATCGAGCTGGGGGTGTCGCTTCTTCATACCGCGATCGCTCTCGAAGATATGTTCGCCTGGTCGCTCTATCTCCCCTTCAAGCTCCGTTTGCCCTGGTCGAACGCCAATTACCTCGATTGGTGGGACGGCGGTGTTCGCAACGATGCGGAGCTCTCGGCTCTGCGTATGCAGGAGCTATGGGACTACAAGGCGGGCGACCCTTCGTCGTCGGAGCCACGCACCGACACGGGGACGATGTGGCGACACCCGCGTGCCCGGTTGCCGATGCTGGCTGCCGAGCTGGTGCGCGACGGTATTCTCTCGCCGCTCGTGAGGCGCGAGGCCGGCGCCCTGATCGTGGGGCCGCTGGTGATCATCGATTCGACTGAGCTGGAGAGGCGGATGGGGGAGATGTAGACGTTTCCGGCGGGGAGGGAAGAGCCATGTTGAAGACGGAGTTCTGGACACCTACCGTGGGCGCGATCGCCCTGATTCTCTATCTTGTGGGTGCGCACCCCCTGCCGCCAACGCCGTTGAACTCCACGACCTGCGCGGTGAGTTGGCCGTCGCGGGTGGGCAGGCCTTCATCGCGGCCGCGGGCGGTGTGTTGGTGGTGGATGTCGACGTCGATGTCGAGGGGGAGATTCCGGTGCGCGCGGAGGTCGAGATCGACGGGGATCCCAGGGGTGTCGCGGTCTTTGATGCTGGCGGCGTGTTTCCAGTCCTGGCGGTATCGGTTCGTGACTTCGGGGGGACTGGCCGGGACGGAATAGCCATCGTCGAGGTGCGTCCGGCCGGTGTCGATGTGCTGGGTTGGGCGGTCGCGCCCGCCACGGGAGAGGTCGAAGAGCCGGCGGTTGCCGGCGATCTTGTGTTGGTACGAACCGAAACCGGCTTCTTGGTCTTCGACGCACGCGAGCGAGAGCACCCTCATTGGGTGGGGCGCTACGACGCGATTCTTCAAGGCGCGGAGCGGGTGAACGACGTCGTGGGACGAGCAGACGTGGCCTACCTCTTGGTCGACGATCAACCCTGTCTCCAGATCGTGGATCTCGAGGATCCTTCGGCACCTGCCTACGTCGGCTCTCGCGTCGAGAGCACCACTCTTGCGCAGAAGGGCACATTTGGACTGCGGGCACCACTGCTCGCGGGCACCTGCTCCACGCGGCACGACACTCCCGCGCATTCTCTGCATTCCTTCAAGACCGGTACCGATACTTGGACATCGTCGATCGGTCTCGATGCCGAGGACAGCCGCGTGGCCGCGCTCGATGGAGGGTGTGCTGTGGTCTACACCCACGCCCCGGGGGAAGCGGGGCGAGAGCGGCTGCGCATCTTCGATGTGGGCGAGCCGGAGGGCGCGCCACTGGTCAAGGCGACGCTTGGATTGGGGAGCCGGATCTACGCGATGGCCATTCTCGGCGACACTGTGGCCGTTGTGGGGCACGGGGGATGGTGTTGGTCCGGCGATGTGCCCCCGGAAGATCTGGTCAACTCCTACGACACCTACGATATCTCCACGGTCGATCTGCGCAATCCCGAAAACCCTGTGATCCTGGACGTTTTGACGGTCGACTTGCCGTGGAGCCTCTATTGCTCTGCTCGCAAGCCGCTTGCGGTGCGAGAAGACGGTATTGGGATCTTCTCGGGGGGCTTCGATCTACACGTGATCGATGTAGCTGACCCTTCAGCGATACAGCATTTGGCGACGCTGGAGGGAGAGGACGGGCAGGTGGCGGCGATCGAAGGGTCGACGGCGGTGGTCAGCCAAGTTGAATTCGACTGGTCGTACGAGTGGTACCAGCGCCTTACGACCATCGATCTATCGGAGCCCACCGAACCACAAGTCGTCGCGCGATGGTCCGAAGTGTACGATGGGCCGACGTCGGCTTCAGGCGGCGACGCCGCCGACCTCGAAATCCGGGACGGCCATGCCTGGATTCTCGGTCATATCTGGAAGAACTACTACGGTGGACTTCAAGACGTCCGCGGGAAGCTCTACACCGTTGATATCACCGACCCGACCACACCTGAACTTGTCGAGACTATCGATCTCGATCTGGCAAACGACCTTGCGTTTGCCGATTCTCTACTCTACATCGCCGAAGGGCGCAGGCACCATCGCGGCCCCGGTCGCATCGCTATTCGTCGCATAGTCGGCCCGGGCCGGAGCATCGCCGTGAGCGAGCTACGATACGGAGATTATCCCACGCGCTACCCGGGCGCTGAGGCGCGCGTGCTTCCCTTCGGCCTGGGGCAGGTGTTGTGTGTGCGCGGCAAAGACGAAGGATATTCCTACCCGGGGGAGAGTCACCAGATCGACGCCTTCCTCCCCGAAGCCCCGGCGGATCTCGCCATCGGCACGCCGATCACATCCGCTCGGACAGTCCCCTTCGGCGATATCGCACTCATCAACGACAATATCGTCGTCAGCGCCGCCGGCAATGATCTGGAGATCATGCCTCTGCGCTACGGCTCACCGGGCGTTCCGTGGCTCATCGCGGAGCGCGTTCTTCCAGTGCCGGAGGGATCGGATCGATGATTGCGCAGCCGATTCAATTCGCACCTCTTGCGTATTTGGCGTTTCCCTTTGCGCTTTGCACGCATCTCCGGCCGAGGCGAGGCGAATCGATGTGCCGGCCGATGTTCCCACCATTCAGGCCGGCATCGACAAGGCTCACGACGAACCCGACCATCATCAAGAAACCACTGACTACGTCGGCATGGGAGACCGAGATCATTCCCGCCAACGCGGTATTAGGCGATCACGAAGAGCGCGGCCACCAAGATCGCCGTTTCGATCGAGATCCGCGGCGCCGATCTCGACCGTTTTTTCGGCGTTGCCGAAGATGCTGTCGGTGCCGATCCACGTGGCGAGCAACGTTCCGAAGAGAACGACCGGCGACAGGTCGCGGCCCGCGAGAGCGAAATCGGCCTGGGTCCGGACCCGCCGGACCTTCCACGCGCCGATAGCAAGGAGCGCGAACAGATAGCCGAAGACGACGATGGCGTGGGTGATGACGCCGAATCCGGTCGGTGTTGACGAGACAAAGATGTTGGGAGCGGGAGGATAGCCCAGTCCTCCTCGACGGAACCTGGGTCGCATGAGTTGCGCCGGGGCGGCGCGCTGGTCTTGGTGGAAGCCAAGTTCGGGGCAACCCGAGGCTTGTGTGGGTCTCCAGTCGGAGTAATCTCCTCCCATGCCTTTCCCCATCAACCGCCCGCGCAGGCTCCGCCGGAGCAAGAGCCTCCGGCGCATGGTTCGTGAAACGCACGTCGCTTCCCAAGATCTGATCGATCCGCTTTTCGTCGTCGAGGGGAGCGGGATTCGCGAAGAGGTGCGCTCGATGCCGGGCGTCTTTCGCTCCTCGGTCGACCGGCTCCCGGAAGAGATCGAGGCGGTCGTCGCCGCCGGAATTCCCGCCGTGATTCTCTTCGGCATTCCCGCCGAGAAGGACGCGCTCGGGTCGGGCGCCTACGCCGATCGCGGAATCGTCCAGCAGGCGATCCGCCGCATCAAGGGGCTCGCGCCCGAGCTGACCGTGATCGCCGATCTATGCCTTTGCGAGTACACCGACCACGGCCATTGCGGCGTCGTCGAGGGGGATCGCGTGCTGAACGATCCCACACTCGAGCTGCTCGCCCGCACCGCGATCTCTCAGGCCGGCGCCGGAGCCGACATTATCGCGCCATCCGACATGATGGACGGCCGCGTGGCACGAATCCGCCGCGCTCTCGACGAGAACAGTTTTGACGAGATTCCGATCCTGAGCTACGCGGCAAAGTACGCATCGGCCTTCTACGGCCCCTTCCGCGACGCGGCCGAGTCCGCGCCTTCGTTTGGGGATCGTCGCGCCTACCAGATCGATCCGGCCAATGCCCGCGAGGCGATGCGGGAGGTCGAGCTCGATATCGCGGAGGGTGCCGACATCATTATGGTCAAGCCCGCGCTCCCTTATCTCGACGTGTTGCGGCGGATCCGCGATCGCCACGACGACTTGCCGATCGCCGCCTACCAGGTCAGCGGGGAGTACGCGATGGTGAAGGCCGCCGCGAAGGCCGGCTGGGTCGACGGCAGGCGCGTCATGGTCGAATCGCTCACCTCGATCAAGCGGGCCGGTGCCGACCTGATCCTGAGCTACTTCGCGAAGGAGTTTTGCGGGCTGCCGGAGGAGATGCGGGCTTCGTAGGCCGAGGCGCGTGAAGCTCGTGCAACCACGGGGCATGCGTGGCTTCCTCTCACGGAACCTGATCCCAGTGCGTCCCCCAAAGGGGTCTTCATGGGATCGGTGAGGCTTCAACCGTACTGGCCGAGCGGCTCTCGACCGAAGTAGAGTCTCGCGATGCTCCGCCGAATCGCCCGCCGGACTGCCCTTGTCCTCTGCGCGCTCCTTGCACCCGAGGCCGCCGCTCTCACCCTAGCCGATGCCCTCGGCGAAGCTCGCCGTTCCGATCCGGCTCTGGCGGCCTCGCGGGCCGATGAGGATGCCGCGGCTGATGCACTGAAGAGCGCTTGGAGCACCTGGCTGCCGGAGTTGACGCTCCAGCAGCGATTCACTCGACTCGATGCGGAGACAGTCGATCGCGCCAACGCCTTTCTCGATTTCATCCCCTCGACTCCGATGCCCGGCGATTCACTTCCGCCGCCCACCGATCCGCCGGGCGGAACGCTCGACTACGAAGAGCTGCGGGTGTTTCGGGATAGCCATCGGACCGAGCTGGAGCTCACGTGGCCGGTGATCACCGGCGGGGCGCGCCTGGGGGCGATCCGGATGGCGGGGGGGGCGCGGGATCTCGCCGCCGAGGCGAAGCGGCTGGAGGCGCGCCGGGCGGAGCTGGAGACCCGCACCACATTTTTCTCGGCTCTGCGGGCGACGCAGACGATCGAAGTGTTGCGGGCCAACGCGGAGCGGGTCGATGCCTATCTGAGCGCCGCCCGGGAGCGTAGGCGGGCCGGGAGGGCGACCGAGCTCGATGTGTTGCGCTGGGAGGTCGGCGCCGAGGCGGCCCGTGCCGATCTGGCCGAGGCGCGGGCGGGGCTGACGGCGGCACGGGCGTCGTTGGAGCGGCTGCTCGGGCGCCCGCTCGGTGCCGAGGAATCGCTCGAGTCTCTGGTCGAGAGTCGGGATCTGCCGGAGCTGGCCGAGATCGAGGCGGTGCTCGCCGACACCACCGGCGACGCTCTGCGGCGATGGAGTGCTGCGCTCCGAAGCGATGCTCCTTCCGTTCGCGCCGCCGAGGCCGCTCGCCGCGTCGCCGCCGGGGTCGTCGGTGTCGCCACGGCGCCTCTCTTACCTTCGTTCGCTCTCGGCGCGAGCTACGGTTGGCAGTCGAACGAGACTGTCGCGCTCGACGGCTACCGCGAATGGAATGCATCGGCAATTTTGTCGCTTCCTCTGCTGCCGCTCGCCACCGGCTACTTCGACCGCGCCGAGGCCCGCGCCCGCGTGGCGGCCGAGGGGTATCGCGTGGAGCAGGCGCGCCGCTCGACCCGCGAAGAGCTGCTGAGCCGAAGCGCCCGGCTCCGGGCCGCCGCGGTTCGGCGCGCCCATGCGCGCAAGGGGTGCGAGGCGGCACGCATGAGTCTCGTGGCCGCGGAGCGGGGAAGCGCCCGGGGGGGCGTGTCACGCCTCGAGCTCGAAGACGCGCGCGTTGCACTTCTCGAGACCGAGCTTGGCGAGATCTCGGCGCGAACCGCCTACTACATCGAGGCCGCCGGTCTCGGATTCCTGCTGGGCTTCTCCGCGTTGACACCCACGGGCGACGCGCGGACCGATCTCCTCGAGGATGCACGATGAAGCAGCGCTCTTGGATCGTTATTGTGTTGGCATCAATTCTCGCGAGCTGCGGTGGCGACACCGGCGCCGCTTCCCCCGGCGAGAAGGGTGGCCAGTCACTACCGGCGCCGACTTCGGTCGAGGTCGAGCGCGTCGTTCCCCGCTCCGCCGATGCCCTGATCCGCGCGACGGGCACCGTCGAAGCCGACCGCGACGTTTGGCTTTCTTCCGAAGTCGGGGGACGGATCGTGTGGCGGTTGCCCGATGAAGGTGCGGGGGTCGCCGCGGGTGAGCCGATCGTGCGCTTCGATCGAGAGCCGGCGGAGATCGGCCTTTCGAGGGCGGAGGCGGGGCACGAGGCGGCGCTGGCGGCGGCGGAGCATGCGGAGCGCGAATGGACGCGGGTGCGGGAGCTGCACGCCGCCGGAGATCTCACCGATTCGGAGCGGGATGGGGCCGAGCTGGCGCAGCGCACGGCGCTTGCCGGTCTGCGCGATGCGGCCGCGAGCCTGCGCGCGGCGGAACGCGTGTTGCGTGAGACGGTCGTCATCGCCCCTTGGGATGGATCCGTGGCCGCGATTGTCGCTGACATCGGCGCCGGCATCGCTCCGGGCCAGCCGGTCGCCCGCCTACTCTCCAGCGACACTCCTCGCACCGTCATCGGCCTTCCCGCGGCCGAAATCGTTGCCATCGAGGTCGGAGACAGCGCACGAGTTTCGCTCGTCGATCTCTCGGAGCGCCGTTGGACCGGCATCGTCAGCTCTCTCGCCACCGCCCCCGACCCCGCAACCCGCACCTACCGGGTCGAGATCGCTCTCCCCGACGCGACCGCTCCCCGCATTGGAATGGCGGTTCAGGTCGAGCTTGTGCGCGAGCGCCTCGCGGAGGTCGTGATGATCCCGCAGTCGGCGGTCGTCGTTCGGCGCGGCAGCGATCTCGCCTTTTTGGAGCGGGATGGGAGCGCGCGGCGGCGTTTACTCTCGCTTGGGGAGCGGATCGACGATCGGGTGCGGGTCCTCGAAGGGGTCGAAGTCGATGACCGACTCATCGTGGTCGGCCACGAGCGACTCGCGGATGGTGAAGCGGTCGAAGTGCGGGCGGAACGATAGGAATGGGTTTTTTCCGTCGCGTGATAGAAAACACCGTTCTCACGAATATGTTGGCCCTGATCGTATTGATCATGGGGGCGCTTGCTTTCATCCGCATGCCCCGCGAGGCCTACCCGAACATCAGCTTCAATTGGGTCTACATATTCGCGCTCTATCCGGGCGCCACACCGGAAGAGATCGAGCGCAAGGTCATTCGCGAGATCGAAGAGGCGATCGAGGGGATCGAAGGGATCAGCACGATCACCTCGCTGGCGACGGAAAACGCCGGTCAGGTTTCGCTTCGATTCGAAACGATGTCTCGCGACGATTACAAACGTCGCTTGCAAGACGTGCAACGGGAGATCGATTCGATCCGTGATCAGCTGCCGGAGGGCGTCGAAGCGATCGACTATTTCGATCTCGATACCTCCACATTCGAGCCGCTCGTACATATCACGCTGGCGGGGGATTACCCCGAGGCGCAGCTCAAGCGCTGGGTCGACGATCTTCGCGAAGAAGTCCTCGATGTCGATGGAATCTCCGACGCATCGCTGATCGGAACCCGCGATCGCCAAGTTTTTGTCGACGTAGACGCCGCCGCCCTGCGAGCGACCGGCCTTCCTCTTACGGCCGTGGTCGATGCACTCCGCGCTCACAATCTCGATCTGCCCGCGGGCAACTACCCCGTGGGTGACGTCGAGTTCATGGTCAAAACCAAAGGCGAGGTCGATTCGGCCGCAGAGCTCGAAGAGATCATTCTGCGGCCGTCGGCTACCGGAGGTCATCTGCGAATTCGCGACGTCGCCGACGTGCGCGCGGGATTCGAAGCTGCCATCACCCATTCCAGAGTCGACGGAACGCCGGCCTTCGCCCTCTTCGTGACGCGCAGAGCGTCGGCCAACACTCTCGATCTTCTCGACCGGGTGCGAAAAGTGTCGGAGCGCGTCGAAGAGCGTCTGCCGGCCGATGTCGAAGTGCGGCTGAGCGGCGACTCGACCCTGGGTATCCGCGACATTCTTCGCACCCTCTACCGGAACGCCGGCTTCGGTCTCATCCTCGTCATCATCACCTTGCTCCTGTTCTTGGAGTCGAGAAACGCCCTCTTCGCCGCCGTAGGAATCGCCGTCAGCTTCATGGGCACCTTCCTTTTCCTCGACCTTGTAGGCGAGACCCTGAACGGCAACTCCCTCTTCGGACTCGTGTTGGTGCTCGGCATGATCGTCGATGACGCCATAGTAATCATCGAGAACGTCTTCCGTCATGTTCAGCACGGCAGCCCGCCGCGGCGGGCGGTGATCAAAGGCATGTCGGAAGTGGCGATGCCGGTGGTCAGCTCTTCCGCTACGACGATCGCCGGCTTCTTGCCATTGATGTTGCTCCCCGGGATCATCGGAGAGTTTCTTAAGGTCGTGCCCTTGGTGGTTTCCGTCGCGCTCGCCGTCTCTCTATTCGAGGCGTTGATCGTCTTGCCCGCGCATGTTGCCGACTGGGGGCGATCGGTTGCCACCGATGACCGTCCACCCCTTGGCAGCCGACTGCTCGACCGCATCCGTCCAGCCTACACGCGGGCACTCGCGCTCAGTTTCGATCATCGAATCATCGTCGGTGCCTTCGCGACGATTCTGCCGGTGCTCTCGATCCTCGTCATCGGCATGAAGCTGGCCGATGCAGATCTCTTCGCGGGCGAGGAACGCGGTCAGTTCTTCGTTCAGGTTTGGGCTCCCGAGGGAACCACGCTCGAAGCGATGGACAGGAAAATGCGTCGCTTCGAGGAGATCGTTCTCGAATCGGTCCCCCCCGAAGAACGGAACGCCGTTCTCACCACCGCCGGACTGGTGCGCACCGAAACCGACTGGATCTGGAAGCCCGCGGTCGGCGAAGTGTTCGTAGATCTGATTCCGCGCAAGGAACGCGCTCGAACGACGCGTCAGATCACCGATTCAATTCGCGCCGAGATCGCCTCGGTGAGCGGCCTTCAGGCGGTGAAGATCTGGGAGGTGACCGATGGCCCGCCCGCGGGTGCGCCGATCGAATTCAAGATCAAGGGCCCTTATCTCGAAGACCTCGAAGTCCTGGCCACTCGTTTTCAGGAGGAGTTGGGCGCGTTGCCGGGCGTAGTCGACGTGGACCACAATCTGAAACCGGGCAAGCAGGTGCTCGAGATCCGCCTGCGCCCCGATGTCGCCGGAATGGTTGCCCTCGACAACGCCGGTCTCGCTACCTTTGTTCGCACGGCTCTCGACGGCGAGACCGCGACCAGCTACCTCGACGGCGACGAGAAGATCGACGTGGTGGTTCGCTTGGATGAGAAATTCCGTCGCGACGTGACCGATATCTTGTCGCTGCGGGTGCCGGCCAGAATGGGCGGAGAAGTGGCACTGAGCGACATAGCGGACGTGAGGGTTGCGGAAGGGCTGAGCACGGTTCCTCGATTCGACGGCGAACGCGCGGTGACGATCACGGGCAATCTCGCCGAGGGGGGCATGTCGGGGGGCGATGTCTCGCGGTGGGTGGAGAGACGCTTCGAAGAGCTCTCGGCGAGCTTCCCCGGCTACCGCATCGATTTCGGCGGGGAAATGAAGGAGTTCGAGAAAGCACTCAGCGGGATCGGGCGGCTCGGCCTGCTCGGTCTTTTGCTCATCTATATGATCCTGGGGGCGCAATTCCGGTCGTTCATCCAGCCTCTGATCATCCTCTATACGATCCCGATCGGCCTCGCCGGAGCGGCGCTAAGCCTGACCGTGAGCGGCGATGCCTTGACGATTACGACACTCTACGGTTTCGTCGCTCTGGCGGGTGTGGTCGTAAACGACTCTCTGGTATTGATCGAGTTCATAAATATGGCGCGAGAAAAGGGAATGGCGCTTCGCGAAGCGGTTCTCGATGCCGGTCGCACGCGCCTGCGCCCGATATGTCTGACCACAGTGACGACAGTATTCGGCCTCACACCGATGATGCTGGGAATAGGCGGCCATTCGCCGGTCTGGGGACCGCTGGCACGCACGATTGTCTGGGGCCTGACGGTCGCGACGGTTTTGACCCTGATCGTCATCCCATGTCTGTACAGCCTCGTCGATGATGTGGCGAGGAAGCTGCATCTCGGGCGTTTTCATGGCGGACGGCGGGTGGAGGTTTGAAGAAGAAGAGGGGGTGGGATGACTGAATACTGCGATGCTGGTCGCCGTGATTCGATTCCAGACCCGCCCCGTGGCTCCTCGTGTTCCGAAGTCTCGATCTGGGGTGGTTTTGGCGGTTGACAGGGTGGTGATCGGGCGCATACGCTATTTGCACGAAGCAGATGCGCCTTAGCGGGATCGCGCGCGAGGATTCCGATCGTGGGTGGCCATGCAGGCGCTACTGACTGGGGGACGGGCGCTCCGTGCCCCGGCGGCGAGGATCATAGGCTCGCTTTCAGCGAGCGCGAACGAGCAATCACAGGGAGGCCCGCAGGTGGAGTCGTTCGAAGTGACGGCGGATTTCTCGACCGAGGTCGGCGCCGATCTTTACTTTTATTATGAGTGCTGGTACTACTTCGCAACGAAGATCCAGCCATGGGAGACCCGCCTTTTCAAGGTGTACAAGCCATGAGTGCGCAACCAGAACCCCGCTGCCGCAGCCGCTGGAGATGTTGTGTACGTGCGGTCGATATCGGTGCATCTGGGCCGTCCAGTCGTCGGCATCTTGGATTGGTCGTGCAAGCCCGGGTTGCCCCGGGCGGTGGGTGCATTGCCGGTGGACTTCTACTCCGTGCACTCAATGGTCGTTACTAACCAGAGTCTCTGGGTCTCTGGGGCGGCGATCGGGGAGAACGACTTCGTATATCGATTCGACATTGGCGATCCATTGCACCCGACCGGATCCGGCTCAACGGACATACGCGGAAAGCTCCAGGAAAGCGGCGGTCTACTCTTCGTCCTCAGCCTACCGGTTTCCATCATCGATCCCACATTCCAGGACTCGATCGCCGTTATCGGCAGCGTCGATTTCGAAGAACCGGTTCAGGATCTGGCGTACATCCCTCCCTGCGTGGCGACGATCAGCGGCGATTCGCTCTCCCTTTTCGATATCACTCTCCCGAGCGCGCCGGTTTTGCTGGCAACCGAAGCAACGGCCGCTACTCAGCTCGAGCCGGGGCCGAATGTCGTCTTCGCGCTCGGTGACTCTCTACACGTGCTGGATTGGCGGGATCGCCCAACTCTCGCGACCCTGGCGACGATCGACATCCCCGGATCCGCCCTCGACGCCGCCTTCGATCCCGCGCGCGATGCGATCCTGGTCGCGGCTGGAGAGGAGGGGCCTACACCATCGATGTGTCGCTACCCACGGCGCCTGTATTGCAGTGGCGCGAGCCGGAGCGGGAGAGCTTCACGCCCTACCGCGCCTTTGGAACCGCGAATCGCGTCTATCTCGTCGATAGCGATACGACGGCATCATTCGCGGTCGTGGATGCGACCACCTTGGATCACCCGCGATGGTCCGTCGCGAGCCCCGGTGGCCCGAGCAGCTGCGATGTCGTCGCGCATGAAAGCGACAGAATCGCATACGTGAAGCCCTGCGGCACAGGGCCAGGGTGGATCGATGTTTGGAACGTGGAGGATTGAAGGAATCCGACTCTCGAAAACACTGTATCGGCAGAGCCCGCTCTGGTGGATCTCCTGGTCGGGGACTCGAAGCTCTACGCCGCGGGCATTGGAGTTCAGTCTTTCGATATCACCGATCCAGCCAAGCCGATCCCTTTGGGCTTCCAGCCCTTCACCGGCTTCGTCGGCAGCCCTTGCCACGCATACGTCGAAGCTGGGGATCGCAAGCTCGTCGTTGCCATGGACTACCTCGTCCGCGTCGTGGACATGAGCGCACCAGCCCAGCCCGAGGTCGTTTATGAGAGCATGATCGACAGCGTGGAGATATGGGGTGGATGCGCGGCGAAGGGGTCATTCGTCTTCGCGTTCGCGAAGGGCGGTGACGAGCTCTGGTCGATCGATTTTTCGGTTCCGGAAGCTCCGCGCGTCGCGCACCAGATGCTCTTCGAAGCAACGGAGAGTCCGTTCCTGGGGCTCACCGTTGTCGGCGACTGGCCCTACACAGCGCCGAAGATGCTCGGTGATGCACTTCCCTCCCTTCACGTCTTGCAAATCGACGCCGGCGGCGCTCTGCGCGAGGTGGCGCGACATCAGCTCTTCGCCCAAACCTGGGCACTCGCGGCGAAGCAAGGCCACGTGCTCATCGGCGGTGATTACGGCTTCGGCTGGCTCGTGGACGAGAGCAGGGCGACTGCGGTCGAGCCGGGGCCGCGATAGGGCCGGTGCGTCAGGCACCGGAAACACCGGCCTGGCGGGCGGCGCACCTGGAGCCGGCACCATTCAGCGCGCCCGAGGTCGGCGAGGTCAGCGGTGCCGATGAGCAACCTGATGCGCGCCTGGACCCTCTCGATTGTCGGTCGTTCGCTGAGGCCGGTTCGGATGGCGCGGAGCCGCGGGGCGTGCCTGGCGACGAGTCGCGGGGATCCGTCCTCCAGTGCACGGTCTCCCCCCGTTGATTTTTCTTCCCGGTTCGTGTGGATCGCGGATGGAGAGTGTGGGGCAAGAACACCAAGAGCCTTGGGTTCGGCGCGTCTGGAGTTATTCTTGCGCGAACCCTTTCGAGCCGGCCGACTGGAGCCGATCATCCAGGACGACGGGGCGGCACGAAAACGAAGAGCGCGGGCACCTTGAACGTCTTCATACTAAACACAGGCAGATGCGGCTCGACCACATTCATCGAGGCTTGCCGCCACGTGACCAACTACAGCTGCGGGCACGAATCGAGAACCGGTCTGCTCGGCGCGGATCGACTCGATTATCCCGAGAACCACATCGAGGCCGACAACCGCCTCTCTTGGCTCCTGGGCAGACTCGAGACAAGCTACGGCGATGATGCATTCTACGTACACTTGAAACGAGACGAGCGCGATGTAGCACGCAGTTTTTCCCGGCGCTATTCGCGCGGGATAATCAAGGCATACAGAGGCGACGGCATTTTGAGAAAGCTGCCGGAGGAAAGTGATCGCATGAATGTCGCCTTGGATTACTGTCGCACCGTAAACAGCAACATAGAGCTCTTCCTCAAGGATAAGACACGGAAGATGGAGGTCGACCTGGAGAATGTCGCGAGCGATTTCCCCGCGTTCTGGGAGGCGATCGGGGCGAAGGGCTCTCTCGGCGCCGCAATCAGAGAGTTCGAAAAGCGTCATAACGCTTCGGAATCGATGCGTCGAAACGCGGGGCGCGGCCGGAGGCGACGTGGCTCGCGCGGAATTGGAGATTCGATTAGACGATTCGCGCGACGTAGGCGCGTATAGGATCGGAGGAGCTTTCAATGATCTACCGCACCCACGCCGAGCTCTACGACCGCATCTACCACTGGAAAGACTACGAGGGCGAGTCGCGCAAACTCCGCGCGCTTCTCACCCACGAAGGGATCGAAGAAGGTTCCGCCGTGCTCGAGGCGGCCTGCGGCACGGGCCTCTTTCTCGAGCAGCTGCAAGATCGATATGAGATGAGCGGCTTCGACATCCACGAACCGATGCTCGAGCTGGCGCGTCGACGTGTTCCCAGTGTGCCCCTCTTCGCGGCCGATATGCGACGCTTTGCCCTGGATAGCCCGGTCGACGCGCTTCTCTGCCTCTTTTCGTCGATCGGCTACCTGAGAAGCGACAAAGAGCTCAGCGAAGCCGCCGCTTGTTTCGCCCGAGCACTTCGACCCGGCGGGCTCCTCGTGGTGGAGCCGTGGATCTTGCGCGAGCACTACGAGCCGGGACGACCCAGCATGCACACCTATGCGGACGAAAACCTGAAGCTCTGCCGCGCCGTGGTGGCGGAGATCGATGGTGACCGCGCCGTGATGGAGATGAACTGGCTGGTCGCCGCCCGCGATCAGCCTATTCGCCACCTCGCTGAGCGGCACGAAATGCGCTTCACGCCGATCGAATCGATGCTGGCGATACTCGAGGAGACGGGCTTCCACGCCAGATTCGAAGAGGAGGGATTGATGGAAGGGCGGGGTCTGTATATCGCTCGCCGCGCCGCAACGAGGGTTACTCCCTGACCAAAACCGCCACCGCCTCCAGATGCGCGGTTTGCGGCAACATATCGAAGAGCTCCACGTCTCCTTCGACGCGATAGGGCCCCGCGGTCAGAGCGAGCAGATCCCGCGCCATGGCGGAGATGTCGCAGGCGATATGCACGATTCTCGCGGGTGGATTGGCAAGAATCGCCTCAACCCCGTCGTCACCGAGCCCTCTCCGAGGCGGGTCGGTGATCGCGATATCGAGTGGACCGACGGTAGGCAATACTGTCGCGGCATCGCCCTCCAGGATACGAATCTTGGTGTTTCCGTCCGCCAAGCGCCGGGCCTCTTCGAGCGATGCCTCCGCACGCTCCACGATCGTCACTTCGTCGGCGCCCGCATCCGCGAGATCGAGTCCGACAAGACCGATGCCCGCGTAGAGATCGGCGGCGCGGGCACCCTGGAGGTCGCCGGCCAGCTCCAGAACGCGTTCGAAAAGTGTTTCGGCCACATCGGTGTTCAGTTGGAAGAAGGTGGTGGCGGCGAGATGAACCGATCGGCCGCGAATCCGCTCGCGAACGAAGCCGCGACCCGAAACCACACGCGTCTTGGATCCAAAGACGGCATTTCCCGCCGAAGGCTGGATGTTGACCGCGATCGATGCGTCGGTGTCAAGCAACTCTTTCAAGGAATCGACAAGACGTCCCAGCTCCTCCGCCCCTTCTTTGGGAGAAACGAGCGTCACTAATAGATCGTCCGTCCGCACACCTGCCCGCAACGCCACTCGGCGAAGTACTCCGTGCCGCCATCGTTCATCGTAAGCGGACGGTCGCGCGATCTCGATGGCTTGGCGCACCGCTTCGAATGCGCGCTGGAGCGGTGCCGCGAGAACCGAACACCAGGCGACGTCGACGACCTCGTGTGTTCGGGGGCGGTAGTAGCCGATGCGGATCCGCCCTCGGTGGCGCTCGACCGGGAGCACGGTGCGATTCCGATACTGCACGAGATGGGGCGAAGTGTGGATCGGCCGCACTCGAGCGATCCCATCGAGGGCGCGAGCGGCGATCTCGGTCTTCCATTCGCTCTGGGCGGCGTCGGAGAGCGCCATCCAGGGGCAGGCGCCGCATTCGCCGACGATCGGGCAGGGTGGGTCGCGGCGGTCCGCGGAAGGGGAGAGGATGCGCTCGGCGATCGCCCTTGGTGGGCGACCGGGGGTTGACACGAAGAGGGCCGAGACCACGTCGCCGGGCAGCCCGCCGATCACCCGGGTCTCGCCCAGGGAGCTCCGGGCCAGACCAGCGCCGGCGGGGTCGAGCGCCTCGATCGACACCTTCTCG
>NYZA01000068.1 GCA_002686955.1 Gemmatimonadota bacterium
CGGATGGAAATCCGATCGAAACATGCGAAAGAACACTTCCCTTCGCAGCTCTTCCGATGACAAGGTTCCGCCTTGAGATGCGGAGATTCCGGCCCTTACGAGCTTCAGCGCCGTAGAGTACATGTCTGTGCTCATTACGAGTCGCCGTTGCGGACTCAGTGCCATCAGGGCCGACTGGTATCGATGGGCAGCAAGTGGGCCTGTGTCCGTCATCATGACAGGGCGTCCTCCAACTGCTTCTCTACAGACAGTCGACCTGCCCATTGCCTGATGTACTCCATGTCGAGATCATTCATGTCGTGGACAATCTGTTTCACATCTCGCAATTGCAGGCTCGAGTCCGCTGCCTTTGCCCAGAGCAGTTTGTTCAAGATTAGGTCCTCGGGCGCAACGACAAAAACATGGAAGTCTTCTATCTCCACCCTTCGACGACGGGCGAATTCACCTTCCCAGAATACGCCAGTCTTCTTGACCACGAAATCACCCTTTGTGAGCAACTCGTTATGTATGACGTTGAACATACCCCTTCGGCGTACCGCTTCCTGCACGGCTTCAGCGCTGATGTAGCAATCTCCTTCGAATTCCGCGATCAGTTCATCCACTTGAGGACCCTGCATATCGATGACAATATCTATGTCGCGCGTCATCCGAGGGGTCGCATAGAGTGCCATTGCCAAAGAGCCAGTGAGCATGTAGGGCACATTCAGGGATTCGAGTCGCTCCGCGAGAAGTCTCAGGAATTCAAGTTGCTCACTCATGGGCTAGATCATACCAAAGCTGGACCGGGGGAGCCAGCCGCGTATCCTGTGGCGCGAGCATGGATTAGCCGATTCCCAGCCTGCGAACCCGCCATCCTCGCCTTGGATGGCGTCGGCTGCTCACCGGCGCGCGCCTTCGACACCGGCCGGGGACTCCGCACTTGGACTGCCTAGGTTTCCAACGACACCGTTGCTCCAGCACGCAACTTCCCATCATTGGGATAACGTCCGGGTTCAGCGGCGAGGGTGAGCATAGGTTGAACGCTCAGGAGCGGGGAGGGGGCATTCGAGAATCCTCGGGAGCAATCGAAGCTCGGACTCGCCGCCCTCGCCCTTCTGCAGCCCGTTGTTCGGCTTCTTCATCCTCCATGGAGCTACATTTTTGCGAGGGAAGGCGAGGTGATTATGAGTAGCCTGATTGCTGGGTTGCGGATGGGCCGCTCGCACAATGGCGCAATTGGATTGCGGTAGGGCATTCGATCAGGCTTAGGATGTTGGCGGCGGGATGAAACGAAGCCCCCGGTCTACGCCCAGGGTCGGTGCGCCGTGCAATTCTAGGGCACGAGCCAGCACATCGAGTGAACGGCTCCATTGGCAAGTTGCAGGGCGTTTCGTAACCAGTCTTGATCTTGACCTAATACTACTGGGAACGAACTGTGTCAAATCACGAGCCGGTTGGAATCCAACGCCAGTTGTCAGTGCCACCATAGGCCCCCATGTCCGAGCGCGCTCCGTTCGGGTACCAGTTCGGCCAGCGTGGGTGCCAATCCGAAACATGATCCTCGACCTCCGGATCCCCGGCGTCGACGCAGGGCGAGAGCGGCCGGAGGAGGTAGTCGACATGGAGCCCAGAGTGGAAGAGCGGGTCGGCATCGATATTGCCCTCGCCAGCGAATCCCCCTTCCACATCCGACCAGTCGACCTCGACCGACGCGGACGGATCGGCCCCGATCTGGACGGGGTCGTTGGCCCACAGGATAGAGCTCTCTATATTCAGCATCGCATCCCTTGCTGCCAGCACGGCAGGTCCAGAAGGTGAGAGGCCCTCGACGACCGTGCAGTTGACCAGGGTTGCGCTGCTCTCCAGCGAATGGATGGCGCTCGCTTCGAGGCCAATGTTCTCGACTAGGAGACATCCGCGAAGCCCGAGTCGAGCTTCCGATTCCGTAGCGATTGCACCGCACGCACGCCCGAAGCCGCCCCTAAATGCCGTCGCTACAGCATCCAAGGTACCCCCGCCCCCCATTAGAACCGCACCGGCGCGCTCTGATGTATTGGCAGTAAAAATGCAATTCGTGACCCAGCCGGCGGCATTCCGGACCTCGAGCCCGCCCGCCTCGATACCCCAATTGCTCTCGAACTCGCATCCGCGGAAGATGCCCGTCGAGTTGTCTACGATTTCAACGGCTCCACTCGATGCTCCCACATTCTCTCTGAAGACTGAGTCCAACAGCGAGACCTCCGACTCCCAAGCGTAAATGCCAGCGGCGTAGTTCCTGCCGATCTGTTCGGAGGTGTTGTAAGCGAATTCCAGATCCCGCCCGAGCAAATCAGAGCGTTGCAGATAGAACGCTCCGCCCCGGCCATTGCGAACATCGCTTTCCGCAATTCGGACTGAGGCCGTGCTGGCGAAGATCGCGCTGCCCTTCACGGCGGTGTTGTCTGTAAAAGAGCTCTCGATCAGAGTGACCTCGGCAACAAGAGCGAAGATCGCACCGCCGTTGAATTCCGCCATGTTGTCCGCGAAGGTACAGTCGAGGAAGACTGGTGAGCCCCCATGGATATGTGCACCGCCGCCATGAGCATCGTCCCAGCCCAATGCTCGATTATCGTAGATCAAGCAGTTCTCAATAGTCGGCGACGCGTTCTCACAACGCAATCCGCCACCGCAGACCGATTCCCCCGCTGTCAGCTGGAACCCACTCAAGCGGCTTTCCCGCCCCTCGTTCTCCGTGAACACAAAGACTGGCCCTTGGTGCTGGGCGTGGACAACGGCTTTGTCAAAAGGCCCCGATGATCCGCGCACACTAATCGCTTTTCCTCTGAAGCGAATCCACGACTCGTAATACCTGCCCACGGCAACCACGACTTCATCTCCGTCAGTCGCGGCGTCGATACCCTCTTGGATACTCCCATGCTCACCCGGCACGTGAATCGTGGCTGCGGTGGCTGCTGCTGTACTTGTCACTGCGAGCAGGCTCGCCTTGGCGGGAACCCTCATGAATTCGAACATCTCACCCTCCAGGTTCGTAGTACGAGGACTATCCGTACAATTCTGGTACGCGGCCTAGGGCAGGTCAACGGATACCGGTAGCACGCAGAACGTGCTGTCGTTGGACATCTTGCGCAGCGGGGCGTGGCCACAGTGAGGTACGCGTCCTTCGTCTCTCGTTTGCTCGGCAGGGCAAAGCGGTTCCGAACATCGTGGATGGCTTTGCCAAGTCCAGAGGTTCTGGCCACGTGTGGCTACGGCTCGACCCTTGGATTCATCCTGAGGCTGTGTGAGCGACATTCAAGAGACCATCATGGTCGGGGGAAGGTCCCTGCATCGCCACCCGAAGCCGCCCGCTCGCGCCTTGCCCCGCTCTCTGCGAGGCCGACGCTGGAAGAGCGCCGCATGAACACCCATTTCGCCCTCACGCCGTCCTGGCGCCACGCCCTTCAGGCCGCCTGCGACGGTCATTGGAGCCCCGGGGGGGGAACTCATGTCTGTGCCGAAAGCTCAGATGCTATTGTCGGCGTCCTCTTTTGCGAATGGCGAATCGAACGATGATCGAACACGTGGCGCAGCACGGAGTCGTCGGCGCGGGTGGCGCCGGATTCCCCACGGCCCGGAAGCTCGAGGCGAATGCCGACACCTTCCTGGTCAATGCGGCGGAGTGCGAGCCGTTGCTGCACAAGGATAAGGAGCTTCTTCTCCACCACGCCGAGGCGGTGCTGGCCGGTCTCAAGGTCGGAATGAGATGCGTGGGGGCCGGCCGTGCGATTGTCGGTATCAAGGAGAAGTACGAGCACGTCATCGAGGCGCTGGCGCCGCTGCTGCCCTCCGGGGTCGAGATTTGCCCGCTGCGCGACAGCTATCCGGCGGGGGACGAGTTCGTGTTGGTGTACGACACACTGGGGCGGATCATTCCCCCGGGGGGCCTTCCTCTCGATGTCGGGGCGGTGGTCGCCAATGTGGAGACGTTGGCGAATATCGGTTTCGCGAGGCCGGTGACGCGGAAGTTTCTGACGGTCGCGGGGGCAGTCGAGGAGCCGGTCACACTTTGCGTGCCGGTGGGCGCACCGCTCTCGGCGCTGCTCGACGCCGCGGGGGGGGCGAGCGAGGAGGAATGTGCTTTCCTGCTCAACGGGGTCATGATGGGGCGCGTGCCCTCGAGCCTCGACGAGCCGGTGACGAAGACGACCGGGGGATTGATCGTGCTGCCCGGCGCGCATCCACTCGTCGCGCGCTACAGCCGATCGGCGGCGGCGGTCGATCGGATCGGGCGATCGGCCTGTGACCAATGCAGCTTCTGCACCGAGCTCTGCCCACGATATCTGCTCGGCCATCCGATCGAGCCCCATAAGGCGATGCGGGCGTTGGGGTTCGCTCCGGATAAGGATGCATGGATCGCGGGCAGCCTCTACTGCTGCGAATGCAATCTTTGCAGCCTCTACTCCTGCCCGGAAGATCTCGATCCGCGCGATGTCTGCGCAAGCCAGAAGCCGGCTGCGCGCGAGAAGGGGCTCGCCTGGAGCGGCGCGCCCGAAGATGTGCGGGCCCACCCCGTGATCGACGGTCGTCGGGTGCCGATGACGCGCCTGATGAACAAGCTCGGCCTGAACCGGTTTCGGAATGAAGGCCCCCTGCGCGCCGAGGCGCTGGCGGTCGATTTGGTCGTGCTGCTCCTTTCGCAACACATCGGCGCGCCTTGCGAGCCGATCGCTCGGGACGGCGATTCGGTTCGTGAAGGCGACCTTATTGCGTCGCCTCCCGCGGGCAAGCTCGGCGCCAATATCCACGCGAGTATCGACGGCGTCGTCAAGGTGATGAACGACCGCATCGTGATCGATGGAAGGGGATGCTGAGTGTCTCCAAGTGCAACTCTGAACGCGATTGGGCTTCTCGAGACGACGAGCATCGGCATCGGTTTTCTTGCCGAAGACGCGATGCTGAAGGCCGCGGCCGTCGAGCTCCTGGTGGCGCGGACGATCTGCTCGGGCAAGTACCTCGTCGTGGTAGGCGGTGATGTGGCGGCGGTCACGGCAAGTGTCGAGGCGGGCGCCACCGAGGCCGAGGGAGCGCTGATCGAGCAGCGGATCATTCCGCGGGTTCATGCCGATGTCTTCCCGGCGATCTCGATGGCGGCGGAGTTCGATGCTGCGGAGCTGAGGGCGCTCGGAATCATCGAGACCTTCTCGGCGGCGAGCATCGTCGAAGTGGCCGACGCGGCGGCGAAGGCGGCCGATGTACGGCTTCTGCGCGTTCACCTCGCCATGGCCGTGGGTGGAAAGGGCTTTGTGCTGCTTTCGGGAGAGGTGGCCGCCGCAGAGGCCGCGGTCGCGGTGGGTGCCGCCGTTGCCGCCGAGGAGGGGATCTTGGTGAGCCGCGTCGTGATTCCGGCGCCCTCGGCTGAGCTGATGCGCGAGATCATCTAGTTTGGTTTATCGCTTCGGCACGCTCTGGCTTCTCTTGGCGGCGATCGCCGCGCCGATGGCCCGGGCGCACGATTTCGGCGTCTCCTACTCCCGCATCGAGCTCTCGGCGAAAGAGGTGTCGATCGCGATGTCGATCAATGCCGACGAGCTGCCTCCGGCGGTCTCGCTCGACGACAGTGGCGACGGCTTCATCACCGAATCGGAAGCGCTGGCCCACGAGAGCGCCATCCGCGCTTTCTTCGAATCGAAGCTGCGGGTCGAGAAGGATGGCCGGGGATGCTCCGCACAGGCCGGGCCGGTGAGCTATGCGCCGATGACGACCGCGGTCGAGACGATTCTGCGCTTCGACTGCCCCCCCGGCCCCGGCGCGGTGAAGATCGATTACTCCTTCGTTCCCGCCTTCTACCACCCTCACAGGAACGTGGCGACGGTGGTTCTGGGGAGCCAGGAACGCACCTTTCTCTTCTCGGCGAAGAGGTCGACGATGACCGCGCGCCTGGTGGGGAACGAGATCGCGCGGGACGAAGCGGCTCTACGTTCCGGTGCCGCGTTGGCTTGGGCGGGGGCCCGCGGCGTGCTCACGACGGCGGATGCGATCCTGCTCGCGGCCTGCTTCTGGATCGGTCCGGCTCCCGCGATCGCCGCGCTGGCCGCGGGCCACCTGGTGGGGGCGTTGCTCGCGGCGACCGGCGCCATCGCGCTCTCGACCGGAGCCCTTTCGGCCGCTCTCGCCCTGGCGATCGCCTTCGTGGCGCTCGAAAACTCCCTCGGGCGAGGCGGCGGGAGTGGGCGCTGGGTGGTGGCCCTTCCCGCTGGTTTGCTCCTCGGCTCGGTGGCCGTAGCTCTGCTCTCTCGCGGAACCGACATCGCTGCGCTCTCGACCGGAGCGACCTTCGCCCATGGCTTTGCCGGAGCGGTGACGCTCGCGATCTTGGCGATCGCACCGAAGCTGGTATTGGCGCGCTTTTGGGAACGGGTGAACGACAAGGCGTGGCTCGCCATAGTGCTCATCGGACTGCTCTGGTTCGCCGCGCGCGCCTTCGACTTCGATCTGCCCGCCGGTGAGCTCCTCGACCCTCTCGCGACCGATCTCCGCGCCTCGGAGCCCTCGCCTTGAACTGGAGAACGCGCGGGTGAATCTAGTCGGCGAGCCGCGGCACGCGATCGAGGCGTTCATCACCGATCTCGGTGAGAGGCCTTTCCGCGCCCGGCAGATCATGCAGTGGATCTACCAGCGCGACATCCGCTCCTTCGACGCGATGACCAACCTCTCGAAAAAGCTGCGGAACACTCTGCTCTCCCAGGCCACGATCGAAGTTCCCGCCCCGATCGAAGAGAAGAGCTCGGCGGACGGGACCAGCAAACAGCTATTCCGCTTCGCCGGACGGGCCCATGCGGAATCGGTCCTCATTCCCGACGGCGACCGAGCGACCCTTTGCATCTCTTCGCAGGCGGGTTGTGCGCTCGCCTGCTCCTTCTGTCAGACCGGACGAATGGGCGCGGGCCGCAATTTGACACGCGCCGAGATCGTCGGGCAGATCTTGGCGGCTCCGGGCGTCCGCCTATCGAATCTAGTATTCATGGGCATGGGGGAACCGCTCCTGAATCTCGACGAGGTGTTGGCGGCGATCGACGTGATCACCGACGAGCTCGGCATCGGCATGGCGCCGCGCCGCATCACTGTATCGACCGCGGGCATCGCACCGGCCATTCACCGCCTCGCCGATTCGGGATCCGCCGTCGGCCTCGCGATCTCGCTCAACGCGACGTCCGACGAGCTGCGCGATGAGCTCATGCCGATCAATCGTCGCTATCCGATCCGCACTCTCGTCGAAGCGGCGCGTGCCTACGCGGGCGGGCACAAATCCCAACGTGCGGTGACCTTCGAATATGTGTTGCTGGCCGGTGTGAACGATTCAATCGAGCAGGCCGCCGCACTCGGGCGCCTGCTCGCCCCGCTGGGGTGCAAGGTCAATCTGATCCCCCACAATCCGATCGAGGGAAACCCCTACGCCGCCCCTTCCGAGGCGACCATGCAACGTTTCCAAGATGAAGTCAGGCGGCGGATCAAGACGGTGACCGTCCGCTGGCACCGGGGGCGGGATGTCGGGGGTGCGTGTGGGCAGCTTGGTGCAGCTTATGCAGAATAACAACTATTCCGCCGGGCCCACCGCCTCCCACGCCTCATCGAACTGTTCCCCGAGGCGTGTCCGCAGCTCGTCGACCGTCAGGCCCATCTCGATGGCGCCTCGATGGGCCAGGGAGATCTGGCGCGTCTCCTCCGAGACGATCACGACGACCGCGTCGGTCTCTTCCGTCAGACCCAGCGCGGCCCGGTGTCTCGTTCCGAGCGATTTCTCGACGACGGGATTCTGGGTCAGCGGCAGAATGCACGCCGCGGCGACGATCTGATCGCCGCGCACGACCACCGCACCATCGTGGAGCGGAGTGTTCGGCGTAAAGATCGTCGTCAGCAGATCGGCCGAGACTTTGGCCCGAATCGCTGTTCCCTTCTCGACGATGCTTCTGAATCCGACCTCTCGCTCCAGTACGATCAGGGCTCCCATGGAGAGTGCCGCCATTTTGGACGCCGCGAGAACCACTTCTTCAACCGCGTCGTTGCGCTCGATCGTGAAATATCTGGCCAGCAGACGGCTCTCGCCCAGGCGGGTCAGCACACGCCGGAGCTCCGGCTGAAAGACGATCACGAAAGCGACCAGAAACACCGTACGCACATGAGATACGAGGTAGTTCAGTCCATCGAGCCGCAGCGTGTCCGCCAGGACCGACACAATGACGATCAGGAAGAGGCCGATGAACATCGGCACCGCGCGGGTGCCGCGAATCAGTCCGAAGAGTTTGTAGGTGAGAAAGCTCACGACCGCCACGTCGACCACGTCGGTCGGACGGATCGAAAGGAAGCCGATCCACAGGGCGCCCTGGTCGAAGTGGATCATCTCGCGGCCTCCCGCGAAACACCCGCTCGCTCGACGAGAGCCGCTATGCGCACCGAATCGACGGCTTGCGGCACGTCGTGCACCCGCACACCGGCCGTTCCCCGCAGCACTGAAATCGCAACACTTGCGATCGATCCTGCCAGGCGATCATCCAATCCCCGTCCGGTGATCGATCCAATGAACGATTTCCTCGATGTCCCCACGAGCACCGGAACGCCCAGATCCGCTAGCTCGTCCAGGCGCGCGAGCAACTCGATGTTGTGGTCCACCGTTTTTCCGAACCCGATCCCGGGATCGACGACGATCCCCGAAGACGCGATCCCCGCTGCGCACGCCCGCTTGATCGCCCCTTCGAGAAAGTGTCGCACCTCGCCGACAACATCTTCGTAGTGGGGGGAAGCCTGCATCGTTCGTGGCTCACCCTTCATGTGCATAAGCACAACACCGGCCCCGGCATCGGCGATCACCTCCGCCATCGCGCCGTCGCCGAGCGCCCTCACATCGTTGATCGCATGGCAACCGAGCCCCAGCACCGCACGGGCCACCTCGGCCTTGCTGGTATCGACCGAAATCGGAACGTCGATCTCTTCGAGCAGGCGCTCCAGCACCGGAATCAACCGATCGAGCTCCTCGGCCGCCGATACCCCCTCCGCCCCCGGCCGCGTCGATTCCGCCCCCACGTCGACAATATCCGCACCCTCGGCGACCATCGCCCGCGCCCGCGCGACCGCCCGCTCCCGATCGAAGAATCGCCCCCCGTCGGAGAATGAATCGGGCGTCAAATTGAGAATCCCCATCACCACCGGCCGCTCGGGCCACGGAAGCGCGCGGGATCTCCATTCCCAACGCCCGCCCCCCGGTCGTGCTTGCCGGGTCATTCGACCTTCGGATCTCCGTTGGCCGGCGGGGAAGATGCCGCCGCGGAGGGCGGCTCCGTGCTCCGCTCGCCCCCCTCGACCGGCTCCGCGCCAGGCGCCTCGCCCGGCTGCTCGTCCGACTCCTCGCCCGATTCCTCTCCCTCCGCCTTCTCCGCCCCATTGACCGGAGTCGCTTTCCGGCTCCGCTCCTCTTCGGGTAGCGGGGGAAGATCGCCCCCATCGATCACGATCTGCACCTCGGCCGCATCGAGGGTCTCGCGTTCGAGCAGGCTGTCGGCCACCCGCTTCAGCGTCTCAAGATTCTCGGAGAGCAGTTTCGTCGCGCGCTCCTCCTGCTCATCCACGATCCGCCGAACCTCTTCGTCGATCGTCACCGCGGTCTGCTCGGAGTAGTCGCGCCGCTGGCTGATCTCTCGCCCGAGAAAGATCTCCTCCTGCCCCTGTCCAAAGGTCAAAGGACCGACCCGCGCGCTCATGCCCCAGTCGCAGACCATGCGCCTGGCGTGCTTGGTCACGTTGATCAGATCGTTGCCCGCGCCGGTCGTGATCTCGTCGAAAACGAGCTGCTCGGCCACCCGACCGCCCAGGGCGGCCGCGATTCCGTCCTCGCACTGCTCCTTCGAGAGCCCGTGACGATCGTCCTCCGGCACGAACCAGGTGACCCCCAGCGCACGCCCGCGCGGAATGATCGTCACCTTGTGCAGCATGTCTGCGGCCGGCAAGAGGCAGCCGACGAGCGTGTGCCCGGCCTCGTGGATAGCCGTCCTGCGCCTCTCCTCGTCGGTGAGCAGAATCGACCGCCGCTCCGCACCCATCATCACCTTGTCGCGCGCCTCTTCGAAATGGCGCTGGCGAACCTTGTCGTCGTCGAAGCGCGCCGCCAGCAAGGCGGCCTCGTTCACCATGTTTGCGAGATCCGCGCCGCTGAAACCGGGAGTGCTTCGCGCCGTGCGCCGCAGATCGACCGACTCGGAGACCGGGATCTTCCGGCAGTGGATCTTCAGAATCGCCTCTCTCCCGCGCACATCGGGCCGATCGACCACGATCTGTCGATCGAAGCGCCCCGGCCGGAGCAGCGCCGGATCGAGCACATCGGAACGGTTCGTCGCCGCGATCAGAATGACCCCCTCGTTCGATTCGAAACCGTCCATCTCGACCAAGAGCTGATTCAGCGTCTGCTCCCGCTCGTCGTGGCCACCCCCGAGTCCCGCGCCCCGATGCCGCCCCACCGCGTCGATCTCGTCGATGAAGATGATGCAGGGAGCGTTCTTCTTGCCCTGCTCGAAGAGATCCCGCACACGCGACGCGCCGACCCCCACGAACATCTCCACGAAATCGGACCCGCTCATCGAGAAGAAGGGCACGTCCGCCTCGCCGGCGATCGCCCTGGCGAGCAGAGTCTTGCCGGTCCCCGGAGGCCCGAGGAGCAGCGCGCCCTTGGGGATCTTTCCACCCAGTCGCTGAAACTTCGCGGGGTCTCGAAGGAACTCGACCACCTCTTCGAGCTCGACCTTCGCTTCCTCCACGCCCGCCACATCGTTGAAGGTGACCTTCGGCTTGTTGTCGGTGAGCAGCTTCGCCTTACTCTTGCCGAAGCTGAAGGCCCGATTGCCGCCGGACTGCATCTGACGCATCAGATAGAGCCAGAAGAAGAGGATCAGCAGGATCGGCAGCCAGGTGATCAGCGCCGCCCCCCAAGAAACGCTCGGCTCCTTCGCCCGGATGACGACCCCGTGCGTCTCCAGCTCCGAGATCAGTCCATCGTCGTTTGGCGGGCTGTAGGTCTCGAAGCGGTCGAATGTCTGTTCGTACGGCTCACGAAAACGACCGGAGATCGCACTCTGCTCGATCAGCACCGACTCCACGTTGCCGGCACGCACCAGGGTCTTGAACTCGGTATAGGGGATCTGCGCGACGGCACCCGGCTGAGCGTTCATCAGGCGCGTCGTCGCCACCACGAGCAGAACGATGACCAGCCAGAACGCCATCGTCCGCGACGGCCCGTTCAGCTTCGGGATTCGGCTCTGTGGCCCCTGCCCTTCCGGGCTCTTCTCGGGCATCGTGGTTCCTCTCTTGCTGCCGCCGCCCGTAGGCGATACGCGAAGCCGGGCATGCGGTTCCTTACTCCTCGGTCTTCGGCGGCAATTGCAAGATCGCTATTTCAGGTAGGTTGCGGTAGATCTCTTCGTAGTCGAGGCCGTAGCCGACCACGAACTCGTCCGGAATCTCGAAGCCGACGTAATCGAGGGTCACACCGGCATGGAATGCTCGCTCCTTGCGCAGGAGCGTGCAGATCTTCAGGCTCGCCGGCTCTCGCAGCTCCAGGTGGTTCTTCAGATAGAGCAGAGTGAGCCCGGTATCGTAGATGTCCTCGATCAGGAGCACGTGGCGGCCTTTGATGCTCTGCGAAAGATCGCCGAGAATGCGCACGCTCCCCGACGAGCGCGTCCCGCCCGCGTAGCTCGACACCGCCATGAAATCGACCTCGTGGTCCTCATACATCGATCGGGTCAGATCGGCCAGAAACACGAAGCCGCCTTTGAGGATGCTGACCAGCAAGGGGCGCTTCCCCCGATAGTCCTCGGCGATCCGCGCACCCAGTTCCTGAATGCGCGCCCGAAGATCCTCGGCGGAGATCAGAGTTCGAAAAGTAGGGGACGGGTTCAGAGCAGTCACTCCTTGTGTTCGTCTTCTCGGTCTTCGTGTGGATCGCCCTTCGGCGGCATAGCGACGATCCTGATGATCTCTCGCGCCCCTTTCTCAGGGATCGCCCTTTCGTCGAGTCGATGACCGGCGATCCAAAGTATGCCCTTGCGATCACTCAGCACGGGCACACCGGGTCTCGATCGTTTCGGGATCTTCCGGTCGATCATATAGTCGGAGAGCTTCCGCTCTCCCGGTCCTCCGGCGGGCCGAAAGCGGTCGCCCGCACGGCGGGACCTGATCGTGAGCGGGGGATCGACCTCTCCCAGCTCGGCGACCCAGCGCCCGCGAATCGCGGGATCCGGGCACGCCCGCTCAACCTGGAAGGACCAACCTCCGACCTCGATCGTGGCTCCGATCGCAAGCGTCGTTTCGGCCAGCTCGTCTTGCTGGAACTGCTCGTTGGACACCACGATCCGCTCGTCGAGCACCCGGAGTCGGATCCCCGGCGCGAGCTGGGCGTCACGATCCCGCTCCAAAACGGCATCGATCCGCGCCAACGCGACCGGCCGGCCTTCCCCGATCAGCTCACGAAGCGCAGCGGCAACGATCATGCATCTCGAAGCGCGATGATAGGTTGCGAGCACAGCTCGATCAAGCCACGTCTCCCCGGCCGGCGAAGCGACGCGCGCGCGCTCCAGGCCCGCCGCTGCATCCGCCTCGGCGACGCTCGAAACGCCATCGAGAAGCCGGGCGGTCTCGGCCAGGCGCTCCACGACGCGCGGATTCAAATTGGCCTCGAGCCAGGGGATCAGCTCCTTTCGCACCTTCACGCGACGAAAACGTCGGTCCTCGTTGCTCCGATCCTCGCGCCAGCCGAGCCCCCGCTCCCGCAGCCAGTCCCGCAGATCCCCTCTCCGCATCGCGATCATCGGCCGCACCACTCCGTCGTCACGGCGAACCCGCGGCCCCGAAAGCCCTCGCGGACCGGCTCCCCGCGCCAGATTGAGCAGCAGCGTCTCGGCGCGATCGTCCGCCGTATGGGCGGTCGCGATCGCTTCGGCCCCCACCTCATCGGCCATCGCCCGCAGCGCCTCGTATCGAAGCCGCCGCGCGACCTCCATCACACCGCCCCCCCGCAGCCGCCGCTCCTCCGCCACATCCGCGCGGCGACGCCGGAAGTCCAGCTCGAGCGAATCGGCCAGATCGCGAACGAAAGCCTCGTCCTCATCGGCGCTCCGCCCCCGGAGCCCGTGGTTCACATGCCCCAGCACCGCCTCGACCCCGAGCCGCCCCCGCAGCCGAGCCACCATCGCCGCCATCGCCACCGAGTCTCCGCCCCCGGAACAGGCCAGGAGCACCGTGCCCCCGGCGGGGAAGAGCCGATCGCCCTCCACCGCCCGCACGAGCTCCTCGAGAAGATCGGGCTCGCCCTGCTCTGCCATCGGACGCGGTCTCCGCTTCCGCACCGGAAAAGAGAATGGGCTCTCGAGCGCGTCGAAGAGCCCAGAATCGGCGCCGGGACGCTCGTTGCTCACCCGGAGCGCCGTGAAGCTGGTAGCGGCGCAGGGACTCGAACCCCGGACACGCGGATTATGATTCCGCTGCTCTAACCAACTGAGCTACGCCGCCAGAGAATCGCTGAGCGTAACGAGAGCTGCTTTTGGGGGTCAATCGGAATCGGGTCGGGAGCAGGGCGATCGAAGAGAAGATGGGGATGGGGACTGAGTATTGAGGTGCTGGTCGCCGCCATTCGTTGCCAGGCCCGCCCAACGGCTCCGCGGCACCGAACGCGACGCCCTGATGGGCCGGGTGGGCGGTTGGGGGGAGGCCGCGCTCCACAGTGCTCCAGGCGGTTCTCTCTTTCAAAGGCGGCGCCCGGACAACGAGCAAGTGGGTGCACACAGAGGGGGGTGAGCTTGTCAGATCTCCGCGAAATGAGCCGAATCCGACCAAGGACCTTGCTCTGGGAGCCGAATTGGCGACTCCTCGGCGCGCTTTGTCAAGTTCACCCCCTCTGTGTGCGTCAGGTGTCAAGTTCACCCCCCTCTCCATGCAACATCCGGACTGGATCGCGTCGCCGCTCGTGTTCGGGTGCTTTCCTTTGCGTCACAACTCCGCGCTTTGAAATGGGAAGTGCTGGTTGCGACATATCTATGCGTCGCAGCTCATGGCTCCCACGGTTGAGTTGACGGCTCTGGCGCCGTGCGCGCCGCAACTCGGTGTTTCGTTTTCTGAAAAGGGTGTTGTGACGTGGTTGGGGCTCTCGACGGGTGCAGGGGGGCGGCGCGGTTGGGGCGTGGTTGGGGCTCTCGGCGGGTGCGGGGCGAGCGGCGCGGTTGTGGCGTGGATCGGGCTTTCGGCGGGTGCGGGGCGAGCGGCGCGGCGGGCTTGAGCTCAGCGGATTCGTGGACCCCCGCGCCTCAGGGCATGGGGAATGGTGCATGAGGTGGGGCGCGTGGGCGGGGGCCGGCCGTGTCTCTCGGGGCACCGAGGGCGGGAGCTTCGATGGAGCGGAGCGACGGGGCGTGCCTGGCGAGGTGCGTCGGGGATCGGCGGATCAGTGCTTGGTCCCCCCCCCAATATCCCCAACTCGGCTGCCAGATTTCGTGAATCGGAAAGCGATCGAGGGCCGTGTCGCGGCTGACGAACGACAGGCCCTCCGCCATGGCCTGGGGCACGAGGCGGGACCGGTTCACCTTCGCGCGGCAACCGTGTGGTGAAGACGCCCCGACCGCGATTCGGCTACGATGGCGATCTGGGTTGTTTCGACATCCGCCAGGAGAATTCGACGTGAATCGCAGACTTCTTTTTGCTTTCGTTTGCGCCGCGCTGGGCGGCTGGGTTTTGTCGCCGCGATCGGCCGAGGCCGTTGCGGGAGGCCCCACCAAGATCACGCTGGGGATCGCCATCCCTTCGTATGTGCACGCGGTGGCGTGGCTCGCCGAGGAAAAGGGGTTTTTCCGGGAGAGCGGGCTCGAGGTCGAGGTGATCGTGATGGGCGGATCGTCGGCCACTATGAAGGGGCTGGTTTCGGGCGATCTCGATATCGGACTCGGCGGTGGGGACGCGGTGATCAAGGCCGACCTGGCGGGCGCCGATCTGGCGATCTTCGGGGGGGTCGTGAACCGTTTCTACCATCGGCTGGTCGGTTCGAAGGGCGTGGCGGGCGCGGAGCAGCTCAGGGGTGGGGCGATCGGGTTGCCCTTCTTGGGCGGTCCGCAGGATATGGCGGTGCAGTTCGCTCTCGATGAGCTGGGACTGGGTTACAACCGCGAGGTCGAGATTCGCAATATGGGCAAGGAGTATGCGCGGCTGGTCGCGCTCGACAAGGGGCTCGTCGATGCGATTACTTCGGCGGCGCCGCCGGCGATGCTCCGAAAGATGGGGCTGAATGTGCTGGTCGATCTGCCCGCGTCGGACCGGCCTTTTCCCTACATGATGATGGTGGCGCGGCGGCGCACGCTGGCCGAGCGGGGGAAGATGGTGGAGAGCTTCGTCGAGGCGCTGGCGCGGGCGATGCGCTACTACGCTCTAGAGCGGGACGGGTCGTTGGCGCTGCTGGGCGAGCATCTGGGTGCCGACAAGGGTGAGCCGGACGACGCCTATGCCGCTTGCGGTCCATCGCTCTTCAGCTACCCGCCCTATCCCGATGCGCGGGGCGTGCAGGCGGTGCTCGATTTTCTGGGTGGGCAAGAGGATCGGGAGTTGGCACGGGCGGGGGATCACAAGGCGGCTGAGTTCATCGACACGACGATTCTCGACGCTCTTGCGGCACGGGGCGCTTTCGAGATGCCGGCCGAGTCCGCGAATTGAGTGGATCGCGGGAGAGGGCGGCGGGGCCGGGGTCGGGCTACCCGGTCTTCTTCGCCTCGCTGGCGGTGCTCCTGGCGAGCTGGGAGGCTGCCGACCGGGCGGGGTGGATCAGTCCGGTGCTCTTTTCCAGCCCTTCGCGCATCGTCTCGAGCGGAGTCGATCTGCTCGGCTCCGGGATGATCAACGACGACCTCGCGACAACGCTCGCCGGATTCAGCGCGGCGTTCTTCATGGCCACCTTCTTCGGAGTGATCGCCGGCATCGCCATCGGCTACTCGGAGACGCTGTATAGGATCTTCCATCCCTATATCGTGGCGGTGAATGCGGTTCCCAAGATCGTGCTGATGCCCCTGGTGATCCTCTGGTTCGGGCTGGGCTTGCCGTCGAAGGTGTTTCTCGGCGGGGTGATGGCCGGCTTTCCGATCGTGGTCGGCACCCATGCGGGGGTGCGCGGGCTGGATCGCGAGTATATCCAGCTCGCCCGCGCCTTTCGCGCGTCCCGCGGGCGGATCCTGCGTTCGGTGATTCTACCGAGCATCGCGCCCTATGTGCTTTCGGGGATGCGGGTGGGGATCAACTACGCGATGGTCGGTGTGCTGATCGTCGAGTTTTTCGCCTCGGGCAAGGGGGTCGGCTACCGGATGGTGCTCTACACACAGAATTTCCAGATCGATCGCTTCTTCGTGCTGCTCGTGGTGGTGGTCGCCTTCACGCTCGGGTGCACGGAGCTCGTTCAGCGTCTGGAGCGGCGGCTGGGCAGCTGGCGGCCGGCGGCACTCTGATGTCTGCGCCTGCTTCGGTCGATCGCGATGTGGTCCTGAAGCTCGATCGGCTTCGCAAGGAGTTCGTCGAGGGGCGCGACGGACGCGGGGACCGGCGACTCGAGGTGCTCGACGATCTGAGCTTCGAGGTGCGGCAAGGGGAGTTTCTGTCGGTCATCGGACCCAGCGGTTGCGGCAAGACCACCCTCTTGCAGATCCTCGGCGGCCTCGATGAGCCTTCGGCCGGTTCGGTCAGGGGCAGCCGTGAGTCGATGGCCTTCGTCTTCCAGCGGCCGCTGCTGCTGCCCTGGCGCAATGTGCTCGGGAATGCGCTCTTCTCGATGGAATGCCAGGGACGGTGCGCCGCCGACGCGCGTGGCGAGGCCGAGGAGATGCTGCGGAAGGTGGGGCTCGGACAGTTCCTCGACTACCTGCCCCACCAGCTGTCCGAGGGTATGAAGCAGCGGGTGAATCTGGCGCGGGCGCTGCTGGTGAAGCCCCGGATCCTGCTCATGGACGAGCCCTTCGCGTCGCTCGATGTCGACACGCGGGCGTCGATGCATCATGAGCTACTCAAGCTCTGGCGCGAGCAGGAGCTCACGGTCGTTTTCGTTTCTCACAACCTGGAAGAGGTGGTCTTTCTGTCGGATCGAGTGGTCTTTCTATCGGACAAACCGAGCCGCATTCGCCAGGTGGTCGAGATCGATCTGCCGAGGCCGCGAGGCGTTGGCGCCGACGCCAAGGTGGCCCTGGTTCGGCTGAGCGATTCTTTTGTTGAGTTCATGCAGTCGCGGTGATCGATGAGGAAGCACCCGAGATGATCGCGCGGGCCGAGACGATGGTCGACGTGTTGCGGAGCTTCGAGCTGCGCGGGGCCGCTGGAGGCGCGAGGGCAGGGGAGCAGGGGGAGCTATGGGGCGAGCCTGGCGGATTTCCTGTAGAGAAGAAGGTCGCGCCTTCGCGCACCGAGACGATCGAGGTGGCGGGTCGGCCGATTCCGCGGATCCACAATGAGCTGTGGACCGCGCGGCAACGGCAGGGGCATTCGCTGCACGAGATCTCTTATCGCGCCTGCTTCAAGGCGGAGCTGCCGGCCTTTTTCATCGAGCGGCTGACGGCGAAAGGGGACCGGGTGCTCGATCCCTTTTTGGGGCGGGGGACGACGACGATCGAGGCGGGGCTCAGGGGGCGGGTGCCGGTGGGGAGCGATCTGAATCCGCTCTGTCCCTTGCTGGTCGAGCCGAGGTTGGCGCCGCCGCGTTTGCCGGAGATCGAGGAGAGACTGGCGGAGATCCCCTGGGGGAAGGGGGAAGATGCGGGGATCGATCTCTCGATGTTCTATCACCCCGAGACGCTCGCGAAGATCACGGCGTTGCGGCGGTATTTGCGGGAGCGTCGCGAGGCGGGCCGGGAGGATTCGATCGATCGCTGGATTCGGTTGGTGGCGATCAACCGTCTGAGTGGACACTCGCGCGGCTTTTTTTCGGTGTACACGATGCCGCCGAATCAGGCGGTGGGGCCGGAGAAGCAGCGGGAGCTGAACGCCCGGCGGGGGCAGGAGCCTCCGGCGCGTGATGTGGCGGAGCTCGTGTTGCGGAAGTCGAAATCGTTGTTGCGTTCTCTGAGGGAGGAGCAGCGGGCGCGATTGCGGGTCGCGCATGCGCGGGGAACGATTACCGAGGGGCCGGCGGATCGGTTGGCCGGTGTGGCGGAGGGTTCGGTGGCGCTCACCGTGACATCTCCTCCCTTCGTCGACGTGGTCGACTATGCGCGCGACAATTGGTTGCGTTGCTGGTTCGCCGAGATCGACGCGGAGGGTGTGCGGGAAAGGCTGACGACACCGCGCAAGCTCGATGATTGGGCTGGGGCGATGGGGGCGGTGCTTCGCGAGCTCTATCGCGTGACACGGATCGGGGGATGGGTCGCTTTCGAGGTGGGAGAGGTGCGCGGTGGAAAGTTGCCGCTCGACGAGATCGTGGCGCCGCTCGGAGTCGAGGCGGGGTTAGACTGTGTGGCGATCGCGGTGCACACGCAGGAGTTCACCAAGACCGCCAACTGTTGGGGAGTGGCGAACAACAGCAAGGGAACCAACACCAATCGGGTGGTGCTTTTTCGGAGACGGTTGTGAATCGCAAGTATCTTGTTGGGCTGTCGTCGCTCTTGATCTGCTCTGGACTCCGGGCGACCGTGATTCGGGTCCCGGAAGAGGTGGCCACCATCAATGGCGCCGTCGCGGCGGCGGCGGACGGCGACACTATTCTGATCGCTCCGGGCTTGTACGAGGAGCCCGTGCTGATCGAGGCCAAGGATTTAACGATCGGATCTTGGTTTCTGACGACCGGCGAGGTCCACTATGTCGACGAGACCGTCATCGATGGCATCGGAGCCGCCTCCGCCCTATCGATTCGGGACACGACGCCGGATGCGGTTGTGGTACAAGGTTTGACGATCATGGGAGGCGTCGACTGCATCGAGGCTCGCGCGAGGATTCAGGTTCTCGACAATCACCTTACGGGGTGCGCGGACGGCATCGACTACGAATTCGATGGCGGCGGTATCTGTCGGGGAAACTTGATCGATCATCAGATCGACGACGCGCTCGACCTGGATCATTCCATAGCCGTTGTGGTCGAGGGCAATACACTTCGTGACAATGGCGGCGACGGAATCGAGATTCGGCTCCATCCATATGCAGGTCCGGTGTTGGAGACGACGATATCCAACAACATCATAGGCGGCAACGGTGAGGACGGAATTCAGTTCATCGACTACGATGGCGAATCGGATCGGTCGTTTCTGATCCAGCGCAATTTGATCGCCGGCAATGGAGCCGCGGGCTTGGGATGCGTGTTCGGACAATCACAGGAGACTTTCGAAGGTGCGAGTATCGCTGAGCCGGTGGTTCTTGCGCACAACGTTTTCGATGCGAACAATCACGGCGTTTGCGGTGGCGACGAAATGCTAGTAGTGAATAATATCGTCACTGGCTCCACGGTTTTCGCATTCAAGAACGTTGACGGGAATTCGCTCGTTTCCTACACTGCACTTTGGGAAAACGGCGACAACTTCGAAAACGTCAATGTGCTCACGGAGACTCTGGTTCTCGCGGCCCCTTTGCTCCTCGCGGACTACAGACCGCAAGGCGACTCTCCATGCATAGACGCCGGGCATCCACGGAGTCCGGACGACCCCGACTGGACGGTGGCGGATCTGGGGGTCTATTCCTACGATCAGAGCAGGCTTCGCCCCACCGGCCCTGTGTGGCAAGAGTCCCCGCCGGCCTCACGGCCTTGATCGATGTGCGGCATTTGCGGCGGGGTTCGATTCGATGGAGGAGAGGTTTTCGCACCGGGTGTGCTAGAGGCGATGGTGGCGAGTCTGGAGCATCGGGGGCCTGACGACGCGGGAATCCACAGAGAGGAAGGGGTTGCTCTGGGGTTTCGGCGATTGGAGATTCTCGATCTCTCGGAGCATGGTCGCCAGCCGATGGCGAATCCCGACGGGACGGTCCGAATCGTCTTCAACGGCGAGGTGTACAACCACCGGGAGTTGCGTCGCGATCTCGAGACGCGGGGATACCGGTACCGAGGGCACTCAGATACGGAATCGATCCTCTATCGGTATGAGGATCGGGGTACGGAAGTTTTTTGCGATCTGCTCGGAATGTTCGCGCTGGCGATCTGGGATCAGCGGCGACGGCGACTGATTCTGGGGCGCGATCGGGCCGGAAAGAAACCGCTCTATATCTGGGAGGGCGGAGGACGATTGCTCTTCGCGAGTGAGATGAAGGCGTTGCTCGCCGATCCGGAAGTGTCGCGCGAGATCGATCCGCGGGCATTGGCGGACTATCTGACCTACGGCTACGTACCGGCGCCGCGCGCGATCTTCGAGGGGATTCGCAAGCTGCCGCCCGCCACTTCTCTCGAGGTGACGCGTGCTGGATCGACGCAGCGACGATATTGGTCGTTGAGCTTCGAACCTGCGTGGGACGCCTCCGATCGGAAAGCCCGGAATCGCGCGAAGAAGGAGCTGGAGGGGCGGCTCGAAGAGGCTGTGGAGGCGCGGTTGGAGAGCGATGTGCCGCTAGGGGCCTTCCTCTCTGGTGGGGTGGACAGCTCAACTGTTGTGGCCCTGATGGCGCGGGCTTCCGATTCGCCGGTGCGAACGGCGTCGGTCGGCTTCGGGGGCGGGGCGGACGACGAGCTGCCGGCGGCGCGGGAGTTCGCGAAGCGCGTGGGGGCGGAAGCCTCGGAAATGGTAGTGCGACCCGATGCTCTGGAGGCGCTGGAGAAGATCTGTTGGCATTTCGACGAGCCTTTCGGGGACCCCTCCGCGGTGCCGACCTACTATCTGTGCAAGATGGCGCGCCGGCAGGTAACGGTAGCGCTCTCGGGAGACGGTGGCGATGAGGCATTCGCCGGTTATCGTCACTACCGTTTCGAGCGGATCGAAGACCGTCTTCGCCGGTTGTTGCCGGGTCCGTTTCGGGGGCCGAGCTTCGGTGTGCTGGCACGTCTGGCGCCGAAATGGGACTGGCTGCCACGGGTGCTGCGCGCCAAGACGCTGCTCACGAATCTGAGCTTGGCTCCGGAACGGGCCTTGGCGCATTCGGCCGATCGGCTCAAGTTCGTCGGTCTCGCTTCGATCTTGCGACCGGAGCTCCGGGAGAGTCTAGGTGGTTACGACCCCGCCGAGCCGGTGTTTCGCGCCTTCGAGAAGACGCGCGTACCCGTCGACCCGGTGTCGCGGGCGCAGCACCTCGACATGCGACTCTGGCTGCCGGAGGACATCCTGGTCAAGGTGGACAGAGCCAGCATGGCCCACTCTCTCGAGGTGCGGTCACCATTCCTCGACCATCGGCTTCTGGAGTTCGCCGCGCGTTGCCCCAGCGAATGGTGGCTTTCCGGCGCGACGTCAAAAGCGCTGCTGAGAGAGGCGGCGCTTCCATGGGTCGGGGAGGAGACACTTCGGCGCGGGAAGCAGGGGTTCTCGCCGCCGATCGAGAACTGGCTCCGGAATGAGCTGCGGCCGCGAATCGAGGATGAGCTACTGGCACGCGGCTCCAGAAGCGCTCGCTATCTCGAGATCGATCGCATGCGGTCTCTCTGGAAGATCCACTGCTCCGGGCAACGCGACCTATGCGATCTCTTTTGGTGTCTCATGGTCTTCGAGACCTGGCATCGCACATGGATTTCATGAGGAGTGCCCCCACGAGCTGTTGGACGATCCGGGGCGGGTGCATGTCGATCCGGCGGGCAACCTGCATATCTGCCAGGGCCTGAGCATGGGAAATCTGTCACGAGACTCGTTGGTCGATATCTTGGAGCGGTTTCAGCCCACGCGAGATCCGGTCTTCGGTCCACTCCTGATGGGTGGACCTGCCGAGCTGGTCGAACGGCATGGCCTGCCGCATCGGGCCGAGTACGCCGATGCTTGCCACCTGTGCTACGAGGCGCGAGCGGCCCTGCGCGAGCGTTTCCCCGATGTTCTCTGCCCGGGCGGAATGTACGGCGAGGAGAGGTAGGAAGGGCCATCGAGGGTTGGGCTCGGTTCGGATGTGGTGCCCTTCGATCGCCGCCCGCCGAGCATCATCTACTACACTCGATCATGCTCAGCATCACGCCTCCGCGCCCCTACGGTTTCTTCTCACGCTGGAGCCGACTCGCTCTCGCCTTTTTTCTCTTCGCTCTCGGCGCGAGCCTCTATCTCCTTCTCGCTCTGCTCCTCCTGCCGTGGCGGGGACTGCGTCTGCGCTTGGCCGGAATCTACGCGACCAGCATCGCGCCTCTCCTCCTCTTCGCGCTCGGCATCGACGTGAGGATCGAAGGTCGGGATCGGTTGCGGAGCTCCGTCCCAGCCATCTTCGTCCTCAACCACAGCTCCGCTCTCGACACGGTGATCAGCATGCTCCTGTGGCCTCCGCGAGCCTGCGGCGTGGGCAAGAAGGAGATCGTCTGGATCCCCTTCTTCGGACAGGCCTACCTTCTCTCCGGAATGCTGCGAATCGATCGCGCCGATCGCGCCGGCGCCATCGAGGCATTGCGCGGAATGACCGAGACGGTCCGCCGACATCGAATCAGTCCCTGGATCGCCCCCGAGGGGACCCGAAGCGACGACGGCCGTCTACAACCATTCAAGAAGGGCTTCGTCCACATCGCCTTGGCCACCGATCTTCCCGTCGTCCCGATCGTGCTCCACAACGCCCATCTCTGTTTGCCAAATCGAACTTACGCCCTCGCGCCGGGAGTCATCGAGGTCGAGGTGCTGGAGTCCATCGACACTTCGCGGTGGGGTGCCGACACAGTTGACGATCACGTCCAAGAGGTTCGGGAGCTCTTCCGTGAGCGGCTCGAGACGGGCTAGCCCGCATTTCTCACCAACTTTCTGCTGTGGCGGCGCATCTCCGCACCCTGGCAGCACTTCCCCCCGTTTCGCTTTGTGCGACGTGCAACCAGC
>NYZA01000069.1 GCA_002686955.1 Gemmatimonadota bacterium
CACAAAGCGAAACGGGGGGAAGTGCTGCCAGGGTGCGGAGATGCGCCGCCACAGCAGAAAGTTGGTGAGAAATGCGGGCTAGATAGGATGATGGCCTTGCCGGCGCTCGAATGATGCGCGTTGTGCCCGCCGGTGCCGGCTCGAGGGCCGGCGGGCACCTGTTTTTGTCCGTGACATCTGCGGCGATCCATGATTCCTTACTAAGGGTCCGCGCAAGAATGACTTGTCATCTTGGCGCTCAGATGTGCCGCAGGTCTGGTCGATCGGTGATTTCCGAAACCGGAGGAATGGTCGGGCCATTTCGAGGATCGCGGAGCTCGCCGATCGGCCGGAGATGTGGTGCGGATGGGATGCCAAATGACAAGTTGTTCTTGCGCGGACCCCAAATGGGAATCAACACCTCCAGGGGGATCTCCGCCCATGCTCTCGATCCGACTCACAGCACTGCTCGCAGCAACCACGACCACGCTCGCATCACCGATCCCAGGCACTGAACGGGTCGTCATCGTCGATGTCGACGGCTTGCGCCGCGAGGCCTTGTACGGGCGCCTGCTGAACAACCCGCAGCTACTTCCGAACATCTCCGAGATCGTGTTGGGGCCCGACTCCTCGCTCTCTACCAATGACGAGCGGATCCCCCCCCTCGGCCAATATGTCGCCGCTAAGCACGCAACGACCGCTTTTCCATCGTACACCTTCGCGTGCCAGGCGAGCCTCTACACCGGCAACTGGCCCGCCACGCACGGCATCACCGGCAATGAGTTCTTCGATCGCGACATCCGCCGCCGATTCGGCTTCAGCGGCGGGTCGGTAACCGACCCGAAGGACATCACCCATACCTACGAATACGACCCTATCTACGACGACAGCGAGAGCTCGATCTGCGACTGGCTGCTCGATCCGATCGGTCAATCCCATCCGGCATGGGGCGGATTGGCGAATCTGCAGCTCTGGACGCCCACCCTGTACGACGCTGCGTCGGCCGCCGGCATCAGCTCCGTGGTCGCGTTCAATATGTACTCATCCACCGCCCACCACGAAGACGACAACATCTCCTGGGTTGTCCCGACCCCCGACGACCTCTGTACATATCAGCTGGGGAACGCTTGGGACTATGATGCTGCGATGGTCGATGCGCTGCTGGCGACACTCGGAACCGAGCCTCCATACGCTCAGATCATCACGGCCTACTTCGCCGGCCACGACCACTACTGTCACGGCTTCGATACCGGTGTCGACACTGACGAACAAGCCCAGAAATGGTATCTCACCGAAGCGGTCGATCCCCTGATGGGGCGGCTCATCAGAGGCATGAAGGAGCGCGGCATCTACGACGATGCCGTATTCGTCTTCACCGCCGATCACGGTCACACCAACGTCATCGCAAACGATCGTCACTCGATCGTCATGGAGGACGAGCTCGAGGAATCGATCGAGGACTACACTTGCGATTTCTTCCTGCCCTGTTTCGATGTTTTCGATCGGTGGGATTGGTTCTGGGGAGACGATTTTTCGGCCTATGTAGCGCAGAACTCAGGCGCAGCGCACATCTACCTGCGAAACCTCTCGACCGACAACTGGTCCGACTTCCCCGAAACCGCCGATCTGCGCGGCGTAGCCAAGCAGCTCGCTCGTTACCACTACGGGGCGACCGACGCCGAGGAGCCCGCGGATGGGCCGATCTACCCGAGCGACCGCGTCGAGTTGATTCTCGTGCGCGATCCGAACGAGTGCCCCGACGAAGGGTGGTCCACTCCCTACAAGGTGTGGGTCGATTCGGACCAACCTCTCGCCGATCTGGCCATCTGGCTCGACGAGCACCCAGATGACTACAACTACGTCGAGCCCTTGCTCCGCATCGAGAAGATGAACTGCATGCGCTCGGGAGATATCGTCTTCGTCCCCGCGCAGGACGAGCACGACCCGGAGCTCACCTGGTATGCCGACTACGAAGTGGAGTCCACGCACGGAAGCCTGTATCCTCTCGACTCCTATATTCCGTTCATCGTCGCCGGGCCGCCTCTCGCCGGTCGCACCAGACTCGTCGGCAGTGCGGCGATCGTCGATGTCGCGCCAACGGTGGCCGATATTCTCGAGTTCGATGACGGCGGGATGGACGGAGTGAGCCTGCTCCAATAGGAGCTGCGCGAGCCCAAGGGGCGGACCTCCCGATCGGCGTATGTTCCGATCGCTTTGAGTGGGAGATCCGAGCACTAGTGCGACCGGGGCCGATCCACCCGACCCGGTCGATCGGAATCGACATGAATGACATATTGAGCCGACTGCGTGGAATCGAAGGCTCCGATCTGCGAGCCCTCCACGGCAAGAACCTGGCCTTGACCCAGGATTGGTCCACACCGGAGATCGAAGCCTTGCTCGCCGTCGCCGCGACCTTCGCCGATCTCGACCGGTCCGGCGTCAAGCTGCCCCTCTTCCCCTCCGAGCTGGCCTATGCGCTTTTTTTCGACAACTCCACCCGTACGAAGAGCGCTTGGGCGGGCGCTGCGTCTCGCCTCGGCATGCAGCCGGTCATAGTCGACGGCTCCTCCACGCAGGTAGCGCATGGAGAGACGGCGGCCGAGACCGGCGCCATGTTGGGCATGAATGCCCACGCCATCGGTGTCCGGCACGATCTGATCCTGGGGGAGGGGAATCGCTTCATGCGCGATCTCGCGAGCGGAATCGACGACTATCTCTCGGCGACGGACGATCCCCGCAAAGTGCCGATCGTCAACCTCCAGTGCGACATCGACCATCCCACGCAGACTCTCGCCGATCTGATGTGGCTCCGGGAGAACTTCCCGGATGGACTGGAAAACAAGTCGATCGCGGTGAGCTGGGCGTACTCCCCTTCGTACGCAAAACCGCTCTCGGTCCCTCAGGGGCTGATCACGCTCTTGACGCGTTGGGGTGCCGATGTTCGGCTCGCCCATCCCAAAGAGTACCGCCTGATGGACGAATGTGTCGCTGCCGCGACGAAGAACGCTGAGCAGTCGGGTGGATCATTCCGAGTCGTCGAAGAGATGGATGAGGCTTTTCACGGCGCCCACGCGGTCTACCCGAAAAGCTGGGGACCCTTCGATCTGATGATGGAGAGGGTGGAAGCGAACCGAAGCGGCGACACCGAGGCGATGGGGGAGATCGAACAACGCGCACTCGCCCGCAACGCACGATTCACCGACTGGATCTGCGACGAGAGGCGGATCGAGCTGACAGCGGACGCGGACGCCCTCTACCTTCACTGCCTGCCGGCAGATATCGGCGCCGAAGTCTCGCCGGGCGTGATGGCCCGCCACACAGTCAATGTCGCCAGAGAAGCCAATTGGAAGGTCTACGTCGTCATGGCGCTTCTCGCCTGCGCGAAAGAGCCGGCTCTTCTCGAAAGACTGAACGATCTACACCGTTAGAAAGCAACACGAAATCATGGACGCACTGGACCGAAGAGTCGCCGAATTGAGCGCGGAGTACTTGCCCCTCGCGGTAGAGCTCTTGAAGGAAGCGATTCGCATTCCCGGGGACTACATAGATCGCCCCGTCGAATCCGGCGGAGATCCCGATTGCGGCCTGAGCAATCACGAGGGCCCGCGACTCGAGTATCTGAAGAAGCGAATCGTCGAGACCGGCGCCGTTCGCTCGGCCGACGATGTAGGATTCGACACCTACGGAAACCTCGTCTGGCACGTCGAGGACCCCGATGACGGCGTGGCGCGGGAAGACAAGCGGGTCGTTTATTTCGACGGACACTCCGACACCGTTCGGGCCTTGCGGAATCAATGGACCGAGAAGATCGGCGGGGGGATCGATGCATATGCTGGCCTCGTCGATCGTGAGAAGGTCGACAGCGCCTTCTTGACGCGTGAGCTCGGCTACCTTCCCCCCGAAGATGAGTGGGACGAGCTGATTTTCGGCCGCGGCTCGGCCGACCAGCTCGGCGGAGTGATCGCCCAGATCGTAGCCACCAAGATCGCGCTGGAATTGGCGCATGAAGGCGCGCTGCGGGGGGTGGTCATCTGGTCGTACGCCACAGCGGCCGAAGAGGACAACGACGGCGCGGGACCGATGTTCCTGATGAAAGAGGTACTTCCCGGGGCCGGCCCCGACCGGATCCCCGATGTCGTCGTTTTGACCGAGGGCACAGGCGATGCGGAGAAGGGTGCGCTGGGGATCTATCGCGGCCAGCGCGGACGGATGCAGATTCAGGTGACTGTCACCGGCAAGAGCTGTCATGGATCGATGCCCTGGGAAGGGCTGAACCCCCTTGAATACGGCGCCGCGATCATCTCCGAGGCTGCCCGCCGCTACAACGAGCGCGACGGTTTTCTGGACGACACTTTTTTGGGTCACGGCACGAGAACCGCGTCTTGGGCGAATCTGGAGACACCCAGCGATTGCGCCGTCCCGGACCGATTCGCATTCCGTTTCGATCGCCGGCTCACGGTCGGTGAGAGCCCCGAGCTCGCCCTCGGAGACGTGGAGGCGCTCGATGCCGTGCGTGATGCTCGAGAAGCCGGCTTGACCGTCGAAATCGAGGTCCCGCGATACGACGACGCGACTTGGCGCGGCTATCGCCCAGGCAATCCACAGACCTATCTCGGCTGGGCGACGCCGCTGGATCACGATGCGATTCGAAGGGCCGTGAGCGTCTACGAGAGGGTCGTTTCTCCACACGTCGAAGAGACCGACGCCAAGGGCGGACGGGTTCGGAAATCGGCGCGGGTCGATCGATGGATCTTCTCCACGGACGGCGTGGGTTTTCCAATACCGCGGAACGACTCATCGATCGATATCCCAGAGCGCAAAGCATGGGTCCTCAGCGGGGACTTCAAACACCCGCCGATGTTCGGCATCGGCCCGGGCATTGAGCAGAATACGCACAAGATCGGAGAATGCACTGATCGCAGAGATCTGCGCCATTCGATCTCGTTCCTCGCCCGCTTTCCCAGTGCGTTCGCGTCGGACGAGTAGTCGGGATTTCGTTGCCACCGATCGTTCACGTCCGCGGCCTGTCGAAGCGGTTCACGGTCCACAAGAAGGCGCCCGGTTTGCGTGGATCGGTGCGGGCTCTCTTCGTACGCGACAAACTCGTGAAAGACGCGGTGCGCGGAGTGTCGTTCGAAGTTGGAGAAGGCGAAATCGTCGGTTTGGTCGGAGCCAATGGAGCCGGCAAGACGACGATCGTCAAGATGCTGGCCGGTATCATCCATCCCACTTCAGGCCAGGCCCGAGTTCTCGGACACGATCCCTGGAAACGCCACAACGATTTCAGGCGACAAATCGCCTTGATCATGGGACAAAAAGCACAGCTCTGGTGGGATCTGCCGGCCGCGGACTGCTTTCTCGTCCTGAAGGAGATCTACCGAATACCCGCGGACCGGTATCGCCGAACACTCGACTACCTAGCCGATGTGCTGAATATCGGTGATGAGCTGAATGTTCAGATTCGACGGCTCTCGCTCGGGGAACGGATGAAGATGGAGCTGATCGCGGCGCTGCTCCACACGCCGAAGGTGGTCTATTTGGACGAGCCGACCATCGGCCTCGATCTCTCCGCTCAGCGGGCCATTCGCGGTTTCATTCTCGAGTACAGAGAGAGGCATGCTCCGGCCATGTTGCTCACCAGCCACTACATGGAGGATATCGAGCGGCTGTGCGAGCGCATCTTGATCATGCGAGAAGGCGAAATCGTATACGACGGACGACTCGACCAGGTTGTGCGGAAGCATGCCGGCTACAAGGTGCTCACGATTCACCTTCAAGAGCAGGTTCAGGGTGTCTGTGAGACTCCCGAGCTGGCGGCGGTAGGTGAGGTGCAGGAATGCAATGAAGAGCTGATTCGGCTTCATGTCCCCAGGCGGGAAGCGGCCACCGCCGCGGCTCACCTCTTGGCCAGCTACCCGGTCGCAGATCTGACTCTGGAAGAACCGGAGATCGGTGACATCATCGAGCGGATCATGGCCGCCCAAAAAGGAGCACCTGCATGAGCCCGCGTCTCTTCCTCCATGTTCTCAGCGTCGAGACCCGAAAGCTCATGAGCTACAGAGTTGAGTTCTGGCTCAATACAGCCGTCGGGTTCCTCGCTCAATTCGGTGCGATCTATTTCTTATGGAAGGCGATGTTCGCCGAGTCGGAGCACAGCATCATCGGCGGATATTCCTTCGACGAAATGCTCCTCTACTATGTCAGCGCGATATTGCTCACAAAATTGGTGCGCGGTAGAGAACGGGAATCCGCGCTGTCGCAAGAGATCTATGAAGGCAGCTACACTCGCTATATCATCTATCCAACGAGCTTTTTTCGGTACAAGTACGCTCAGCATCTCGGCGCGCTCGCGCCCGCTTCAGTGCAGGTGATGGTGTTCGGCGCCGCGGCGGCGGTCGCCATCGGTCCGAGAACGCTGGAAACGATTTCGATGACATCCGTCGCGATGACTATGGTCATCGTGGCGATCGCCAACCTGCTTCATTTCGTCATGAAGGCACCGGTCGAGGGGGTCGCGTTCTGGGCCGACAATGTGTGGAGTCTCGATGTGATGCTCCGTTTCATCATCGGGATCCTGGGTGGTGCGATGCTCCCCCTCGATCTGTACCCGACCTGGGCACAGGAGCTTCTTGTCTGGTTGCCCTTTCAGTACATCACGTACTTTCCCGTGCGCGTTCTCGTCGGGGAGGTAGGCGGCATCGATTTCGCCATCGGCGTCGCGATCGCCCTGTTCTGGACCGCGGTGTTCGCCGGAGTCGTGCGGATCGTGTGGAAGCGAGGCGATTTGCAGTACACCGGTGTCGGGATCTGATGCTCCGCTACATTCGCCTCTATGCCCATTTCGTGCGCTTCTCGTTCAGTCGAGCCATGGAGTTTCGGCTCGACTTCTTCTTTCGCATCGCCATGGACTGCCTCTTCTATGCGGTTCAGCTCGCCTTCTTCGGCATCCTCTATCGGCACACCTCACTTCTCGGCGGCTGGAACCTCGACCAGGCGTGGGTTTTCGTCGCCGGCATTTTCGTAGCCGATGCGCTCCAGATGACGATCTTCGCGAACAACTTGTGGTGGCTGCCGATCTTCGTGAACCGCGGCGATCTTGACTACTACCTGGTGCGCCCCGTCTCGTCCCTCTTCTTTCTGGGCACCCGCGATTTCGCCGCCAACTCTTTCGTCAATCTCCTAATGGCGCTGGGCGTGCTCTGCTGGGCCCTGTTTCGCTACCCGGGGTCTCTCGGATTCGTAGGACTCGTGCTCTACGCCCTGCTGACAATCGTCGGAATGTTGCTTCTCTTCGCCGTACACATGTACTTCTTGATCCCGGTCTTTTGGCTTCAGTCCAGCCGCGGCCTCGACGAGATCTACTGGTCGATTCATGTGCTCTCGGAGCGGCCCGATCGCATATTTCACGGGTGGGTCCGCCGCGTGCTGGTGTCGATCCTGCCACTCGCGTTGATCATCTCGTTCCCAACGAGGGTGGTTCTCGGTGAAGGCTCCGCATGGACGATCGTGCACATGGTCGGCGTGACCTTCGTTGCGTGGAGCCTCCTCTTCGTCTTCTGGAACCGCGGAGTGCGCAGCTACTCCTCCGCTTCTTCCTGATCAGAGGCCCAGCATTCCTTCCTTCAGGCTCTTCCCGGGGGGATTCGGACCGAGCCACACGCGGAGGGTGGCGAGAGCGAAATCGTCACCCTCGACGGCGCCCTTCCGCTCCCCGTTCAGGGCCACTCTCAAGCCTTCGCCCGGGACCGCGGTGAGCTCGACGATATCGCCCTTTTTCATGTCCCCGAAGAGCGCGATCAGCTCGCCCATCCGCTCCCGCAGGTTCGCCAACTCTCCGGGAGAGTTCTTCGCGTACCCTTCTTCCAACGCCGACCTCATCTTCGATTTGGTCGCACGGTCGGTGACGAAATGCATGACGACCCGCTTCGTCCCCCCCGACGCTAGAATCTCGTCTGGGCTGGCAGATCTCCGCTCCAGATAGAGACCGCCGATGTAGATCTCTACCCAGAGCTTCTTGCGAACCCCCATGCCGTTCAGCAGAAGACGGCTCCCCGAGACCGTAATCTCGTCGGGCATCGTGACGCCCGAAAGCTCTCGCGCGGAGGCGAGAGGCAACACGAGAAGGGCGATGGCCAGGGCGAGCAGGCGTCTTGTCATGATGCGCTCCAAAAACAAAGAGGCGCCATGTTTCCATGGCGCCCCTCAGGCTCGAGCAAGGGTGGTCAAGCCAAGATCATTCGAGCCCCAGCTTATGTGGTGCCGCGCAATGCGGGCCGGAGCAATAAAGAAGGGATGTGTGTGATAGGTAGGTAGGTAGGGAAGATTGGCCCTGCACTGTCGAGCGGGACCACTTTGCTGTGTCAATGCTCCCTCATGACCACTTAGGAGATTAGCCGCGCCCGACCGAAGTGGCAAGGGTTTTTTGCGGGGAATCGGGATTTTCTTTAAGCCTTGAAACTCGCTGGTACGGCGCCGCTTAGGATGGCCCGCTCCGCCCTAATTCACCTATTTCAGGATATCGGACTTGCGGCGCTCCATGACATCGGAGAGTATCCCCATCACGGGAAGAGAATCGCCGCAACTCATCCACACCAAGACCCTTCGACGAAGGAACTACCGTGGCGGAAACACCGATCGGAGCGGAGACCTCCATTGCGGTCTTCATCGATTTCGAGAACCTGGCGTTGGCCTTCCCTTCGCGCGCTACCGTCGATCTGGACGTCGAGAGAATACTCGGTCGAATGCTCGAGAAGGGGAAGATTCTGGTCAAGAAGGCGTATGCCGACTGGGGCAGATACTCCAAGCACAAAAAGGCCCTGCACGAGCACGCAATCGAGCTGATCGAGATACCGCATCGGACATTGAGCGGAAAGAACTCCGCCGACATTCGCCTCGTCGTGGATGCAATGGACCTGAGCTACTCGAAAGATCACATCAACACCTTCGTGATCGTCAGTGGCGACTCCGATTTCTCTCCGCTGGTCGCGAAGCTGAAAGAGAATGGAAAGCATGTCATCGGCATGGGCATGAAGAACTCCACGTCGCAACTCCTGATGGAGAGCTGTGACGATTTCATCTTCTACGAGAACCTAGAGCCGACCGCCGCGCCCAAGACGGACTCGACGGCAATCCCGTCGACAGTGCCGGATGACCGCGCCGAGATGTTCCGGTTGTTGTTCAGGGCGGTGGAAGCACTGCAGCGCGAAAACAAAGAGCTCATTTATGCGTCGATGGTCAAGGACACCATGAAGCGCATGCGCCCGTCTTTTCATGAGACATCGGTGGGATACCGTTCGTTCTCCGAGCTTCTCGAAGAGGCTGAGGACGAACGGTTGGTGGAGCTGAAGGTCGATCCCCGCAGCGGGACCTACTTGGTGTCACCCGCCGCACGCAAGAAGAGGAGCCGGCGCCCCAGGGCGAAACGTCCTTAATGGCGGCTACGCTCTGGAGACGAGCAGGCGCGGGGAGCAAAGCAGCCCGAGAGGCGCGTTCGAAGAGGGCTCGAACACGTTTCCGAGGTGTCCCAGAACTCGAACCCGCAAGGTGCGCGAACCAGCTGAGGAGAGCCGAGAGCCGAGGTTGACCCAGTGGTTTCTCCAAGGCGCGGCCCCTACGAACTCGTCGTCCAGCGACACTTCGAAAGAGACGCCACCGGGTGGCTCACCATCGGGGGCCAGCGCGAGAATCGCGCGCTCGTCACCGGCAACGATCGGGGCTTCGAAGTGCCATGTGTAGACGATTTCACCCGCATGGTGGGCCAACCCCTGAGTTCGGAGATCGGCAAGGGTGACGACATCCGGGCGGGGACCGACTTTCTGCCCTTTTCCTTCGACCGAAAGCTCGCCGAGCAGGATCATCGGCTCCAGCTCCAAGGGCGAATGGAGGTCACGTTCCACCGCAATGGTGTTCTCACCGATCCGCAGGAGGGGGCTCAAGTCGAATGCCTCGAGCGCGGGATCCAGCCACCGCCCCAGCTCGATCGCGCGGGACACTCCAAGGTCGGACGCGGAAATGGGCCCGGGCTCCTCCGCTCGCTTCGCCCCTTTCGCGGCGCACCGACTCGCCTGGTCGAGGGGCGCTCCGTTGACCACAAGATGCGCGGCCTCGGAGTTTTCGAGGACGAGAGCGATCGCTTCGGTTGGAGGCATGGTCATCACGAATCGCGTCTCCAGAACACAGCACTCTTCGTCCGAGCGAGCCCAGGGCCGCTCCACCAAGAGCCGTATCGCACGGGCGGCCTCATAAAGCTCGCAGGGCTCCGAGAAAGTCCGCTCGGCGTGCGGCCCCCCCTCCCCCGGCACGGCGGACGGCAACGAACCGTGCGCGGCCCGATCGAGCTTCCATCGAACGGTGGTCAAAGGGATCGCGGTGGCGCCGACCAGATCTATGCCGTTAGGCTCTGGCAGCTCGACCTCGCGCACGATCGCCCCTCTCAAGGCGATCAGATCCGCTTTCACCTGGGCCGCCAAGTCCCCCGACGGCGGCACATCCGCGTCATCGTCCGCGCCCACCAAGAGTGCACTCCCCCCAGGCGGTAGCCGAAGAGAGAACCCGGTCTCATCTCTTGGTAGCAGCGACCGGGCTCCGCTCGAGAGATCCCAAATCCGCATCTCCTCTTCGGCATCGATTCGAAGATCGAGAGAGCGCTCGACCGTTCGTGACACCACGAATGCGACGCTTCGTGCCCCGATTCGCCCCCGACGGAGCCAGACAGGAGCCGCGCCCGCATCGCGAGCACCGTGCACACGGCACAGGCCCGAGGGCAGATCCACCAGCCGCTTCGGCAGTATCTCTTCGATCTCGACACACGTCAGCGGCGTGATTCTCTGGTCACCGAGCAGCGCGGCCGTGTCCGCGTCGGGCGTCGCGATCGGGGATCGTCCAGGCCGTATCACGATCACCTTTCCCCGCAGGTCGAGGAAGCGCTCGATCATGGCGAGGGTCGTCGCGCGAAGTCGGAGGACCGGGGGGATCAGCAGGAGCTTGCAGTCCCTTGCTCCGATACGAAGAAGCGCGGCGCCCTCCTCACGGGCCACGACACCGATTCGGGCCAATTGATCCTCGTCGATGAGATCGATCTGCACATGGGCCGCCAATGCTGCATGGATGACCGCTTCGAAGTCGGCGTCCAGCGCGGTGGCGCACGCCGAATCTACCGGGGACGCCACTGCCCAAACACTCTCGATCGGGTGGAGAATCGCCACCTCGGCAGTCGGTTCCATCTCCTCGAAAAGAGCTTGCAGCCGGGCCAGATGATCGGCGAGATAATGTAGATGCCGCCAGCCGGGAGCCGCTGGGGTCAGGGGACAGGGCTTTTCGCGCAATGCCCGACCCCGCAGCGATGATGGAACCGGACCGATCGAAGGACGATCGACCCCCAGCACCATGGCGGATTCCGCGAGCCGCCTGAGCTCGGCGAGAGATGTCGCCCAGCCACACCCTTCACCGATATCGGCGCGCGCGGAGCGTCCCGTCGCGCGCGCCACGGAGGCGGCTTGCAGCAGCGCAAGTGGCCCCTCCCCGGCACGGGTCCTCACCGCGGGTTCGTGCATCACTTCGTGATGCCGCATCGCCGCGCCAATGCTCCGCGCCTGCGAAACCAAGTCGTTGTCGCTGCCGATCGGACCACCGAGCTCCAGTCCGTGGCGGTCACACCAACGAGACAATCGACCGGTGAAGTTCTGAACGAAATAGGTCGCCAAGGTCTCACGGTACGCCCACCGCACCTCCTGGTGGCGCCCGTTCTGTCGCCGATAGATCAGCTCCGGGAGCCTCGCGAGCAGATCGATGCCGTGGCGGAGCCGAACGATCTCCGCCAGTCCCGAGACCCATGGCAACCCGGCCGAAAACACCGTGCTCAGATCCCCCAGGTGGTAGGTGGGAGCGTTCAGTCGCAAGCCCGCCCAGGCGCGCTGATCCCGGATGCGAACGGCGCCCTTCTCGTATCGATCTTCGACCCAGGTCCCGACGGCTTCGGGGGAGAGCAGATCGAGATACGCAGCATCCCCCGACCGTGGAAGATCAGGACAGGTGACTTGATCGATCAGAATCACGGTGGTCCCCGGCCCCGCCAGAGTCCTGCGTCCTCCGACCGGCACGAAGATCGACTCGTGCAGGATCGGGCCGTCGCGCCGCAACAAGAAGGCGAGCGTATCTCGTCGGATGTCGCCCTCAGGCAAGGTCAGATCGGCCGCCTGCTCCCGCACACGAAGAACGCATTGGCGGTGGCCATCCGGCATGGGAGCTCCTCCGCGGCGCAGTCCCGATCGATCCCCAGGGTCGGCATCGTGCAGCCAGAAGGTCGCACCCGTCTTCGCCGCGCCTTCGTGCAGCTCGCGTAGCGCGGACCACCAGATGTCCTCCGAGAGGTCCTTTGCCCGTCCCCAATCGATCTCGATTCCGAGAGGGCCGAATCCAGCCGCGGCGAATGAATCCAACGCTCCGGTGATCCGGTCGGAATCGACGGGACGACTCCACCGCCATCGAATCATCGGACCAGATTTCGCCCCTCTCCTCCCGTCGCTCACGGCCGAAAGATCTCCGGCGGCGCACCCAGTCCCGAAGCGCCAACCCTCCGGGCGTCGACCCGAGTCACGCTCGGGCTCACACTCCCTTCGAGTGAAATCAGCACGATCTTCCATTGCAGGTATCGACCGGCGGTCGGCGTGACACGCATCGGCTGACCAGGGCGAGCGGGTACCAGGAGCCAGGCCGTCCATGCGTCGCGGTCCGGAGTCGGCGTTCGTCCCGTTCGCAGAGTCAGCCGCACTCGAGTGCCCGGAGGTTCCTGACCGAACCACCTCACGCTGATTCCCCGGCGAGCGCCGCCGCCGGCGATTCCGCCAAGGTCGATCACGGGCGAAGTCACGACCCCCTGCGACCGATGTGTCTCGGCCCGGAGCTGCGCCATCAAGCCCGCGCCTTCCTCTTCGGAGGGAAGCCACAAACCCCTTGCCAACACCAATGCGCTCCTTTCGACCGTGATGTTCTCCATCTGTGCCTCGCGCACCATCCGTTTCGCGTCCATCGATGTCGGATCGAGTAGGGCCGACGCGGCGATCCAGGGTAGCAACAGGAATGCGGATACTCTTCGCTCGCGGAAACTGGGCCCGAAAGGCATGATGGCGAAGGCTCCGACGTCTTGCGACGGAACATGGTTGGAGGGCAGGCGTCTACCAGGAACATCGGCATTCGGGCGGGTAGTCTGGAGCTGCCCGTGTCAGCTCGCTACCGCGTCCCCGAGCCCACCAGCGCCGCTTTGCGGCCCTCGCTCGGTGGGTTTGCGATTCGAGATGAGCTCGAGCCCCGCGGGGCTGGCGTTCCCGATCAGGAAGGCGACATCGTCTTCGTCGAGAACGGAAAGCTGTTTCGATCGCGGATTCTTGCGCCGGGAGCCGGCGGGCCACAGATACTCGCGCACCGAATCGGCGGTCAGGCGCAGCTTCGGCGCGACCGGAGGCGGCGCGGTCTGCGCGGGCAGAGCCAGATCGGTAAACAGGGCCACCTGGTCCCGCGTCAGAAGAGACCCGGGTGCAACGGCCAGAAATCGGGCCAAGAAACGAGCGAGTCCGGGACTCAGGTGGACACGGGGGCGCCTCAGGCGATGACCGGCACTCTCGACCGCGTCGATGATCGAGTGGAATGGCATCGGCTCCGGGCCGAGCAGATCGTAGGTCTGGCCGATGGTCCCGGAATCGCAGAGGCATGCGCGGAGGTTCTCGACCATGTCGCCGATATGAACCGGCTGCATCGGAGTCGTACCGTCGCCGACGATCGGCATGATCGGGAGCCGAAGAACGTTCGCCAGCCGATTGACGAGATGATCGCCGGGTCCAAACACGGCCGACGGGCGCAGAATGGTCCAGTCCAGGTCGCTCTCCCGCACCGCGTCTTCGGCGGCGGCCTTCGCTCTGAGCAGCTTGCTTTGCGCGCTGGAGGAGGCCCCCCGAACACTCACGTAGACGAAACGCCTTACTCCGGAACGACGAGCTTCGGAGACGAGCGACTTGGTTCCCGCTCGAATGACGGCGTCGAAGCGGTCGTAGCGGGTCTCCTTGAAGATCCCTCCGAGATGCACGACCGCATCACAATCATCGAGCACGCCAAACATGCCGGATGGGCGCCGCAAATCCATGGGATAGGCGGAGATACGCTCCAAGCCCATGTATGCGCTCACACGGCGGCAAAGGCAACGAACCTCGCAATCGGCGCTGAGCAGTGCCCGCGTCAAGTGCTGGCCGATGAACCCCGTCGCACCGGTGACCGCTATTTTCATGGCTCGGTTCCGTTGCCGTGCCGCACCGTTCAAGGGGGGCGCGGCGCGCGTCGATACGCCCACGAACTCCTCTACTCTCCTTATCTGTCGGAAATGCGTCGATGCTGATTCACGCCGATCGTCCAGAATGCGCGATGCTGGCGACGCTGCCATCATGACCCCGGTTGGCGTCCGTAGGCAAACGGACAATCGCGTTTTTCGCCGATGATAGGAATCGGCTTGCGTTCGGGGCGGGACACAACCGAACATGTGCGATGAGCTAACTCTCTGAAAAGGAGCGACCAAATGTCGATCAAGCGCCGACGGGCACTGGCCCTGGCCACCCTGACCCTCTCCCTCGCGTTTCAGCCGGCCCTGGCCGGCAACGAGACCGCGCCGGCAAAGCCGCAGTGCTGCGCCGCCGCCAAAGGAAAAACCGCGGCCCAGTGCGAGAAGCAGAAGGCCGAGTGTCTTCACGCGCTCGGCAAGGCCGGCAAAGCCGAATGCAAGCCGAAGGCCGACAAGCTCGCCAAGCAGTGCTGCATCGACGCCGTCAACGCGGGCAAAGACCCCTGCTGCGATACGAAGACTCAGAATCCGGGCTGAGCCGCCGGCCCCAGCTCAACCGTCGGCCAGCGCTCCGGTTCGTGAAACCAGCGCTGCGTCGGCGCCCAGGTTTGGTACTCGATCGCGTCGTCGGCGGGACGCTCGATCCGCGTCAGATTGAGTCGCATCTCGTGGGCGATCGGATCGGGTAGCTCGTCGAGAGGGACCGAGATCTCGGCCCTCCATCCTCCTTCCGATCGCGCGACGGAGGCCGTCAAACCTTCGAGATCGAAATCGGTCGAGCCCTCGAGAATGGGGCGGCCGCTCGTCGCGTCGACCCAGGCGTCATAGACGACGCCCGTCGGGCTGATCTCGATCTCGAGATAACGGTGCGAGCCTGAATCTGGGCACAGAAAGAGCTCGACGACCTCTTCCCGCCAGAGCGGTGCATCGCGCTCGGTCAACGTGGCGAAAGGACGCGGGTCGAGACAATCGAAGGACACGAAGAGCTTGGCGTGGCTCCACGCCAACCGAGCCCGTGTCGGACGAGTGGGGCGAGCGCCGGTCGCCATGACGCGCAGCGCGATCTCCGGCGCCGCTCGCCAGACCGCGTCATCCAATGCCCCGTCGATCGCCGGGGGATCCGGGATCCACGGGATCGAAACGAGCGCGGTTCCCCATATCCGCTTCCAATCGCCCTTCATCGCGGTCCGCTCATGAAACCCCTCCACGCTCCTCGAGTCGATCGAGAGGCAAGAATAAGATCGGGATCAGTCCGGGGAGGGTGAGGCCGATCACGAGCACGAAGAAACCGACGTAGCCGAGCTGCGCCTGAGCGAAACCGCTGATCATCCCGGGCACCATCATGCCGAGCGCCATGATGCCGGTCGAGATCGCGAAATGAGAGGTCTTGTACTTGCCGATCGCGGAATACATCAGCACGACCGTAAACGCCGTGAAGCCGAGTCCGTAACCGAGTTGTTCCAGGGCGATGAGCGGATAGATCAGCGCGAGGGAGGGTTTGGCCAGCGCCATGTAGATGTAGACCAGATCGGGCCCTTTGAGCGCGAGAGCCATCGGCCAGATCATCCGTTTGAGGCTGAAGCGCGAGACCAGCCATCCGCCCGCGATCCCTCCCACGACCAGGCTCAGAACGCCGACGGTTCCCTGTACGATCCCGACCGTTTCGGTCGACAGCCCGAGTCCCCCGACTCCTGGTGCGTCGAGCAGAAAGGGAGCGGTCATCTTGGACAGAAACGCCTCGCCCAGCCGGTAGGTGAGGATGAAGGCCACCAGCACTCCGACCTTCTCCTGCGCGAAATAGGTGCGGAACACATCCGCGAACTCACGGATGTGGGGGGCCAACCCTCGTACGACCCCTAGCCCGCATTTCTCACCAACTTTCTGCTGTGGCGGCGCATCTCCGCACCCTGCCGGCACTTCCCCCCGTTTCGCTTTGTGCGACGTGCAACCAGCACGCCTCCGCGCGAAACGGTGCGAAGCACCGCCAGGGCACGAATCTGCGCC
>NYZA01000070.1 GCA_002686955.1 Gemmatimonadota bacterium
ACGCGTCGACGCGTGCAACGAGGCGCGAGCCGGCGAAAGGCCAAGACTCCCGCGGCACCGGACATCCCGTCGGCCCGGCACCACGGTCGTCGGTCTATGTTCCTACTGCACGAGCACCTCTATCCCGTTCGATTTCGAATCGGGCGGAATCGGGTCGGAGCCGGTCCACTGAACGAAGACTCGCAGATCGACGGGCGCCTCGGCGGGCACGGTTAGGCCGAAACGGCCGTTGCCCGAAGCATCGAGAGCGAGAGGGAAGGGGCCGACCAGCGGAGGCTGGATCAGTTCGCAGCCTCCGCTCGTGTCGGCGAGAGTCGACGCGAAGAGCGCACCATCGCTATCCGGGAGACCGCCGGTGATCTCGAATTCGATCCGGCCGCCCGGTGTCGCGCGACCCGTCGCCGCGAGATGGGGCGCATAGCCGCTCGATCCAGCGCACGCCTCACCGTACTCCGTGAAGAAAGGACCGCGGCAGATATAGCCCTCGCTGCCCAGAACGAATACGTCGTCCACCGCCCAATACCAGTCGTACTGGGAATTGTAGTAGTGGAATCGCACCTGTAGATCCAACTCGCCGGCGGCGTATTGGCTGATGTCGAGCATCACGGTTCCGCTGGCGTCGGCATCCTCGAACTTCGCGACATTGACCCAGTCACCGGTCGCCGTCGAGCGAACATCTACATCGGCCTGCTCGTCGGGGCCGCCCGAGTAGTAGTCGAAAACGTGGCTGAACTGCAGACTCACGAATTCGAACGCCGACATATCGATCTGGGGGCTGATCAGCTGCTCGTCCATGATGTCTTCGGTCCCCAGTTCGTCCGAGTCGGCGATGGCGAAAGGCTCGGTGAGCGATAGATCCCGCTGCCCCGGATTCGCGGTGGTCCAGGTCGACGCGGGGCCGGATCCCGTTCCTCCGTCGACGATCGTCCACGCATCCAGCCCCGAAGAGAAGTCGTCGAAGAAGACAGTGGCCCATGGCTGATGGCCGACCGGGTACGAAACGATCTCGCTCTGGTCGGAGAAAGGCCCGCCGTTGTCGGCGACAATATTGATGAGATCGAGGATCACGATCTCCCCGCAGGGGATGCTCCGTCCGGCGGTCACGACCACCGGATCGATGGAAAACGCGGTTTCACTCGGGTCGACGTCGCCGAATTCCACGGTCGGATTGTCCACGAAGATCGGCACTGCCGAGGCGGGATTGACCGCGACCTCGGCGCGAACATTGCTCGCGATATCGTCGCACGAGAGGTTGCGAACTCCCGGCCGAATGCCCCACGTCTCGCCCGGGTCGAGAACGGCGTCGCCGTTGCCGTTGATCTCCGTAATCCCACCGATCCCACCGGTACCGATGTCGAGATAGTCGGAGCAGAGGAACTCCTCGATATGGGGATAGATATCGGACATCAACATGCCGCGGTTGCCCACGCCCGGAGTGGTGCAGCCACCGCAATGATGCAGTCCCACCATCCGATTGTCCGATTCGCGGAAGATCGGCGAACCGGAGCTGCCGCCCTCCGTGTCGAGCGTGTCGTAGTAGCGCAACACGGTGCCGTCGACATCGACATTCGCTCCACTGCCGTGCGTGATCTCGTGCGGGCGACCATCGGGGTGCTGGACAATGTAGATCGCTTCACCATCGGTCAATGGGATCGGATCGGGAGCCACGAAACCGAAGAGATCGCTTGGATTCCCGATGACGTCGCAGAGACTGAAGTCGAGATCGTTCAGACCCTGGTCACAACTTCCCACCGGTGAATTCGCGACGATTTGGTCGCATCGATAACCCTGCCAGTCCTCCGTTGCGGGAGAACCGTCGTTACAGCCGGTTCTGTAGAACTTGAAGACGAATTCCGCGGAGTTGCAGTCCCCCGACGAAGAGACACAATGGTCGTTGGTCAACACGTACCCTTTTGGGGAGACGTTCGATGCCGAGCACCACAGGGCGCTGATCGGATTGCCACCCACGGTCATGACCCCGGCGGAAGCGAGGACGGTTTCCCACTTGGCACTGTCCCCCTGATAACAGATCACGTCCTCGAAGTCGGCCGGCGAGCAGATGCTCTCCAATTCGGGCGGATCCTCACCTGGGATGTCCGCCCCCCCGACAATCACTTGATCGATGCGGAAGGGGGATCGGTCGTAGCCGTCGGAGAATCTGAGCTCGAGGGCGAGCTCTTCCCCTTGGGCGGAAAGGGCCCAGAAACTGCCCCGCGCCTTGGGACCTCGCCCCGTGATGGTCTCGAGGACCCGTCCGCCGCCGGTGCGGAGTGTGAGCGAGTCGCCGTGCCGCAGATTGACGTCCACCAGATGGGCTTTGAGGAAAGTGGCGTCCTTCACGAAGATCAACTCGCTCCAGACCCGTTTATTCCCTTCCACGATCGCTTCGTGCAGCGCCGGCACGATCTCGATCGGTCTGCTCTCACCGATTATGGGCAGCGAGAAACCCGGCTCGGACTTCCGGGCGTACCCGGGCGTGGCGGCCAGGAGCGCCGCCAGGAAGAGGAGGGGAACTTGATGTCTCGCATCGTGTCTTGGGAAGGGGCTCATCTTGGCAACCTAATCGGTGGGGTTGTTGTTTCCGCCCAGCATAGCCCGATTTCGGGGACCGTTTTCGATACCATTGCGGCGTGGATCCCGATATTCGAACCCTCATGAAGCTGCTGGAATCGCGCTGGGTGCTTTCGCTGGCCACCACCGACCCGGAAGGCCGGCCTTACGCCACACCGCTCTTCTACGCGGTGATCCCCCCGGACGCGCCACCGGCGGTGGAATCTCCGATCCTGCTCTTCGCGAGTCATCCTCGGAGCAGCCATGCCGCTCATATCGGAGATCGCCCCTCTTCGGCAGCAGCTTCGATTCAGCTCGAAACCAGAATCTTGGGGCGAGTTCGCGGGGCGCAGCTCAGGGGATCGGTCTTTCCCGCGCGTATTTGTGGCGGAGACCTTCCGCGAACGCTGCTCTCGGTCTATCTTCGTCGGCATCCGGTCGCCGCGGGAGTCCTTGGCGGGGACTCCGAAGAGCAACTCTATCTGTTCGTGGTGAATTGGGCGAAGATGACCGACAACCGATGGGGAATCGGTGAGCACCGTACCTGCGTTTTCGATCCCGCGTGGTCGCGCCTGAAGATCGCCCCTCCAGTCTGATCGAGCGCCGCTATGATGGACTCACTACTCAATGTCCTGGAGAATCCGATGACCCGCGGAACCTGTTTCGCCCTGGCGGCCTCAACGGCCGCCTCTACCGCTCTCGCCGCCGTGATCGATGTGCCCGGAGATTTCGCTCAGATCCAGGCCGCCATAACGAAACCGGCGCCTCGTTGCTTGGTGGGGGAGGCGCGGCCGTCATCGAATCGAAAGGCATCTTCGCCGGCTGTAGGATCGCTGACAATGGCTCCGGTTCGACCGGTGGCGGCATTTCACTCGGCGACACAGAAGCGCTCGTGTTGAACTGCACCGTGGTTCGAAATCAAGCGCAGAGCGGCGGCGGAATCTTCGTTATCACCGACGGCGGCAACGAGATACGCAGCACCATAGCGTGGGACAACGCCGCGCCCAGCAGTTCTTCGATCCACGTCGACGGAAACCAGCCACTCGTCGTGTACGGCTGCATCGAGGGGGGATGGCCGGGTGTAGGCAACATAGATGTCGATCCGGATCTCACCGACTATTCGACCTGGAGCGATGTGCTCTACGTCGGAAGTCCCTGCATCGATTCCGGTGATCCTCTGCCGAATCTGAACGACTCGGTCGTCTGGCCCGGCTGGTACGAAAACGGGGCGAGATCCGATATGGGGGCGTACGGAGGGGTCACGACATATTTGTGGAAGTAGTTCGTTCGAGGAATCGTCCCGGCACTTCCGCTCCGCAGCGCCGGCACTCTCCGCTCTCGATCGCGAGTTTCTCGACACGATACCCCCTTCTCTCGATCACCGCTTCGCCGCATGATGCGCAGAGGGTTCGCTGCCCGTCCCGGTCCGGAATGTTGCCCGTATAGACAAAGCGCAATCCCTCTTTCCGGGCGATCCGCCTGGCCCGCTTAACCGTAGCCGCGGGCGTTGCGGGGTTTTTCAGTTCGAAAGCGGGGCGATAGGCGCTGAAGTGGAGTGGGATATCGGGCGAAAGCTCGTCGCGGATCCAGGCGGAGAGCGCCCGCACCTCGTCCTCCGAATCGTTTTCACCCGGGATCAGCAGTGTCGTGATCTCCACCCACACCGGGGTCTCGTGCACCAGGTACGAGAGCGTATCGAGGACCGGATCGAGATGTCCGCGGCAGAGCCGCCGGTAGAATCGCTCCGTAAACGCTTTTAGATCGACATTCGCGGCATCGATCACGGAGAAGAGATCGGACCTCGCGGCCGGCTCGATGTACCCCGCGGTTACCGCAACGCTACGAAGGTCGCGCCGGCGACACTCCAAAGCGGTGTCGATCGCGTACTCCGCGAAGATCACGGGATCGTTGTAGGTGAAAGCGACGGAACGACAGTTCTTGCGTTGAGCGGCGGACGCTATCGCCTGAGGGTCGGCTTCCCCAACCAAGCGATCGGCTCGCTTTGCGTTGGAGATGTGCCAGTTCTGACAGAATCGGCACCCCAGATTGCAGCCGGCCGTTCCGAAAGAGAGAACGTCGCTGCCGGGATAGAAATGGAAAAGAGGCTTCTTCTCGATCGGATCGACGCAGAGCCCCGATGAGAGGCCATATGTGGACAGCGCGATCCCTTCGTCGGTCGCTTCTCGCACGAAACAGAATCCTTTCTGCCCTGGACGGAGGCGACAACCCCGCGGGCAGAGGTCGCAGACGAATCGATCGCACTCTCGGTGCCACCATCGCCCGATTTTCAAGGCTGGACGACCCTTCGGCATCGGAATCTGGCCAACTCGTACCTCTCCCTGGGGTCGATTCCGGCCTTTCGAAGGGCGATGCCGATCGCCTTGGCCGCCGTATCGACATGCTCAACGGCCGGCAGGAGCACGCCACGTCGTTTTCCCAGTCTGACCACGACGCCATGTTTTCTTGGGTCGATCATCTCGGAATCCTCCACCGGCTCGGCATCCCCGAGCAGGCTCACTTCGTAGCGGAGTTCCGGTAGCTCCCACACCGCCACCCGCTCGAAACGGCCGTCGCGCGTGGCCGAGCCGACGGCGATGTCGGCGATCTCGTGGAAAAGGAGCTCGGCATCGGGCCGCAGACGCCCGGTGCATCCCCTCAGCTCCCCCTCTTTTCTGAGGGTCACGAACACGCCCCTCGCCGCCGGTCCGCCCTGCGGCTGCCGCCACGCATCGCCCCTGATGTGGCTCTCGATCGCCCCCCGGGCGATCGCCCAAAGGGGCGGCTTCTCATCGTGAAGTACAGCCACCGTATAGCCAACGCCCCAGGGCCCCTCGTAGGACAGAACCGCCGAACTTCGCGCATCCTCGATCGAGGCCATCGCCGTCCTCGTCGAATCGATCACGTCCTCGGCCGCGACCTCCCGTTCCGGCGCTCCGAGCGCCCCTTTCCAGTCGCCGCGACGAAGCGCCCCGACGAATGCGCGGTCGAACGCTTGAGCCTGGGGATCGTAACCAGCCGGAGCCTCCACGCTCAATCGGTGGCTCATATCCCCCGACGCGATCACCGCCGTGTTTCCCGGGATCGCGGCCAAGGCGCCGCCGATCTCCTCCGCATCGCCCAGCGGCCATGGCGGTGCCAGCACCACCGTGGGGCCTCTCCAGCCGGAACGCGCCAGAAAAAGAAGGGGCACGACCGCTCCATGGTCGAGCTCCCCCCGGATTCCGCGCTCCAGCCCGAGCGCTCGAATCGCGGTGGGATCGGGTGGGAGATCGACACGCTCACGCGCGTGCCGAAAGCGCGCCAGAGATCCGCTCAGGGGCCCTTCCCATGCTCCCCAAATCCTCCCGTGACGGGGTGAGTGTGGGGAGACCAAAACGACACGATCCGGCCCCGAGGCGACACAGCGATCGGCCACCTCTCGCATGGATCGGGTCGTTGCCGCACAGCGGTGGGCTTCGACCCCACCCACTTCAGGAACCACGATCGGGGCGTGGCACATCAGGGCCGCGAACTCGACACCCACGACCCAAATCTACAACAGATCGAGGCCGCGCGTCAGGAAGCGTGCGACAGACCCCTACACGTCGCTGGTCATGATGAAGAGCGGCCGCCGCGAGAAAGTCTGGTAGATCGGTCGCAATCGATCGGCGTTGTAGTACTTCTGCACATCGATCCCCTTCTTCCGTCCCACCACCACATCGACCGGCACACTGTCGTAGCAACCGTTCCGCAGGCTGACCAATCTTCCCGCGGTCTTCGAGAGCACCAGGTCCATCGCCAGGTTCCCGAACGCCATCGGGACGATCGAATCGAGCGCGTCCGGAT
>NYZA01000071.1 GCA_002686955.1 Gemmatimonadota bacterium
AGTCCTTCCACTACAACAACCTTGGCGGCACCGCCCTTACAGTTGTCGCCCCTCGGGGCGGTTTTTTCTCTTGACTACCGGTGGGCTCATAAGTGTTAGACACCCGAGGCCAACGCAATTCCCGGCTGGAGTCCCTTTAGGGCAGTTCCGCAAGCTTGTCTTGTAGGTAGTCATGTATCTTCCTGAATACCAATTGAGTTCGCTTTGGCACCTCCTGACGCAAGTTCTCCGGAAGCTTGCTTTCCTCCCTTATCATCCTACAAAGTTCCTTCTTTCGAAGTGTCCGCTCCGATGGTAGACCGTGCTCCGACTTCAAACTCGCGATGTATCCACCATCAATGAGGTCCTCGACCTCCATGCCATCAAACTCGCTTCCGATCTGCCCGTAGGTAAGAACAAACCGTGGATCCAGCCCCCATTCCTCAATGTATCGCTCTCTGGCCTTCCTCCCTTCCTTGTCATCGTCCAGTGGCACAAGGAAGCTCCTGCCCCATCCAAGATAAAGCCCGATCAAACGATCCAGTCCATTGGCGCCAGTGCCGGGGATTAGCGATGTTCCCGGCTTCGGAAGGAAGTAGTTAAGAAGAAACAGGTCTGTCTTTCCCTCTAGCAATATCGCCTTCGGAATGTACTCCAATGGGGAGGGAATGACTTCGAGGGCATCCAAGATGGGCTGGAAATATGTCGTCTGAAATGGGTGCTCTGCGGAAAAGGTACGGTATTTGAGCAAGCGTATGCTAGTGCTCTTCGCTGAGTAGTCATCTCCAAGCGCATCGCTGTCGTAGTCGAGTGCCAAGTTTCGGACGACATGAGCGTTTTCGAGCCAACACGGGTTGATCATGTGTGGGCTATGTGTGGAGTAGACAATTCGCGCGCCGAGTTTTGATACGTCGTCGAAGCTCCGGAGAAGCGATTGTTGAGCCTTCGGGTGGAGATTCGAGGCTGGCTCGTCGAGAAGAAACACCACGCTCTCCTGTTGCCTTCGATACATGCGAAATTGTGTAAAGAGCAGAAAACCGAAAAACCACCGAAAACCTAGCGATCGATCAGAAATGAGGTAGGAGGCGTCCCCATCAGTCATCACGATCGAGAGTTCGACACATTCGGTTTCTGATCCGGCTGGGCCGGGCGCTATGGACAGGTCGAATCGTATGTCCCGCCGACGACCCTGATCTCCCATGATTTGGTCCCACTGGCCGAAGATCAACTGGGAGGCCTTGACGCCCATGTTAAGGAGTACTTGATCGAGTGCGCGCTTGCTACTCCCCATCAATCCGCCGGAACGAAGGGCGCGCCGAGTGATGTGCTCGGTGAGATCAAGTTGCATGTCTAAGGAATCGAGAACGTCCTGAACCACTTCACGATAGTAGCGGTTTATGGCCTTCTCTTCACCCGGGGGGTTCAGTACGATCTTCTCGGGTATCTCGAAGAGGAACGTTGGGAAGTACTTGACGACAGGCAATCGGGTGGCTGCATGATTCACGATGTCGTTCCACGCCTTGCGGTCCGTTTCATAGAGTTCCCGCCATTTGCGTTGCCGGGGCTTCTTCCCAAGCAGCTGCACGCCCCATTCAATTATGGTTCCCTTGTAGATGCTAGACTCGAATGTCATCTGCTTGGTAAGAGTGAACTCCGTGCAAAGGCCGTCTCGGTCCAGGATATAGCCATGCTTGTCGTTGGCATATTGGGCAATTGCATCCACGTCGCCATCATCGGGTACAACAAGAGCTGTGACCTCTACCGTGTCATTGAAGTTCGCCCTTCGGGCAAGGGGAATGATGTCGTTGATGTCTGCCGCTCGGAGTTTCTCCTCGTACAGCTGGCCCTGGTGTTCCGCTGGCTCTCCGAGATGGGAGAGCGCCTCGAGAATCGTGGTCTTGCCTGATTCGTTGAGTCCCACAAGTGTAATGACCGCTCGGCGTTCTCCGACATCGACGAGTAGTCCCTCTTCGCCTATGCCTTTGAAGTTCTTGATCCAGAACTTCCGATAGTCCATGGTGTGCTGCCTCGTATTTGGCGGGAGTTGTCGCCGGGTGGTTGAGGGCTCCGATCAGAGTGTCTAATCGGGATAGGGAGGGACCTCACGGCCCCCCCCTCCCACACCACCGCACATACGGATCACGTATACGGCGGTTCGGCGGATTGGGTGGTCGGTTCATCTCTCGATCAGACAGGGTAAGCCGAGCGCTCTGAAATGTCGCGCGGGTAGCGCGAACGATAGTGCCGGGCTGTGGCTCAGGCGCCACGGTCCGTGGGCTGACTTGGCTGTGTTCCAGGCCAGCTTGCGGGACACGCCCCGGGCGCGAAGTTCCCGGTATCCCCTGCGACCCCACTGCTTCCAGTGGTAGCAGCGTAGCCGCCTGCGAATCCACTTGTCCAGATCGCGCAGTGGCGAGCTCACTTCGGCAAAGCCGTAGTAACCCCTCCAGCCCAGGATGTAGATCCGGAGCTCGTGCACGATCCGAGCGACAGTGCGTCCGCGAGTGCGACGGGTGAGAACTCGCACCTTGGCCTTGAAGGCCAAGATCGCCTTCTTGCTCACCTTCCGCCGGGGGTTCCGGCCTCGGGTGAATGTGAAGCCCAGGAAATTCCGATTCCATGGCCGGTCCACTGTGCTCTTGGTCTCGTTGACCTTGAGCTTCAGTCGACCTTCCAGGAAACGGGTGACGCTGGCCATCACGCGTTCGCCGGCCTGCTGACTGCGTACATAGATGTTCGCATCGTCGGCGCATCGGATGAATCGGTGGCCTCGCTTCTCCAGTTCTTTGTCGAAGTTATCAAGCAACAAATTTGCGAGCAGCGGTGAGAGTGGCGCGCCTTGCGGCGTACCCTCCACCGTAGGCTCCAGGGCTCCTCTCAGGCTCAGCACTCCGGCCGTCAAGAACCGGTGGATCAGCCGCAGCACCCGTCGGTCCCTAACACGCTTGCGCACACGGCTTAGATCGAAAAACTTCTCCAAATCAAGATCGACCACCCACGTATATCCGCTCCGTATGTGCGTCTGCGCCTGTGACACCGCTTGGTGCGCGCTGCGCCCCGGCCGAAAACCGTAGCTGTGTTCCGAAAAGGTCGGATCCCACTCTGCCTGCAATACTTGAAGCAGCGCCTGTCCAATGAACCGGTCGAGCACAACCGGCACTCCCAGATTTCGGGTCCCACCCCCGCCCTTCGGGATCTCTACCCGTCGGACCGCTTGGGGCTTGTAGGTCCCTGCCAGCAGGGAGGCGCGGATGCTTGGCCACTCCTTTCGTAGATAGTCCGCCAGGTCTTCGACGGTCATCCCGTCGATCCCCGGCGCACCTCCGTTGCGTCTGACCTGGCCGAGTGCGCGCCGCAGATTTGCCGCCTCCAGCACGCGCTCCATCAGGTCCGATCCTTCCACCGGAGCGTCCTCTCCGCTCGTCCCAGTCATGGCTTCATCCCCCCAGTCGCCCAGGGGCAGCTCGAGCTGCTCAGCGAATGCAATGCCATGTCTCGACAAAACGGTGACCTCCCCTCTCCTTCAATCCCCTCTCGGGGAACCGTTCGGGCCTTCATCCCTTTGCGTTGCGGCTCGGCCTATCTGTTGCCCCGCCTTTCGGACTTGGGGTGCCTCAATAGCCTCGCCTGCGCCGGGTCTACTATGCCCTCTGCTGACTTCTCCCGGTCGGTCGGGGACGGTTGCCCGCCCCCCACCCGAGGGACAACCGGGAGATCTCCCAGGGTAAGACACAGAACGTTCCGCGCGTAGACGCCGGATTTATAAAGCACACCCAATCGCGGATGGAGGACTTCGCGGTCACGTGCCCGCTCGTCCCAAGTGTGTCACACCTCATATCCGGTTCCTGTTCGTCGCCCCGCGCTTTTGGATTGGGCTTCCTCCAGACCCCACCTCGCGATGACGCCCTTGCCCTTTTCCTAGCCTTCGGCTCCGCTAATACCTGGCACGGGGACTTGCACCCCGCGCGCTCTGTGTCATGCCTGGCACACACGCCGCGAATCAGCTGCAAGGACGGCGTAGCCGGCCTTGTCCGCTGCATTCGCATGTTCGACCCCGTTCGCCTAGTGCCACGCGACGGTCGTGTCGGCAGCTCGATCATCGAAGGAGTAGAACGCATCCCCTGTTCATTCGATCTGGAGCCACCCACGGTTGCTTGGTCCGCCGTATGCCCCCATGTCCGACCTCGCCCCGTTGCGGTACCCGGCCGGCCACTTCGGGTGCCAGTCGCTGATGCCGTCCTCAATCGCTGGGTCGCCGGTGTCGATGCAGGGGGATCTCGCGGCGAGCAGATACTCCCACCCTCCGTATGAGCGGAACAGTGGATTTGCGTCGATGTTGCCCTCGCCGGGGTAGCCGCCCTGGATGGTGGAAAATGCGACGCTACCCTCGCCTTCTCCTATGGCGATCTCGTCCGGAGCGTTCCCCCACAGCACGCAGTTTCGCACCTCAGCATCCGTGCCGTTGTCCAGGTACAGAGCGCCGCCTCGCCCGTCCGGGGCCTCGGACCGGTTGTCGCTGAACGTGCAGTTGACGATCGACACGTCGCCTCTCTCGCAGTAGACGCCTCCCCCATGCACCTCGAGGTACACGTCCACAATCTCGAGCCGGTTGCCATCGATTACGCAGTTCTCGAGCGCTGCCGGCTCCGCCGCTCTGACGAGGGCAACCCCTCCACCATAGATCCGATCCAGATCTCCGATCACGCGGTTGTCGTGGATCCGCGTGTTCTCGATGTGGGGAGCGGCCCCATAGCAGTAGATCCCTCCCCCGTGGTAATCGTAGTCCCAGGATAGGCCGTGGACCGTGTTCCATGCTATCTCGCAGCCCGTAATCCTGGGGCGTGAGGTCGCGTCTCCGCGGCAGGCGATGCCGGCACCCGAAGCCTCCGACCAACTCTGGGTGTAGTTACCGACGATCGCGCACTCGTCGATCTGGGGCGACGACATTGAGCAGTGCACTCCCCCATCTCTCCATCCCCAGCCCGAGTTCCCGCGGATCACGCACCGCCGAACCACAGGCGCCGAGTAGCTGCACGACACTCCCCGTTGCGCCCCAGTGATGGTGAAGCCGGTCAACAGCGGAACTCGATCGGAAGGCGCGAAAGAGAATACGCTGGTTCGTCCCGAGCCATGAACGACGGTGGAGGCGACTACTTCGTGGTTGCCGGGATCCAGGCTGCACACGGTGATCCCCATCCGGATCGTCAGGTCGTGCTCCAGGTACGTCCCCGGCTCCACCAGAACCGTGTCACCTTCGCACGCCGCGTCTATTGCCCCGGCGATATCCACGTATTCGCCCGGAACAGTGACCGTTCGTGGCTCGTGGCGAAGAGGCTCCTCGCACCCGACGGGTTGGCTTCCCATGTCGGACCCGTCCTTCCCCGCCCCGACACACGGGGAGACCTCGCTGAGGGCTAGGTCGTGGGGACGGCAGTCCACCTGGCAGAGCGCGGGATCGAGGTCGATATTGCCCTCGCCGGGCCATCCACCTTGGACGTCGCTCCAGTTCACGGCGACCGTGCTGCTCTCGTGCTCGATTGCGATGGGCGCGCTGTAGTTCCCCCAGAGGATCGAGCCCTCCACGATCGGGTGGCACTCGTTGTATACCGAGAGCGCGCCACCGGGCCGGTCCGGACGATTGCCTACGATCGTACAGTGAGTCACGCGAGGGCTTGCTCGGTAGTCGCAGTAGACGGCGATCCCGTTCCCCACGATGGTGCAGCCCCGGAGCGTGGGAGAGCTGCGGAAGCACTCGATGCCGTGTCCGGCGTTCTCGACAATGCCGCAGTCAACGAGAGCGGGACGCGCATCTCTCTCGGTGTAGACGCCAGCACCCTTGGAGGCCCAGTTTCTCTCGATCGTGCATCGGACCAGGACCGGGCTGGCCGAGGAGGCGGCGTGGACGCCGCCACCCTTCCCGTTCATCGAGCCGGTCGTGTTCCGAGCAATCGTGCAATCCACTAGGCGGGGAGAAGCGATCCCCCGACAGTAGACCCCGGCCCCTAGCGAGCGGAAGTCACCGCTCACAGCGTTGTGTGAGATGACGCAGCGGCGCAGAACCGGGTTGGCGTTTCGCCCACAGGCCAGGCCTCCCCCCCGCCCTCCAGTGCTGTAGCCTGAGGCTCCCGCTGCCTCATTGCCCCGAACAAGGCAGTCCACGACATTGGGCGACGCAGCGACGCAGCTCAGACCAGCGCCCCTGGCGGACGACCCGTCCACTCCGTTCGAATCGATCCTGCAGTGCTCGATCCTCGGAGTAGCACCAGCCTCACAATGGACGCCTCCTCCCTGGGCATCCGGGGACGAGACCGCGTTGCCTACGATTGCGCAGCGAGCGATGCGCGGGCTCACCGACCCGGAGCAGAAGACTCCGCCACCCGCCAGGGAGCCGTCTCCAGCAACTCCGGACCGCGGGCTTCCAGATCCGCCCCTGAGCGTGAACCCGATCAGCGAGACCGTGCGATTCTCCCCATTCGCGAAGCTCACGACGCTACCGGCGGCGTTCGCATCCACCACGGTGCCCGCCACCACCACCGAGTCTTCGGGCACGGTCCCGGTCACGGTGATCGCCTTCCCGAGGAAGTCCAGGGTCTCGACGTAGGTGCCCGGCTGGACCAGAACTACATCCCCGTCCGCGGAAGCAGCGATGGCGTCCTGGATCCTCGAGTACTCGTCCGGCACATTGATAGTACGGGCGCGGACGGTGGCTAGCGTACAGCCGAGCATTGCGGCGAGAACCAGAAGGCTGCGGATCATATCTGCCCTTCGTGGCGGCTGATTACACCGTCTGTCGATCGAAGCCTAACCCATTGTTGATCCTTGCACACGAGGTGCTTGACATGCGCCCTCCATGCGGCCTCACTGCGATACATAGTCTTGGTCGAACGCGCGCTGTCGCTGCACGGCCGTGCAGCATATCGCAACATGCGGGGGACAGCCGAGGCGATGGGCTGCGTAGCGACCGCGGGGATGCCTCTGGCCGCGACCATCCGCCGCCGCATCGGCCGCGGGGCGCATCGCGCAAAGGGAACGCCGTGGCGCACGGGTACCGCCGGTGAACCCGTTGGCGCGGGTGGATCCGGCCCCCGAGGAAGGACGGGTCTCGGCGCGATCGGGGGGAGGCGATCCGCGTGCCGCGGTGGCTGTGGAGACCGATAACAGAGCTGCCTTGGAGCGCCTCCGCAAGTGCATCTCGCACCCCGCTCCCGGCCCCGGCCCATCGCATCGAGAGCCTGCCGTCACCGATCCGCGCCGCAGCAGGTTCGATGGCGCGCGCTGTGGCTGCACGGCCGTGCAGCGTATCGCAATATGCGGGGGACAGCCGAGTCGTCGGGAGCGGATTCGGCGACCGGGAGACCCACATGGGCGAGGAAACCAGCCCGAGCGAGGCCCGTCTATCGGTCCGGTGCCACGGCGTGGAACGAAAAGCGCAGCTCATATCTTCTACCCGCTACGCGTCTCGGTGAATGATGTGGGTTCGAGTTGTCGAGCCAGATCGTTCTCGGTGCTCCACCCGACCGACCTGAATCGTCCCGAAGCCGGCCCAGTCCACCTGCGCTTGCTCTCCGGGCATGCCCAGCCGCGGAAGGCGGTTGCCCGCCCGCCAGTGCGCGGTCCTCCAGAGGATCTGACGCTTATATCGAAACGTCAGCGCGCGCCCGCCACACTTGCCGGAGATGACCATCCCCTGATACACGGATCCAGGCATCAGCTTCGGCACACGCGTTCAAAAGCAACCCTACCTTGCCCGGCCGTGGATGGCAGCCGCTGGAGCTTGCGTCGCTTCGGCGGGCGGGAGAAAGATGTCGCGTATCGCCTCCCAAAGAAACGATTCAGTCGAGGTGCGGGAAGAGCCACTCCAAACGACCCGGATCGATCCGGAGCATTCGGACGATCGCCGCCCGCTCGCCGGGGGCCGATTCGTGGGGACAGAGGAACTCCCAGACGATCTCTCCGGCGGGGGTGATTTCGATCGCGCGGCCAGCGTCGGACTCGGCGAGAAGGGTGTTCCCGTTGGCGAGACGCTGTGCCGATCCTTTGCTCTCGGTGTAGAAATCGGTGGGGGGATCGGAGCGGAACTGCCAGACGATCTCGTCGGTGCGCGGATCGAGCTCGATGGCGCGGGAGTGGTCGCGGCCGAGCCCGTTGTCGAAGAGGAGGATGTTGCCGGTGTCGAGGAGTTGCGCGTCGTGGGGGCCGCTGATCGTGCCGGCTCCCCAGGACCAGAGAACCTCGTTCTTCTCCCAATCGAAGATCGCGACGCGGCTTTGGTGGCGGAAGCAGAGCAGGAGGTGGTTCGGGGCGTAAAGGGGATGGGTGCCGAAGAGGTGCTCGCGCCGCATCCACTCGACCGAGTTGGCGTGGAAGAGGTCGATCCAGGGGGGGCCGCCGAGCTTGCTGGGATGCACCGGGAGCAGGCGGAAACGGGAGGGACGGTCGAGCAAGGTTGTGAGGAGGCCCCGCTGCTCCGAGAGGGTGCCGTCGCGAGGGTCGAGCAGAGCGATCTGATCGTCGCGCACGGGGAAGATCGGATGGATCGCGCGGAGAGTGCGCCGCTCGAAGGTGAGCGCGGTCAGCGATCCCCGCGGCCCGAGCTCCACGTCGTGATGGGCGGTGATCTTCCGCTTCCAGAGGAGGTTGCCGCGCCGGTCGAGGCGCAGGAGATAGCGGGATTCGTCGGCGATCCGCACGAACTCCTGCTCATCGGGCCACTGGTGGGGGTCGACGCCCACGACGACGAGATCGCCTTGCGGCAGGAGCTCGGCGTGCTCCCATCGAAAGCTCGGAGAGTGGGACCAGCTGTGGAGGAGATTGCCCGCCGGATCGATGAGGTCGGCTCTGCTCAGGTCTTGGGTCGTATAGAGGCGGGGGCCGCCGGCGCAGCGGACGGGGTCGTGCAGAGGAACGGGGCCGGCACGATCATCCGCGGCGGATTTGGTCGTGCCGCCCAGGTAGGGCAGCGCCTGGAGAGCGGCCGCTCGCGCCGGGTCGATGGTCTCCGCCGCTAGGGAGGGCTCGGCTGATCGCTCGTCCGAGGGATCGGCGCAGGCTGCCAGAGCGACGGCGGCGGAGACGAAGAGGAAGGGCCGGAGTGGAAAAGGCCGGGGGATTGGGGGGCGGAGCACGGTTCTTCGATCGGACATGAGGCGCGGAGGGTATCGAAATGGGCGGTCGTGGCGAAGAGCGCGTCGCACACAAGGGTTCTCGGCTACAATTGGGTGGGTGGCTCGGCACTGGTTTCGCCAGACGATAGAGGACGCGCCATGAACTTCTTCCATCCCGATCGTCGGACTTTCGAGTCGGCGGCGCTTCGATCGATCTCCGCCGCGAGTTTTCTGCTCTTGACCACGAGCTGGACGGCGCGCGGCGCCTCGCTCGGCGAAACTGTCGGCGCGGCGTTGGCCGTGGCCGACTATCTGGAAGCGGCCCTGATCGACCCTCCCGAAAGCGGAGCCGATCGATGGGGCGTTTTCGACGGATTCGAGATCGGAGCGGACGGGTACTTGGGCGGGTACGAGCTGCCCGGCAGCTATGCCGCGGCGGGCCGAGCTCTGCTCGAGGCCTACCGGCTGGGGGGCGACACGGACTTCTTAGACGAGGCCGAGGCGGTGGCGACCTAATCTCGTCGATAATCAGAGTCGGGCCGTCACCTATCTGACCGACAACGGCTTCGCTCCGGGGGGGGTTTTGGTGGTCGAAGAGGGCAATCCGACCTTCTATACGGCGCACCAGGCGCGGGCGGCTCTCTTTCTCGTCGAGATGTACGGAGAAACCCTGGATCCCACCTATCTTCAGGCGGCGAGCGATATCGCGGCTTTCGCTTCGGCCGAGATGCTCTCCGACGAGGTTGGGACGCCGAACGAAGGCGGATACCGATACACGCAGGATATTTCGCGGCTGCTCTGGCCCTGGATGTTCACGGTGGGCTATTCCGAGGCCGAGATGGCGTTGGCGGTGTCGCGCGTGGAACCGCACGGTTTGCGGGTGGACGACTGGCCGGAGCTTCTGACCGTCGCCGACCACCTCGAGACGGTGCAGCAGGATCCGGACGGCGGGGTGTATTGGACCAATCGCGATGTCGATCGCACGCCGCTCGGCACCGATGCCCGAGCCTCGATCGCGTCGGCCCCGTTGCGCGAGGCCGGACTGCGGAGCGCGGGGATCGCGGCCACCGATTGGCTCGAGGCGCAGCAGGCGGTGGACGGAGGCTTCTTCAGTCCGCATCCAGTGCTCGCGTCGAGCGATCTGACGCGGGAGAACGCCTACGCGATTCGGGCCCTGATCGATGCGGGCTACGACCCCGATGCGGGCGTGCTGGATCTGGCGACCGACTGGCTGGTTGGCGCCCAGCTGGCCGACGGCTCCTTCCCCAGCGAGCTGGGTGAGCTTGACGGGAATGAGGACGCAACCACGGCGGCGGGTCTGGCGCTGATGGCGGCGCTCGGATCCACTTGCACGGTGACACCGGCGGTCGTCGAGGGGTACGAGGTGCCGGCGGGGGGCATCGCGGAGCTCACGGCAACTCTCTGGAACCATGGGCCGCTGCCGATGAGCGTCGATGTCTGGTACGACGTGCTGGTTCCCGGGGGCAGCACGGTCGTATTGGGACCGCTCGCCGTGCCGATCGGGCCGCGCCAGAGTCTCGTTTCTTCCGGGAGCGTGCCGATCCCCTTGGCGGCGCCGCTGGGCGAGTACTTCCTGCGCTCCTACTGCGGGACTTTCTCTCCGCTGGAGGTCGTCGATCGGGACACGTTCCGATTCACGGTTGTGCCCTAAGGGTCCGCGCAAGAATAGCTTGTCATTTGGCATCCCATCTGCACCAAATCTGGGCGCCAAGATGACAAGTTGTTCTTGCGCGGACCCTAAAGCTCCACCACCCAGGCATCGGCAAGCCGGCTCACGATCGGTCCGGTCAGATCGACGTGAGAGGTGATGCGATCGATGAGCGGGCCGTCCGAAGTCGCGAGCGGGCGGCCCAGTTCGATCGCGCGCCGGTCGGCGGAGTCGGCGAGCTCGGCCCGCCAGCCGGCCTCCCGGACGAGAGCGGCGATCCGCCCGCTGTTCGATACGGGGCGGTCGAAGAGCCAGAGGGCCTCGCTCGCCGCCGCGAGCTCGCCCGAGAGAAGCTCGATTGCGCGAATGGTTTCGTCGACGCGTCGGTAGGTGCCGTGCACGCTGGCCAGATCGCGGAGGAGGCGGTCGGTGCCGCGCAGCACGAGCCCACCGGATAGCGCGGCCTCGACGGTGACGAGAACGTTGAAGCCATCGACGACGACCCGCCGCCCTTCGCAGGCGACGCGCTTCGCGCACCTCGAACGGGCCTGTTCCGGCGCGCACACCGCCCGCATCAAGGCGGCGCGCTGCCGCTGGTGGAGCTGAAAACGGTTCCCGACGAGGGTCAGCGCCGCCCCGGGAGCGTAGTTCCTCCCGAGCAGCCAAGCGTAGTCCTCCGCCGCCCAGCGCAAATCGTCCAGTCGATCCGATCCGAAGAGACGCCGGTCTCGGGGGTGGGGCCCTCGGTGGCGGCGTCGATCGGACACGTAGCTCTCTCAGTCGACCGGAACGACGTTGTCGATCTTTCCGGAGATCGCCAGCGCCCAACCCTGTGCGTCACCCATCTGCACCTCACGCGCCCATACGCGAACGCCCCAGGTGCCGGGCTCGGGCGAAAGGACGTGAACCTGCTCGATGTTGTTCTTGGCGTCACGCAGCGGTCCCGGTACCGACTCTCCTCCGGCGAAACGATTGCCGGAATAGATCGTGCCGCTGGGTGAGCGGACGAAGAGATCGAGATCGTTGACCGGCGTGTACGACGCATTGACCGATGCGGGGTAGTCGCTGAACGCCATGGTGATCCGCAGAGGTTCACCGGTCTGAAGATCGAACTGATGGTCCTGAAAGGCGCCCGCCGTCAGGCCATCGGCATGGAAGCGATCGGCGACCCAAAGATCGCGGCCGTCGCCGGCGAGATAGAGCGATTCCTCCAGCTCGATCCGACCCCAGCCCTCTTGATCGCTCGGATAGCCCGAGACGCCGGTGATGTCTTGCGCACCGTTCACGAGCACCGCGCGAACCAAGGCTCCGGTGGGTTCGAAGGCGTCGGGTTGATAGGGCGACCCGCTGGGCCAGTAGCCATTCACGAAGTACTGCTGTACCAGCGCGACCGCCCCGGCGACGGCGGGGCTGGCCATCGATGTTCCCCCCATCGAGCGAGTGCCGCAATCGCTGTTGCTCTTCGCGCTCTGAATGGAGCAGCCCGGTGCGGCCAGATCGGGCTTCAAGCGGCCGTCTTTCGTCGGACCCTTCCCCCCGGTGCACCAGCGGTGTTGGTTCGGCGCGGAATCGGTGCCGCCTACCGCCAACACATTTTTCGCGTTCTCCGGGGTCTTGAGGTTGTTCAGATTACTCTCGGCAAAGCAAACAACGGTGTTTTCGAGTGAGTACGACACATTGTCGATCTGTTGGCAATGAGATGTGTATTGCGTCGTCCAGTCGTTCCCCCATGAATTTGTGTGAACGCGTGCTCCATCTTGCCACGCATAGAAGAGATACTCGTCCAGATTGGAGTTGTTTACCAGACCCATGTACCCGTGACTCAGACGGGCGCCGAATGCCTGACCTGTCTGATCTCCCCAACCGCCACCGTACGCACGCGCATCACCGGCCGCGGTGGCGGCGGTGTGGGTACCGTGGGAATCGGATCCGTACGATCCGCGATAGGCGACGATCTTTCTGTGGTCTGGACCCGGTTCCACAACATCTTCGAAGGAGCAATGGCTTCGATCTATTCTGCCGTCGATATGTCCGATGATTCTGCCGGATCCATAGAGCCCGGCCTGCCAGATCGCGAAGTTGTCCTCTTCGTTGGTCTGAATCACCCAACGGGTTTCGGAATTGCGTTGCTCGATTTTGTGTGCGGCGGCGATCCACTGAACGCCATCGATCGCAGCGACCGCCGAGAGGGCATCGAGAGAAGCGCGCAGCTCGATCCCCTCACCCGTCGGCACCCGCTCCCTGAGCAATGCGGGGGGAGTGTGACGGGATTCGGTTCTGATGCCGAGCTCTTCGAGCCTGGCCAGCACGGCATCGGTGTCGGCACCCGCGAAAAGGCGGATCGAGAGGGGCACATCGGCGCGGTCGTAGCCCTGCGCGGCCGCCCAGGCGTCGATCCCCTCGTCGATCTTGAAGCTGGGAGAAAAACCCCCGACCCATCGCGTGCCCTCCAACCCCACCAAGGTGCGCGCGACCCGCCCGGTCCCTCTGAGCACCAGGGCGTGCATCGGTAGGTAGTCGAGGACCTCGGCCCCGGCCGCCCTGACCCGCGCGCGGGTCTCGGGTTGGATCGAAGCATCGAACTGAACGATGAACACACCGGGGACCGCCTCCGCCGGCAGCGATCGATCGAGTTCGGCGAGTGCGATTCGGTCTCCCGAGAGCACTTCGGAGCGGATCGGATCGAAAACAGTCGCGTTCAGAAGGAGCAGGCCGTCGTCCGGTCGGGCTACGGTCGCCAAATCGTACGAGGAAGCGGCGGCGACGGACGCGAGGAGCGCGGCCGAGAGGAGGGTTGTCGAGCCGGAAGGGGCGAAGTGCATCGGTGCCTCCTGGGGCGCGGCGTGGGGGGGGACAGGAGATCCCCTCAAAGCTATCCTCGATCCTGCATCGCCGTTGGAGTATTCCGCCGACCGACAATGGGCGCATGAGAAGATCCCCAGACCCAGTATTCAATCCGCTTTCGAGGAGGATTCTCAGGAAGAGGATCTCGAACAGGGAAGTCGTAGTCGGTGTGGTTCTGCTGGGTCTGCTCGCGGCGATCAGTGCCTGGATCAGCGCGCAAGGGGGGCGTTTCGATCCGGCCGATCGTGATCTCGCTCCAGAGCTCCTTCTTGCCCCCGCCCCGAGAATCGAGCTCTACCAGCGCCCGCCCATCCACTGGGCCGAGCGTGGCGGCGGCGGAGCGGCCGAGGGCGACCTCGGCGTCTTCCCGGCGTCGATCCTGGACGGCGGATGGCGGCCGGAAGGTGGGGTCGATAACTTCAACCCCTCGCGCCTCTACGAGAAGATCAACGGTGCGGCCGAGCAGTTCATCCGTTTCGGCTTTCGCGGACTGCGCTTTCTCAGCCTCGCAAAGGATGGGCGCTTCATCACGGTGGAGCTCTACGATCAGACCGACGCGGCGGGTGCGATCGGCATCTTCGTCGCCCAACGTGCACCCGAGCGGGCGATCGAGGAGAGGGATGGCGCGCGCCTGTTGCGCACCCCGCTCGGATTCGTCGGGATCCTGGGACGGCACTACTTCAAGATCACCGGAAGCGAGGTCGCGGAATCGATCACACGGAAGACGGAGCAGATCGTCGGCGTGCTGATCGAGTCGGTGGAGGCGGGAGCCGGTGATCCCGTGGAGCTGAAGCTGCTGATCGACGGTTTCGGGGCGAAGATCGGCGAGATCGGATACGAACCAGACAATGTCTTCCGCTACGAATTCCTGAGTCGATTCTGGTTCGCAACGCGGCCGAAGGAGATGCGGGTGTTCCTGCATCGGGCCGATTCGGACGAATCCGCGCGGCGGCTCTTCGGTCGCATCGCGGCGGAGCACCGCTTCGAATACGAAGTGGTGCCCAAGACGCGAGACCGGGAGACCGATGCGATGGAATATACGGTTACCCTGCTCTTCTCCCCCCTGACGCTACCGGGGAGCAACCGCCCTATAGGAAGCAGCAACGCCTTGGAGCTGGCGGTGCAGCTCCCCCAGCACTTCTGGCTTCCCCTGGACCCTGAGGAGCCCCTGGCCGAGGCTGTGCCCA
>NYZA01000072.1 GCA_002686955.1 Gemmatimonadota bacterium
CCCTTTTGTGGCGAAACGTGTGTAGCAACCCGTTTCTACCGCAACTGGGGCCTTCTTCAATTCAATAACGAAACTTCTTCACGAATTATTCGGGCTAGCCCCTCAGACGTAGAGGCGTTGAGACCGACGAACCCAAGACCATTCCCACCTCCGTCGTAGGCGACAGTCGTCGCGCCGACCCACTGATACGGGTCGGTCTGAGCGTAGCCGGCCGGGGCAACGAGGAGAAGGGCAAGGATCAGCATCCAGCGCATCGGATCAGCTCCGGCCCAGCCCCTCGCCACCCTGTGTTTAGGCTACCACGGCAGAGGCTCGCACTAGTGGGTCGTCTGACGGAGATCCCGCCGGAAAACAGGCGGTTAGCGCTGACGAAGTGTTGATCTGTATACACCTGAGAATCGCGGGATTGGCCGGCCATCGGCCCCGAAGGGGAGTCAGGCACCCTGCGCTGGCTGGCCGAGGCAGAGATCGGGCAGCCTACTTCCTGTATCCGATTGCGCGGCGTCGCCGCCAACCGCGCAAGGTCTTCCGCGGATCCCTCACGAATACGACGAACTGAGCGACCCACCAGAGGACCGGATAGGCCCGTCGGGCCTGACGGGCAGCGGCTTTGATCTGTTCGAGATTGAGGCGGCGTAGGGGTTTTGCAATCGGGCAGGGAAGAGCGGAGCTGGATCAGGATCAGATGAGTCGCATCACCAGACATCCAATAGTACTCACACGGATCGGATTGGAATCTCTCGGTTGAGCGCAGACATAGCAGCAACCGTTTCTACCGCGTTGCCTATGTCGCCGGTGGTCATCAGTTCATCAGCAATCCGAAGAAGCCCAGATGAAGCACGTCCAGTAGGGGCGGTCCAGGGAGGCAGGAGTTAGTAACACCCACCCTGCAGGTAGCCTGCCCAGAAACCGCACCACCTCTACCGGCGTCTTGCCCGCCCACTAACTGGGAAGGGAATCGGCCGCGTGGCCTCTCCCTGTTTGGATTTCTCGGTCACTGGGGAGGCGGACGTACACGAGGAGTATGCAGGCGCCACGAAGACCGGCTGTCGCAACTAGCGCCCCGATTCCAAGCGCCAGTTAATCCTCAACCTCAACCCCACCAGTCAGCCCGAGGTCGTCGAGGACTTGCCGCAAATCAGCCGTCAGCGCATCCGCGCCTGGCGCCTCGACATCCACCGAGAACTCCACTCCCACCTTTAGATCGGTCCCCGACCGGAGCTTCGGCAGCAGCTTCGTACCAAGTCGATTCCAGACCTCAGGCGGGATATTCCCGCGCACCCGAATAGTCCTGGCCTGCGCGACCGGCTCAGGCCCGGGGCCTCCGCCGGTCACTGGATCCGGCTGCACCACGGGGCCGGGCCCAGGATCCGGTGTGACGACCGGATCAGGCTGAGATCGCAAGGCCTTTGCCTTGGCCTTCTGCAGAAGAAATACATTCGACTCGAACGCCACCTCATCCGAAGCGATCGATTCCTCGAACCAAAGCCGCTCGAACGTCCCATCCGGCTTCTGGCCTGAACCAAGACCAAAGTCTCCCTTCCCCACGAACTCAACGACCTTCCCACGCAGGACCGCATCCGGATCCACCAGACGCGTCAGCGCCCCGTTCAAGAAGCTCTGGCGCAGGCTCGCCAAGGGCCACGCTCCGGACTCCTTCAAAGCAGGCGGCCAGTTGCGGTCCAAGTACCCGGCGCCAACAGACTCGTTCAGCAACGCCTGCGACTTGAGCGCCGTGATCACTCGCCCGCACAAGCTCTCGCTCGCGCTTGCATGACCAGCTCCGAGATCGATGGCCGCGAGTCCATCGGGCTGCTGGCTGTCTGCAAGGACCACGAAGCGATACTCGGCCCAGACCTCGTCACGCGCAGCCTCTTCCGCATCGGAGACCTTGGTCTTGATCTCAGCCCGGTCGGAGGGGTCGAACTCGCCGCCCAGAGTGCCTTCGGCAATCTCCGTCGCGACCCGTCGCCCGGAACGAGCCCCTTTGGGCCTACTTGTCATATCGCCCTACTATCGGTGGTGCGGAAAACGGGGCTTATTTTTCCTACTCCCCAGAGAACGGCCTGATCCAGATCTGCGCCAAGCTCGATTGGCGTCCCAAGACGCACGCAGAGCGCGCGGTCCAGATCCCGGCGTCGCTCGTCGAGCAGCTCGGCCGACATCGAAGCAAGGTCGCCTCGAATGGGTCGGACTGTGTCTTCCCGGTTCCGAGCCACAGCGGGCAGTGGACGGAGACAGGACTCAGCCACGCGGCGAAACGAGCCGCGCAGGGGTCGGAAGTCTGGGAACCGCGCCGCTAGCTGCTCCACGATCTTGGGCGGTCCTGTGCTTCACATCTCCTCGCCGCCGGTGACCCACCCCCGGTTGTCGTAGCGGTCCCTCCTTTGGACCGAGGGCCTGTCCCGGCTGGAGCGACTCACCGAAGTGGATACACTCTCCGAATGCGCCAGATTGCTCGGGTGTCATTTGTGTGCGCAGGTGCCGCCTGCTTGGGGATGATCGCGATCGAACTCGCTTTCGAGGCGCTGGTCGTGGGCGAGGCTAGGCCTCGCGACACTGCGTGGATGCAGCTCGCCATCAAGCTCAGTCGCGGTATTGGCATCGACCTGTTCGAGATCTTCCCTCCCTGGGTCAACCGCAGCTTCGATCTATCGGATGCGACGGATGCGGCCCAATACTTCGGGCTCGTCTGTGTCGTCAGCCTCGCGCTCGCTTGGAGCGCCGCGGCGCTGATCCTGACCATGGTCAGCCTGGTGCGCGGGCTGACTGATGGACCTCGATGGCTCGTCGTGGAAGACAAGGCAGCTGTGCTCGTTTTGAGCGCATTCGCGTGGCCGGGTCTCAGCGCGCTCTTTTGGCTAGGCGCCCGCGGCTACGCCAAGGCCCTCCATTTCGCGCTCGGGGGCCTTCTCTGCTTGGTCATCGCGGCCCTCGGTGTTTGGTTGTCAGCCCGTCCTGCAATCTCCGATCGTTGGATCTCGCGTTTGGGATTCGCGAACACGACGACGATCTCGCTCGCCCTGGCCGCGGGGCTGCTGGGTGTGGTACTTGCGCCGGAGTTTCGTTGGTCGGGTGTGGTGTCACCCGACCCGGACGCACCCAATGTCGTGTTGATCTCGATCGATACGCTTCGGGCGGATCATCTTGGCTGCTATGGGTACCCTCGCGATACGAGCCCGGCGATCGATCGAATCGCTGCTGAGGGCGTGCTCTTCGAGAACGCGGTTTCTCCGACATCGTGGACTCTTCCCTCACACATGTCGATGATGACTGGGTTGTCTCCCGCACAGCACAGAATCACGAACTGGGGTAGGCGCCTGGACGACGATGTCGTCACCCTTGCGGAGGTGGCTCGTGAATCCGGGTACGCCACCGCGGGCTTCGTCGCCGGTCCCTTCGTCGAAGGGACGTACGGATTCTCGAATGGCTTCGACGTCTACGACGACCATAGCGCGATGATGCCGCCGCCCTCGCATCAGGGCATAACATCCCCGCTGCTCTTCGGGCTGGTCGATCGGTACCTGGGAGCGTGGAACTCGGCAGATCGGCCCGTGCCCTTCTTCATCTTCCTTCACCTCTGGGATGTCCACCACAACTATCAGCCGCCCGCGCCCTTCGATTCGATGTTTGGGCCGGTCCAAGAGGGAGTCTCGCACGGTAAGCCGGACCTGCTCGACAAGCCGGAGGATGCGGAAGAGCTGATGAAACTCTACGACGGCGAGATCCGATACGTCGACACGTATGTCGAGAGGTTGTTCCAGAGGCTCGAGGAACTCGGCATCGCGGACGACACGATCCTCGCGATCACAGCGGACCACGGCGAGGAATTCTTGGACCACGGCCGGTTGACCCATCGTCAGCAGCTCTACGAGGAGTCTATCCGTGTTCCGCTAATCATTCGCTGGCCCGAAAAGATTCCGCCCGGCCAGGTCGTCGCCGCCCAGGTCCGGCTACAGGACATTGCGCCCTCTCTGGCGAGTATGATCGCTCAGTCGAGCGCCCCCGAATTTGGCCGGAGGAGCGATTCCGGTGCCTCGGTCGGTGTCGACCTCAGTCCTCTGATTCTAGCCGGAGCCACTGAAGCCGAGTGGGAGGACATCACGCCTCGGATCGCATTCGGATCGCTCGACCACCTCGACGAAAAACTTGCCTACGCGCGCACGAACAGGTTTAAGTTGATCAGACGCGTATCGCCCATCGAGGAGGTACAGCTCTATGATCTATGGAACGATCCCGACGAATCGACGGATCTCTCTGGCGAGATGCCGGATATGGTCGCTCAGCTCAGCGACGAGCTGGACCATTGGCAATCGCGGCACAACGATCAATCCGAATATTTCATCGAGACCGACGTGAGCGAAGAGCACAAGGCAAATCTGCGCGCGCTGGGCTACATCGAGTAGTCGCTTCCCGGTTTTTTTTGGGGGGCCGGGTAGCTGCCCGGGTAGAGGTGACCTACCCCGGTTGGCTTACCAGCCTCCATGTTAGCCTCGCAGGTCCCGCGCGATGAAGCGAAGCGGAAGCGGGCGGCATGAGCCGCCAGGCTTCGGGGGCCGGCGGCCGGTAGCCGGGCGAGCTGTGCGGCCCGATCGTGTTGTCCTCCCGCCGCCATCGCTCGATCAGCACCTTTGCCTCCGTCAGCGTGTAGAAGATTTGGCCGTTCAGGAGCTCGTCGCGCAGCTTCCCGTTGAACGACTCGTTGTATCCATTCTCCCAAGGGCTTCCGGGCTCGATGAACAGCGTCTGCACACTGAGCCTGCCCAGCCACTCCCGCACCGCCTTCGCCGTGAACTCGGCTCCATTGTCCGATCGGATATAGGTCGGCGTGCCCCGCTCCGTGAAGAGCGCCGTCAGCCGCTCGAGCACGTTCTCCGAGTCGAGCCTCCGCTCCACGTCGATCGCCAGGCACTCCCGCGTGTACTCGTCCACCATCGTCAGCATTCGGATCGGACGCCCGTCGTGGGTTCGATCCGCGACGAAGTCGTAGGACCAGACATGATCGCGGCGCTCGGCACGGCGCCGGATACAGGAACCGTCGCCGAGCCACAGGCCCCGGAACGAGCCCCTTTGGGCCTACTTGTCATATCGCCCTACTATCCGGTGGTGCGGAAAACGGGGCTTATTTTTCCTACTCCCGCGAGGCGCAGACGCGGCTTGTTGTCACCGATTTGCATCGGCCGTTGCGGCGCCCGGAGGGATGAGATCTGCGCCCGCTTGTCGTTCCCAGGATGATGTCGGCGGTAGACAAGGGACGCCTAGCGGGGGGGCTCCAGAACGCGCATCTTTCCAACCCTTGGGGCTGGACGAACCGGAGAGTTGATGCACATAGAGTCGCTCGATCACATTCACATCTACGCCGCCGACCCCGAAGCGTCCGCCGAGTTCTATCAGCGTCACTTCGAAGCAAAGCCCGTGCATCGCAATACCAACGCCAACGGCGACACGCGTATCTTTTTGGCGCTCGGTGGGCAAATTATCGTGGTCGGCGATTTGCCGGCGGGCATGGCGCCGGCTCCACTGCCTGAAACCGGCGACGGTGCATATGTTCACGGCTTTGGCGTCGCGCATTTCGGGCTTCGGGTTGCGGATCTGGTCGCGGCCGCTGCGGAGCTTGCGGCTTCGGATGTTCGCCTTCTCGGCGAAATTGTGAAGGAACCAACCGGGCTTTCCTACTTGTACGTTGTCGCTCCGGACGGCGTCGTTCTCGAGCTCACTCAGTACGAGTCCGCCGTCTAGCGCGATGGCTCGCCCCTCGCGGCAGGTAAAAGGCTAATCTTTGCCGATCGTCCCCCCGATAGATCTCGAGGGGCGCATGCGAAGTGGATACTGTGTTTGAAATTCCTTCTGTCGGTGAATTCGACGAGGAGGCCGCCGAGCGCGCGCCGCTCGCGGGTTTCCATCTTGGGGATGGAGGGCCGGATGACTCGCGGGAGACCTGGTTCCTGATTCGAAGCTGGAGCCGTGAGCTGCGTCTCTATCAGAACCTGGCTCGCCACCTCGGCGACGATCGCCGCATCGTCACCATCGCTCCTCCGCGCGGAACGCGGAAAGAAGATTTCCCACGTACGGTCGAACGCTGGCGCGACTTTTGCCTTGAGCGCTTGCGGCCGCAGTTGGGTTCAAACCCGCGTGTCTTGCTCGGCGGCTGGTCGTTCGGTGGCGTGCTCGCACTCGAGATGGGGCGCCAGCTTGAGAAAGACGGAACGCCAGTTGCGTTGGTCACGATGCTCGACACCCGGCTCCCCAAGGCGCATCCGACCGAGCAGCGAATTGCCCGCTCGCTCCCCCATGCCTTAGCAAATCATGCGACGCGTTTCTTCGAAACCCCCTCCGAAGGTCGAGGCGAATATCTGCGAGAGCGACTCGCCTGGCAGTTCTATCACGCGCGACGCAAGGCTGGGGAGTGGAATGCGGCACGGCGCAATCAGCCTGCACCGGTCTATCAACGTCCCGACGGTCGAACCTCCGAGCCGCGCGACGTCACCGAGATGACCCCGCTGCAGAAAGCACTTTGGGTCGCCTATCTGAAGTATCAGCCGCGCGAGTGCACGGTCCCGGTCGCACAATTCTGGTGCGACGACTCGTGCTTACACACCGGCGACGCGAGTCTCGGCTGGGCGCGCTACCTGCGCGGCCCCTTCGTTTCGCTCCCAATTCCCGGCGGACATCTCACGATGTTCGACGACCCCCACGCCGAAGCACTAGCCCAAACCCTCGGCGAGCGACTCGCGTCACTCGTCTAGTTCGAAGTTCTGACGTGGCTTGTTGTTTGTCCAGCTGCGGCGAGCGTTTCGCAACGCAGCGATCATGTCGAAGTCGCGCGATCGAGAGGGCTGCGAGCTGCTTCGAAGCAGCTCGCTCTGTTCTTGCCAGCCAACAAGGACCCGTAGGAGCCCGGCGGGGCTTATCAGAAGACTGACTTCCTCCCGCCGGGTGCCCAACCAATTGCTTGGTCGGTAGTGGACTGTAAGCCGGGTTCTGTTCTGCTTTGGGCTCTCGCCCTCGCAGTGAGGATCATTCCTCTAGGCGACACGTTGCCGTGTAGCTCAAGCACTCTCACCCGGATACCCCGAGCCGGCGAGCCGGTTCGATGGGACGGGTCGTCCTCTGCGGTATCCCTATTCGAGCTTGCTCCGGGAAGGGCTTGCCTCGCCGCCGGTCACCCGGAACGAGCCCCTTTGGGCCTACTTGTCATATCGCCCTACTATCGGTGGTGCGGAAAACGCAGCTTGAAATCCCTATTCCCCGCCGACCGTCAGGCTGGACAAGATGAGTAGCAGGAAGGGAAGGGGCGGCACTGCCGTTTCGTCGGTGCCCAACCCCCGGAGCGCGCAGACATCGCCGCCCCGGCTGCCAGGGTGCCCGTTTCTAGAGCTGAGCCCCGATAAACTCGGTGAAATGATGGCCCCCACGCTCGACCTAGACGAGTTGGGGCCGTCGATCGGCTCGCCAGGAAGTGACCTCAGCGGGCCAGATTACGATCACTTCCTCTCGGTGCTGGGAGCCGGGCGAAAGCTGCGTCGAGCCGAAGTCGGGAAAGCCGTCCGGCATAGCTTGATGGTCAGTCGTTTCGACTGGTCCTGAGCCCTTCGCCTCTCTGCCACGATGTTCACCGATTCCGATTGCGGGCTGTGGTTCCGGCGAACGGAATTGGGGTCGTCCTGGCCCAGGTCGTCGCCGTGAACACCCCGGCAACGGCGCTACTGGTTTCAGCCCGACAGCTTTGGATTTGGAGTTGAATGACGGCGGAACGTGACGCAATCTGACCGCCGATGAGAACGATCGAGATCGAGCCCGAAAAGTCAGCCAGCCGATACGATCAGCTTGCTTCCTACTGCGAGAGCAATCTGCTGAGTTCCGATAGGACCTTCTGTTGCGCCAACGCTGACGCATGCCGCCAGTCAATTCGCGGTGACTGGAAGATCTATGAAGGGCAGTGCTCCTACCTAGGAGAGCACTACGAAGCACTCGATGACGGCCACCCGATGCGAATTCTCGTCGTAGCGATGCAAACTGGACGGCCGAACGTCGGCGTGGACCTTCAAAGGCGTCGATCGCAGCTTCAGCGCTCGCGAGACAAGCCTTATTCGGGGTCGGACAGTCGAAACGCCCACATGAAGGGAGTGACGACGGCGCTCAAGGTTCTTTGGGGAATTGATCCGACTAGCGGTAGCGAGGGAGAGTTGCTGGAAACCAATCGCGGGCAGGTCCATCTCTTTGACACGTTCGCAATGGCGAATGCGACCCTTTGTTCCCGCATCAAAGTGGGATCAGCGAAGGGCCAGGGCACAAACGTGATGCTCGATCGCTGCTCCAAGCACCTTCGAGAGACCATCCGCATACTTGAGCCCACGATCATCCATTCCCAGGGACGCCAGAAGGCGGGTCGATGTACGCATACGTCGGTCGAGGCAGCTTGCGACGAAATTGAATGGATAGATGACTACGTAGCGCGCGTCAGAATCGGCGATGTGCGAGCAGTCTGGGTCAGTCTGCGTCATCCCTCGATGCAATGGGGAAAGCAGCAGCTCAAGGACGTGGTTATTCCGGCGCTAGAACGGGCACGGTCGCTCTCTCGATCACAAGAGTGCCCGGTGTGCCGAACTCCTGTTCCGCACGTAGCGCGTCATCCCCGATATCTGTGCGAAAGCTGTGCTTCCGAAGCGTGTAGCAGCGACGGGCGAGCACTCGAATTTTCGAACGTTGACATCTCTGGTGGATTTGAGGCCGTATACGCGGACACTGGCGCACCCTACGAAGGACACGTCTGCTTCGTTCGTGGCTTCGAGTGTTGGGCAGACGAGTATCGCTTCGGTGGAATTGTCATCGAAGTTCGAGATCCAGATTCGGATCTCCGAGGTACCGCAACCCCTCGGCCGCGCGGTTTCCGAAGACCTCGACCTTCCTGATGTAGCCCGGAGGGTGCCCGTACTTTCGTGCCGGGAGACTTCGCTGACGGTGATGACCGAGGCACAGCGAGCGGCGGTGCTCGCGGCGGCCAGGACCGAAGGCAATTGGCGAGTCCGGCGACAATTGGGAATGGGTGTTTAGGGCTTCGCAAGGATCTGCCCGTCAGATTCGCGGGGGCGCGGGCACTGGGCGCTACCATCATGCCGAGGGTGCAGGGGAACCGGAAATGACGGACGAAGAGAAGAAGAAGATCCGGGCTCGCCTTCGGAGCTACGAGCGCAAGCTTCGAAAAGAGAAGGAGAAGTACGGCTGGTACGACGACGGCGCGGGCAAGCGGTACCAGATTGGCCCTCACTACATGCTCCTCGATGACAACGACGGCGCTCTTGGGGCCTTCCAGTGGTTCGAGAAAGAGTTTCCTGACGACGTTGGCGTGCCCGATCACTTCCTGTGCTGGAGCCTCGCACTTTACCGGGCGGGCAATGAGATCGGCGCGGCCAAGAAGCTGCGGCAAGCGATGTTCAGCAACCTCTACCTCGTGCCCCGATTGCTAGGCATGCCGATCGCCGAACTCGATATCTGGCACGGGTCGAGCGACGCCGAGCTTTCCTACGCCGAGCACATTCACGAGCCCTACCTCGAAATCTGGACCGAGGAAGAGAAGGCGTGGGCGCAGGGCCTCTATGAAGGCCCGGGGTTCTGGTCGGCCCGCGAGCGCTTCATCAAGATCGCCAGGGCGCTATCGACAACGCGACCCGGCCCGGAGCGAAGCCGTCTGGTCGAGGAACTGCACAAGTTGGAGCGGTGAAATCGACGGCGGCGCGGGGAGGGTGGTGCCCGTTGCTTGCCGAAACCGTTTTCTTCGGTCGCATCGTCCTGCTCGTGTAGCCGTGGTTCCGATCACGAAGATCACAAGTTCCACTTGCGGCTCTGGTTGCGATTGCCGATAAGAGAGTCGCAGTGGCATCGAAATGGGCTCATTGTCGGTCACGACGGTTGCGAATGGAGCCGGTCACTCCATATCGTCAAGAAGCGGCTCTACCTGGGGGGATTCAATGGCGACTTTCGACTCAACAAAAACCCGACTCGCGGTCCTTCTAGACGAGATCGAGGCTGGCAAGATCCAGTTGCCAGACTTTCAGCGTGGCTGGGTCTGGGACGACGAGCATATCCGGTCGCTGCTGGTGAGCATCGCCAGGGCATTCCCAATCGGGGCAGTGATGCTCTTGGAGAACGGCGGAGATACGAGGTTCAAGGTTCGTCCGGTAGAGGGCATTGATACTTCGGCCACCGGGGAGGATGTCGAGAAGCTGATCCTCGACGGGCAGCAGCGCCTCACTTCCCTGACTCAAGTGCTCAAGCTTAATACGCCGGTCCAGACGAAGGACAACAAGAAACGCCTGATCGAGCGGTACTACTACATCGACATCGAGCTAGCCCTGGAAGGGCCACAGTCTTATGAAGACGCGATCATCAGCGTAGATTCTCAGAAGACGCAGCGAACGAACTTTGGCCGCGACATCACACTCGATTTGAGTACGCCCGAGAAGGAGTACGAAAACTTCTACTTCCCATGCAGCCAGATCCTCAACTCGGATACCTGGGAAGAGGGCCTCAATACGTTCGATTCGTCGAAATTTCCCCAGTACATGGACTTCCGTAAGAACGTCCTCAGCGTCTTCCGAAACTACGACGTACCGGTTATCGAGCTAAAGAAGGACAACCGGAAAGAAGCCGTGTGCTTGGTCTTCGAGAAGGTCAACACGGGGGGCGTCCCGCTCTCGGTTTTCGAATTGGTCACCGCTACCTACGCCGCAGATGGCGTCAACATGCGCGACGAGTGGTACGGCAACCCGAAGGAGAGCGTTGAGGGGCTGAGCAAGTGGCTCGGGCGTCAGCGGATGCTGAAGGACATCCAGCCCACTGATTTTCTTCAGGGTCTCTCTTTGCTCTACAGCTTCGAACGTCGGAAAGAAGACGTTGCTGCGGGCAAAACGGGCAAACAGATTACCGGCGTCAGCGCCAAGAGAGAATCTGTGCTCGCACTCCCCCTCGAAGCCTATCAACGCCTTCGCGATCCCCTTCGTGATGGATTTTGGCTCGCTGCCAAGTTTCTGCGGAAAGAATCCTTTTTCTCCAAGAGGGATCTGCCGTACCGAACTCAGCTCGTGCCGTTGGCGTGCATCTTGGCGCTGCTCGGTGACCGCTGGCTTGAACAGAGCGTCTACAACCGCCTCTCGCAATGGTTCTGGTGCGGTGTTCTCGGCGAACTCTATGGAGGCGCGGTCGAGACTCGAATGGCACTCGACCTTCAGGAGATGATCGCGTGGATCGACGGCTCGGACGCGGAACCAGCCACGGTGCGAGATGCCAATTTTCAGCCTGCGCGGCTCGACACCTTGCGTTCAAGGAATAGTGCCGCGTATAAGGGCATCCATGTGCTGATTCAGAGAAACGGTGCAGTCGATTGGTTCTGGAAGACCACGATTCGTGACCTCGATGAGACTGATTGGGAGGAGAACAAGCTAGATATTCATCACATCTTCCCGAAGGACTGGTGCCAGAAGCGGAGCATCGAACCAAGAAGGTTCAACTCGATCCTTAACAAGACGCCGATCTCGTACAAGGCAAACCGGATGATCGGCGGCAAGGCTCCGAGCGAGTACATTCAGCAGCTTCAGACGCACAAGAGCGTCCAGCTAGACGACGGCGAGATGGACGAGCTTCTTGTCACTCATTGCCTGGACACCGGCCTGCTCCGAAACGATGACTATGACGGTTTTGTCGAGGCCCGCCGGAAGACTCTTGTCGAGCACATTTCGGGTGTCATGGGGAAGCCGGTGGTGGAAACCGGCGAAGCGGTCGCCGAGGATGAAGTTGATGACGATGAGGGGGATGAGTAGGTACGGGGTGCTCTTGCGACCAGACCCCCCTGCGGCTCTGGTTGCGGCAATCGCCCTGCGCTCTGGGAGCGCGAACTGCGCGCGACTCGATACTGTCGTGAGTCGCTACCAGATCTTGTCCGGGTTGTTCCACATCCAGACGAGCATGTCCTTGAAGACGACACCGAACATGACGACGAACGCGATCACGAATAGGGTCCCGATCCCGGCGATTCTGTTCATCATTGCGCTGCGCTCATTTCGTGGCGGTGGCGCGAGAAGTTTCGTTGACGACTTGATCGCACGACTTCATTGCAGGTGCCGAGCGGGGGGGCGAGCCTGCGATTCTGGTTCCAGTCACCGGGTCATTCATCGTCAAAAAGCAGCCCCTCAAATGGGTCCCCCGGCGTGGCAGTCGCTTTGAGCCATTCCGCCTGCTCCTTGAGCCGAGCTGGCCCGATCTGGCGGTATATGTTCGCCGTGTCAATCTGCATCTTCAGCGGCAGCGACGGTTCGGTTCCGCACAGCACCCAGTACCGGATCGCGTCGAGGAGATAGCGGGCGGTCCCGACGACCACATCGCGGTAGTCGGGATCAGCTATCAGAAAGTCCTTGGGGTTCCTCGCTTCTTCCTGAATGGCCTGCCAGCGCTCCAGCTCTTGTTGCATTTCGTCGATCCATCGTTCTCCCATCTCAGAAGCCTCCTGGCGTCTCTGTCGCCCTCGCTCGCCTATCGCGAGGCTTTGCCCTTCTTGCGGCGGCGCGGTTTTTCGGGGGCGGCCACGTCGTCCGCAGCGCCAACCTGCGCCACGACCGGCTGGTCGCGCACCCAAAACCTCAATAGAACTTCGAACATCGCGCTGCGACTGAGCCCCATCGTCTCGCGCTCGCGGTCGAGAATTTCGAGACCCTGTTCGGTGAGTGACACGTTGATTCTCTCTCTGGACATTCGCCCCCCTTGGCCTATGCGGCCTTCGCCTCCAGCGTCCCTTCGAACTCGCGGCGGGTGATATGGTCAGCGGCCCGGAACGAGCCCCTTTGGGCCTACTTGTCATATCGCCCTACTATCGGTGGTGCGGAAAACGCAGCTTGAAATC
>NYZA01000073.1 GCA_002686955.1 Gemmatimonadota bacterium
CCTCCGCGCGAAACGGTGCGAAGCACCGCCAGGGCACGAATCTGCGCCGCCTCGCGACGAAAGTTGGTGAGAAATCCGGGCTAACGCCTCGATTTCCGGCTGATCGAGCGCAGGCTTCGTCCTCTCGGAGACCAGATCGGGCGGCGGTGCTTCGCGGATCTGGCGCCACATCCACAGCACAATCCCGGCGCAACCGGCGATGAGGACCAGGGCCGGCAGGAGATAGAAAAGGAGCCCCAAGCCGCGTGCGCGCGGTTTCGCCTAAGAATGCGATCCCCGTAGTGTTCCGCCATGACATCGAGCACGGCGTTTCGTTCGTGATCGCCGGCCAACAGCTTCCGGATCTCCGCCTATACCCGTGCAGAAGCGGGTGAGTCGTGATCGGCGACGACACCTTGCCAGCAACACGGGGCCATCAACTCCGCTTCGAGCGAGAGGGCCAAGCGCTCGCGGGCCTCTTCGGCCTTCGGATCGACCGCGACATCGGGCGACGCAAGGGCTGTCGGCGAGAAGGAGGCGAGCAGCGTTAGCAGCATCGTGGCGATTGCGGTTCGTGCGCGTCGCCGAAACATTGGCGATCGTATCGAGAAAAGGATCTCTATCGACCGGATTGGCAATGAGCTTCTCCGGGATGGGAAAATGTCTCACGCATGTTGGCAGAGAGGCGATCGCGGCCGCCGGCTTCTTCCCGGATCACACGGTTGCGTCTCGTTGGCATGCGTCTCATACTCCTATCCTGTCTGATCATATCTCAATGACCGAGGGGTTGAGGACGAATCCTGAAATGAGGTGCAAGCATGGAGAGTCTGAGGCGTCTGAGGGTGTTCAGTGGCGCTTTGCATGGCTCCCGCGCATTCACGGGTCCGACGAGTGTGATGATCGATATCTGCAACCGCTGCAATTTTCGATGCTCGCTCTGCTGGTATCACTCACCATTCCTCGAGCATGACGACGAGTGGCGAAAAAAAGTGCTGGACTTCGATGTATTGGAAGGGACCATTGATGAATTGACGGACCTCGGCGTACAGGAGATCCAGCTCACCGGTGAGGGCGAGCCTTTCATGCATCCTCGCGTGATGGATGTGATTCGCCGAATCAAGTCGCGGCGGCTACGCCTACAGATCACCTCCAACGGCTCCTTTTTCGACGACGGGATAGTTTCGGAGATCGTCGATCTAGGTGTGGACGAACTCTCCATCAGCGTATGGGCTGGGACCGAGGAGGGATTTGTCGGCTTGCATCCCGGGTCCAGCGCGAAGACATTCGATGTGGTAGTCGAGAACTTGCACAAGTTGCACCAGGCGAAAAGGCAACAGGGCGTCGATCTTCCGAAGACCAGAATCGTCAACGCGATTTGCACCACCAATGTGCGCGAGATTCCCGAGATGATCGAGCTCGGTGAGCGAGTGGGTGCGGATGAGATCTACTTCCGCTTTGGTGGAATCACGCCTGGCGTCGAATTTCTCAGCCTCACCGAAGAGGACGTGCGATATCTGAAAGAGCTCTTGCCCTCATTGGTGAAATCCCGAGAGGGAAAAAGGCCCGAAACGAACTTGGGCGGCAACATGCTCGATTTGCTCGATACCGGCGATTTCGACCGAAACTACCTGCACGGTTTGGCCGATCAGATTCCCTGCTATGTCGGGTGGTATTTCGCTCGGATTCTAGTAGACGGCACTGTCGTACCGTGCTGCGCGTGCGACGATTCCAAGGAGATGGGGAACATCTCCCGTCAGCGTTTTCGGGATGTCTGGAACGGGGAACGGTACCAAGAATTCCGGAAGAGGGCGATGGGCTCACTCGATGATCCCTATTTCGAAGGCTGTGGTTGTCTGTCAACTTGCCCGCATTATCACTCCAATGCCGCATTTCACGGTCGGGCGCCGGTGCGAATGTCGAACCGGCTCCGGCGGCGTTGATCGAATCGCCGCCGTCGATTGCCACGGAATGATCGAAGCGCCTCAGCCCGTGCTCTGTTCGGTCAGGTCGGCGATTCGGTTCGTGCACAGCCCACTGTACCACGTTGAAGGGTACCGTTTTTCTCGACACCAAAGACCCTCCAGTGATAGGAGCGCCCAACCGTTTCAGGTGTCGCCAGGGCGGACAGATCGATCTCGGTACCGCCAACATATCGCCCCGCGATCGCGGCGAAAGCCGGATCGAGCCCGATCTCGATGAGGTAGCGTTCCGCGCCGCGGATCGGGGGCCAACGCAGGATCGGATCGTCGAGAGGGATCGGCGTCGCCTCCGGATCGGGCGAGATACGACGCTTCAGCACACCGTAAATGCGATCGAGGGGGGCTCTGAGTCTCATCGCCGTGGCGAGAGCCGCCAATGTCGCGGGTCCGTACATTTTTTTGTAGAAAACGACCATGCTCTCTTCGAAAATACGATCCTTCTTTGGGTTGTTCGATCCGGATTTGTCGTGATAGTGCACGATGAATGCATCGTGCAGTACCATCATTCGCAGTCCCATGCTGTGAATCTTGTGCGACCAATCGGCGTCTTCGAAGTACATGAACATATTTTCGTCGAGCGGACCCAGCCGGTCTCGGATATCGCCGCGAACCATGAAGCAGGCTCCTACCAGCGCCCGGACCTCGACGTCCTCCTCGCCGCGCCAGATCCGCCGGGACTCCCGGTGGAAGCGGTCCAAGGGAGCGAAGCGACGTAGCGCATCGGAGCTTGCGCAGAGCACCGTCAACGGACCGAGGGGAGGCAGGGCCGCGAGCTCGAGCGTCTGCTGGTCGTCCAGCCAAGTGCGGGCGGCGACCGCGCCGACATCGGGATGCTCGTCTAGATGGGCGACCATTCGATCGAGGGCTCCGGGCAGCACCACGGTGTCGGAGTTGAGCAGCATGAAGTGCCGCCCCCTCGCCACCGACCATGCCTGGTTGTTGGCCCTTGTGAACCCGAGATTGTCGCGGTTCGTGATGAGATGCACATCAGGGAATCGGGACCCGATCGCCTCGACCGACCCGTCTTTGGAGTCGTTGTCGACCACCACGATCTCGACCTCGATCGATCCCGTGCTCCGGCGGATCGACTCGATGCATTCGCATACCAGCTCGCGCGTATTCCAGTTGACGAGCGAGATCGTGAGATCGGGAGAAGGGTGCATCGCGGAGGGCGTTTTCGCTACGGGGTCGAGCTCTTCGAGGTTCGCCGCGAACCCTATCAGAAGGTGTCCAGGAACCTGGCGCCCCCTTTTGCGTAGGTTTCACTGGACCACCACACGGCGGTCGCTGGGGTCGAAATCACGACCGAAGAGTCGGCTCTTCCGCGGAGCCGTCTCCCAGGAGATCGAACGATGAACAGAAAATCACTGGCGGCGCTGGTTGCGGTGGGCACCTGCCTGTCCGGATCGGCCAGGGCCTCCGAAGCCGAGGGAGCCTTTCTAGGAGTGATGATCCAGGAGGTGAACGAAGAGCTGGCCGAGGCCTTCGATCTGCCCGAGGCGCGCGGCGCCTTGATCAGCCAGGTGATCGGGGACAGCCCCGCGGAGAAGGCTGGATTGGAATCGGGCGATATCCTCATCGAAATCGGCCGCGCGGGGGTCGCGGGGCCGGACGATGTCATTGAAGCGGTTTCCGGCGCCTCACCCGGCGACGAGATGCTGCTCGTCTACCTCAGAGAGGGGGACGAAATGCGCGGCACGGTGGTGCTGGACGAAAAGGAGCAGAGCTTCGGTCAAAACGCCTGGATCCGCGGCTTCGGCATGGGCGCCCGCGCCGGCATCGAGGTTGCCCCCCTCCAGGACGGACTCGGTGAGCCCTTCGGCGTCGAGGATGGCGGCGGTGTGCTGGTTCTCTCGGTGGAAGACGATTCCCCGGCCGAGGAGGCGGGCATCCGCGCCGGCGACGTGATCATCAAGGCCGGGAGCGAGTCGATCGCCGACCGCCACGATCTCAGAAGTGCTCTGGCGAGCTCGGCCAGCGAGAAGACCGAGATCGTGGTGAAGCGTCGAAAGAGCCGCGGCCCCGCCAGAACCAAAGAGCTCCTGCTCGATGTGCCCGCGAACTACGGCAAGATGAGGTGCCGTGTCGCACCGCGCCGGCTCGGGCGCTTATATCGCGGCCTCGTCGACGATCTGGAGCTGGACGATCTCGAGCAGTTCGACCTCGAAGCGATTGCGCCCGATCTAGTGCTCGATTGGCAAGAGGCCGGAGAGGAGCTTCGAGAGTCGCTCGAGGAGCTCGGGAACGAGCTGCGCGAAGAGATGGAGGAGCTTCGCCAGGATCTCGAAGAGCTGAGGTCGAATCGGGACTGAGTGGCTGCGCGGACCCTGAGGGTACGAATCAGCGCCCAACCTCCTCTTCGCCCTCGCTGCGGGCGATGATCGCGGCGCCGCAGGAGTCGGAGAAGATGTTGACGCCGGTGCGCAGCATGTCGAGGGGACGATCGACCGCGAGCATCGTACCCACGATGGCGGCCACCTCGGGCCCGCGCAGATTCACCGCTTCGAGCACGATGAAGATCATCACCAAGCCGGCGGAGGGGATGCCGGCGGCGCCGATCGATGCGAGGAGAGCCGTGACCACGACGGTGATCTGCGCCGTCACGCCCAAGGGGATCCCGAGAACCTGAGCGATGAATAGCACGCCCACGCATTCGTAGAGCGCAGTCCCGTCCATATTGACCGTCGCCCCCAAGGGAAGCACGAACGAGCTCACCCGGTTCGAGACTCCGACCTTCTTCTCGACGCATTGCATCGTGAGCGGAAGCGTGGCCGCCGAAGAGGAGGTCGAAACAGCGGTCAAAACGGCGTCGCTCATATTCGTGAAGTGGCGCCTGGGCGAGAGCCTCCCCAAGACGAGAAGGAGCACGGGCAGGGTGACGAAGGTGTGCAGCGTCAGCCCCGCGGCGACCGTGAGCATATAGATGCCCATGCTGGTGAAGGTGGAAGCGCCCGACGCCGCCACCGCGCTCGTGATCAACCCCACGACTCCGAGCGGCGCCAATCGGATCACCGCACCGGTCAGGCGCATCATCACCGCGAAGAGTGCCTCGATCAGCTCCGAAACCGGCCGCCGGACCCCTTCGGGCATCGCCGCCAGGCTCGCTCCGAACGCGATGCAGAAGACGATGATTCCGAGCATGTCCATTTCGGCCAACGCCGCCACCGGATTCGTCGGCACCATGCGGAACAAGATCTCGGCCAGCGAATCGGGTGTCTCGACCTGGGGCGCCGTCCCCCCGGCGGCCGCGATCCCTTCGAGCGCTCCAACCCCCGGCCGTAGCGCGTTCACCAGCACCAACCCGACCAGGATCGCCAAGAGGCTCGTGGTCATGTAGTAGGCGAGCGTCTTCAGCCCCAGCCGGCCGAGAGCCCCGCCGCTGCCGACCGACGCCACGCCCGAGACGATCGAGGTCGCGACCAGCGGCACGATCGTCATCTTGAGCAACCGCACGAAAAGGGTGCCCATCCAGCCGACGGCCCCGACGGCGCTCTCGCCGAAGGTGAAGGCCAAGACAGATCCGAGCAACATCGCCAACAGGATCTGCAACCAGAGCTCGCGAAGGAGGGGCGTCTTCTCGACGTGTTGAGTGTTCATGGCTGCGCATGCTCCCCGAATCTTCGCGGCTCCGCAACCCGCTGCTCCCCCAGGATCCGCCACCTAATGCGTGCCCGAGCCGTGCGAATCTTGGTCTTAGTCGAGGAACCGCACCGATTTGAGCGCAGGCGTAGTGCGGCTACGTTGAGCATCAAACCGGTGCGAGTGACGAAGGATAAGGCCAAGAGGCGCATGGCGAAGCGCGCATTAGGTGGTGGATCCTGGTCCCTATCCGCTCCGGTAGAGGACCCAGATCCAATCGACCAACACAGCCCCGGCCACCACCGAGAGCGGGATCCGCCGCAACACACTACGCGTCCTGGGGAGGAACGCCATGACGGCCCCGAGCAACAAGAGCGGAACCAGAGGATTCCAGTAAAGCGCTTCCATCAGATCGCCCCGCCCGAGCGCGCTCAGCGCCCTCATTCCACCGCAGCTCGGGCACGGAACGCTCGTATGCCGCAAGAGAGGGCAAGCATCGATCAGCGGTCTCGTTTCAATTTCGACCGGGATCGAGCTCTCCCGCGTTGGCCTCGACGCCCGCCATCGCGGCGCCCCGCTCCGGTCCTTCACCTGCGTACCAGCGCGACAAGATGCCGTTGATCCGCCCGAGATCTCCATCCGGCAGGCGATCGCGCAGATAGGCGGCGGTCTCGAGAGTGCTCAGCACCAGCTCCCCTTGTTCGATCTCCTGGGTCTCGACCGCTTCGGCCTCCCGCCCGCGGCTCCGCCGCCTCTTGCCTCGCCCGGAGCGCCCTTTCTCTTTCTTCTTCGGCTCGCTCGCCTTTGCCACTCTGTCCTCGAGGGCGGCCCAGGCAGCCCCCTCTGCGGCCGTGGCCGGCGACGAGAGCACCGGCAGCAGCGCCGGATCGTCCAGCAGCTGATTCAGGACCTTCACGACCGTCTCGTCCAGCTCGAAGAGCTTCTCCTTGACCGTCTCCTCGAGGTCGGAGACCGCGAAGACCACACGCGCCAGAAAACGTTTCAATCCATTGTCGACCCGAACGTGGATCGTGGAGCGAGTCCGGATCGTGTTCTCGTCCAGAGGATCGAATTCGATCACGTTCACGAACGATCCGGCGGAAGGGATCCCCATGACGGTCAGGGTGCCCTGGCCGGTATAGATCACCGCTCTCTCGGAGCGATGGGCCACGAAGAAATCGACCACCAACCCCTTTCCGTCGTCGCCCCGATAGAGCTCCCCTTCGCGCTCGACCCTGTAGCTGTCCCCCAGGTAGTTGCCCATCTCGGCCAGCTCGATCACCCGATCGAAGCACCAGTTGTAGAGCTCCACGGGGCACCCATAGTCGGCTTTCGATCGCACCAAGAGGGTCGGATCGCCGGTGACCTCGGTCGCGATCTTCCGGGCCTCATCGTTCACCGCACCCGTGACCCAGCCCGAAAACTCCGGATCGGGCTCCAGGAGCTTGCGCTCGATTCCGGAAACGTAGATCGCCGATGCGCTCCCGATCACCAGGAGCAGCGAGCAGCACAGGGCCAATGTCGTTCTCATGAATCCTCATCTCGCGGAAGGGTGCCAACCCTGCATTATAGGAGCTTCAACGGGCCGGCGCCGATCGAACGTGGACGCCCGAGCGCTCCGGTTGATATCGTCCATCTTTTGGGCCCAATCGCGCCGCGACCCGCTCTGCCACCGAGAATCGATGCGCTTTCTTCTGCAGCTGCTCTTCTTTTTCGCCCTTGGGATCGTCTTCAAGGAGCTCGGCCGCGCCTTGCTCGGTTCGAAGTCGAAGGGGGCGCGGCGGACGGTTCCCGGGCGGTCGCCAAAGCGGCCCGCGCGCGATCTGGGCAAGGCGATCGACGCCGAGTTCGAAGTGATCGAGGACGACTGATGCGTGTGCTGATCATCGGCGGCGGCGGCCGCGAGCACGCCCTGGCCTGGGCAATCGAGCGCAGCCCCGGGGTGAGCGCCCTCCACATCACCCCGGGCAATCCGGGGACGGCGCTGCTGGGCTCGAACCAACCGGGTGGGGATGCGGATCAGACTGTTCGGCTGGCCGAAGAGCTCGAGATCGATCTCGCGATCGTCGGCCCCGAAGCCCCCCTCGTCGCCGGCTTGGCCGATCGCCTGCGGGCGAAGCGAATCGCCGTTTTCGGCCCATCAGCGGACGCCGCCCGTCTGGAGGGCAGCAAGGTTTTCGCCAAGCGCTTCATGCGCGAAAACCGAATCCCCACCGCCCCATTCGAGGTCTTCGACGACGCCGAGGCGGCGCGCGCCTTCGTCCGCTCGGCGGGCACGCCGCTGGTCGTCAAGGCCGATGGGCTGGCGGGGGGCAAGGGCGTGCTCATTCCCCGATCGCCCGAAGAGACCCTCGCAGCCGTCGATCGCGTGTTGGTCGATCGCGCCTTTGGCGACGCCGGCGGCCTCGTACTGCTCGAGGAGCGGCTCAGCGGCCCGGAGCTCTCGGTGATGGCGATCGTCGACGGCCGGCGCTGGCTTTCCCTTCCGCCTTCGCGCGATCACAAACGTCTGCTGGATGGAGACGAGGGCCCGAATACCGGCGGAATGGGCGCGATCGCACCGGTGCCCGGCCTCGATTCCGCCCTTCTCGATAAGATCGACCGCGAGGGGATCGACGCCGTCGTGAGCGGCATGACACTCCGGGGCACCCCCTTCGTCGGCTGCCTCTACGCCGGTCTGATGTTGACCCCCGAAGGCCCCCGCGTGCTCGAGTTCAATGTGCGCTTCGGTGACCCCGAGGCTCAGGTTCTGCTCCCCCTCGTCGAAGGGGACTTCGCCCGCCTTCTCCTCTCCGCGGCGCATGGCGAGATCGACACCGGCGCCGTGACGATCCGCGAGGCCGCGGCCGCGACCGTGGTCCTGGCGGCTCCCGGCTACCCCGCCGGACCTCGCGGCGGAATGCCGATAGCGGGGCTCGACAAGCTCCCTCCGGATCTCATCGCATTTCACGCGGGAACCTCTTTTGGGGAGGACGCGTCCGTCATCGCTTCCGGTGGCCGGGTGCTGAGCCTTACCTCGACCGCCCCCAATCTCGAAGGCGCGCTCAGCCGAGCCTATCGTGGCACCGAGCTGGTTCGCTTCGAGGGAGCGCACTACCGCAGAGACATCGGTCGCCCCCCCAGCGACCAAAGAGAGTGAGGACAGGAACACGATGGCCTTCGAACCGCTCGTATCGATCCTCATGGGCTCGGAATCGGACCGACCCCCGATGGGCGCCGCTTCCGAGACCTTGAAGGAGTTCTCGATTCCGCACGAGCTGGTGGTCTCGAGCGCCCACCGTAGCGCGGCCGAAACGCGCGCCTACATCGCCGGAGCGGAAGAGCGCGGGGTTCGGATCTTCATCTGCGGGGCCGGAATGAGCGCCGCGTTACCGGGCTCCGTGGCGGCCGAAACGACTCTGCCGGTGCTCGGCGTGCCGCTCGGGGGATCGGCACTCAGCGGTGTCGACGCTCTCTACGCGATTGTGCAGATGCCGGGCGGTATTCCGGTCGGGGCGACCGCCATCGGCAAGGCGGGGGCGAAGAACGCTGCGATCCTGGCCGTGCAGATCCTGGCGCTCTCCGATCCGCGGCTGGCGGATCGCCTGATCGAGTATCGCAAGGGGCTCTCGGTCCCAGCCAAGATCGAAGAGATCGCGGAGAAGAGCGAATGATAGCGGCCCTTTTGCTCATGTTCGGTGTAGGGGCCGCGAGCGCAGCCGGGGAGGATTGCGTCCGTGCCCGCGGGCGATTGGCGGATCCGGCATATCGCCATCCCCCATCTTCTTTTTCCGGGGAGCGGGTGTTGCTGCAGACCAACTTCGAGAGCGGCATCATCCCCTCGGACTGGCGCGTTCAGCGTTCGAGGACTTCGTCCGATTCCTTGCCCGGCTCGTGGTTCGTGGCGCCGACGGACGGTGAGGTGGCGATCGGCGATGGGCAGTTTCTCGCGTGGGTGAACTGGGACTCGACGCAGACCGCCGACGAATGGCTGATCACGCCGCGCATCGATCTTTCCGATCCCGGGATCGAAGAGGTGGCGCTCGATTTCTTGCGGATCTATCACGATCCGGCGAGATGGGCAGACGAAGCGACCCTGACGGTTCTCGCTTCGCGCGACGACGGTGCGAGCTTCCCCGACACCCTCTACAGGATCACGCCTCTCGCGCGGGCCGGCAGGGAACGGGTGTCGATCGATCTTTCAGGCTATGCCGGGGGATTCCTGTTTCGCGCGGCGTTTCTCTACTCCGGGATCGGGGGGGACTCGGCGGGGATCGACGATGTCGCGGTGCGTGTGGGGTTGCCGGTGCGGATTCTGAGGCGATCATGGGGCAAGCTGAAGAGCGGCAGGGCACATTGAAGCGCATATTGGGTGAAAATCGATCGGGCTAGGCGCCGATAGAAGATCTTGACGATCGTGAATTCACGGATCTCTATCAGAAATAGAGAACGATGCTAGTCGACACCCAAGTGCCCCTTCCCCAAACCGAACCTGAAACCGATCTTCTCGAGCGATCCTCCGTCGAGGTTTCCGCGATGGCCGAGCGCTTGGGATTGCCGCGGGGCGGCCGACACGGGGCCCGGCGCACCCGGTTGGGGTTGCGCCTCAAGCGGACGATCGACTTCGGATGCGCCCTTTTTCTGCTCGCCCTGGCGGCGCCGGCGATGCTGCTCATCGCGACCCTGATCAAGCTCACTTCACCCGGACCGATTCTGTTCAGACAGCTCAGGATCGGGCACTCGCCCGATTGGGCCGGCCGGCGTTCGGGGCTGCCGCGGGCTTTCGAGATCTTCAAATTCCGCACGATGAAGGCGGACGCCCCGGCCTACGAGATCACTCCCGCGACGCACGACGATGATCGGATCACGCGGGTCGGTCGCTTCTTGCGCAAGACGAGCCTCGACGAGCTTCCGCAGCTGCTCAATGTGTTGCGCGGTGAGATGGCTTTCATCGGGCCGCGGCCGGAGATGCCCTTCGTGGTGAAGAGCTATGGCGTCTTCCACCGCCGGCGGCTCGCCGCGA
>NYZA01000074.1 GCA_002686955.1 Gemmatimonadota bacterium
CGCCGGCCCTCGGATCGGTTACGATCCAGGCGCACAAACAGGACTCAGCGGGTCCGATTTTCGCCATTGGGATCAGATGCGCGTCTTCCTCATAAATCCCGATTCCCAGATCGAGGAGAAGATCGGCGGGCGTTTCTCGCGATACGCCATCCCCGTCCCTCCGCAAGGGATCGCCTATCTGGCGGCCCAGGTGCGAGGCGCCGGTCATCAGGTTCACTGCCACGACCAATACGCCACCAAGATCGGCCACCGCGAGCTGGTCGATCTCGTTCGTGCCTACTCCCCCGACATCGTAGGCTTGTCGGTGCTGACCCTTGCAATGGGGGCGGTTCGCACAATCGTCCCGATGCTCCGGGCCGAGATGCCCAATCTGAAGATCGTTCTGGGCAATGTGCACGCCACTGTCTTCCCCGGAGAGTTGCTGGCGAACGGGCTGGCCGATCTGATCGTGCGGGGCGAAGGCGAGGCGACCTTCGTGCATGCGCTCGAAATGCTCGAAGCCGATGGCGACCTGAGCGAGGTGGCGGGGCTCTCATTCCTCCTGGGCGGCGAGCCGATCCACAACCCGGACCGCCCCACAATCGCCGATCTCGACACGCTCGCATATCCCGAGTGGAGCGAGTTCGATCTCGATCTCTACAAATGTGTTTCGCTACCCCTCCGCATTTTTGAAGGAACCCGCCCCATACCGATCCTCGCGGCCCGTGGCTGCCCTTTTCATTGCACCTATTGCGCGCAAGATTTCGCGGGGAAGCGTCTGAGAGCGCGCGATCTGAACGCGGTTTGCGACGAAATGGAAGCCGCGATAGAAGACTATGGTGCCGACTGTTTTGGATTCCTCGACGCCTGTTTCCCCGTGAGCAAGAAACAGGGACTGGAATTCGCCGAGATCTACATTCGAAGAGGTTTGCACAAGAAGGCGATCTGGTTCACGGAAACGCGCGTCGATCTCGTCGATCTCGAAGTGTTGCAGGCACTCCGAGAGGCGGAATGCCGAATGGTCCAGTACGGCTTCGAGAGCGGATCGGATCGCGTCCTGCAATCGATCAACAAAGGGGGAAAGGCGACTACCGCGCGCGCCCTCCAGACGATGCGCGACACAAAAAAGGCCGATCTCCTCTCCTTCGGTCTCTTCATGATCGGTTCTCCCGGCGAGACCGAGAGCGACTGCGAAGAGACGATCGAGTTTGCGCGCAAGCTCGACTGCGACATCGCGAAATTCAATCTGGTCGTCCCCTATCCGGGCTCCGATCTCTTCGATGAGTTCCGTTCGCAATACGAATCGGGGGGCCTCGACGAAGATCGTGTCACCGGCTTCTTCGACTGGTCGAACTACGGTGGCGAACTGGTCTATCTACCCGAGGGGATGAGCTCTGAGCAGCTGATCCGTCTGCAGCGAAAAGCCCTGAGGCGCTTCTATATCCGGCCCGCGCTGGTCTGGCGCTTCATGACGCGACGCATCTTGAGCTTCCGAGAGCTGGCGATCGGCGCGGTCAACCTCTTGCTGGAGGTGTTCCGCCATTCCCCATGGGCGCCTGGAAGTGTTCCCGATTCGGCGCCATCGCCGCGGCCCACGGCGGTTGTCGGTCCGCCGGCGGGATAGCCCTGTCGCGCCCGATCCCAAAACCGCCCCAGGCCGAGTGGCCCGGGGCGGCAGCTCTGGCGGAGAGGGAGGGATTCGAACCCTCGGAGGAGTTGCCCCCTCACTCGCTTAGCAGGCGAGCACCTTCAGCCGCTCGGTCACCTCTCCGTGGCGGAGGGCGAGGGACTCGAACCCCCAAGGGTTTTCACCCAGCGGTTTTCAAGACCGCCGCCTTACCAATTAGACTAGCCCTCCGGGCCTTCGTCACCTCTCGGAAGTCGCCCGTTCGTGGGGGGCGGCTCGGAACGAGAAGAGCCGGAAGAGCCACAGTCTGACCGACCGGCCGGAGCTCCGTCAAGCGCATCGTCATCCATCCTGTCTCGCCTGCGCTTGAGGCGAATCCGGCGACCAACCGCACCGAGGAGAGCGACCAGCGCCACCAGAGCCCAGAGCAGGGTGCCCCCGCCCAAGGCATCGAGCAGTCCGTAGCGTTCGCGCACCCGTTCCCGCCAGAGCGCCGAATAGACGGCCGGAGAGTGCCCAGTCGTTCGGATCATAGCCTCGTCGAAGGGGCTGCCGGCCACGAGATCGGCCAGCATCCACCTGAGTGCATTCTCGCCCCACCATTCCTCGATGCTGCGCACCGCGTCGAAGCTTTCGACGTAGGCCAACCGGGCCGAAGCGAGCGACTCCGGGAAGGAATCGGCCAAGGCGGGCAAGGGGAGCAGGCGATCGAAGACCGCCGCGCGCGCCAGAGTCAGGAGCATCGATGGATCCGGCTGCTGGGAGCGGAACATCGCGTGCCCCTCGTCGAACCAGCGTGGCACGTTCGACTCGATAGATCCGAGCAGGACGTGAGCGAACTCGTGCGTCAATACGCGGTCGAGCTCGGCGGGCTGCCGCTCGTACTGATCGGAGTACTGGATGACGATCAGCCGGCGGGCCGAGAGGGCGGCGCCGGTGCCCCATTCCGGCACTAGCCCCCCTGTGACCCATCGGAAATTCTCGTCACTTCCGGCGAAGACGACATCGATTCCGCCTTCGACGCCGATGCCGGTCTCCTCAACGAGCCGAGCGAACGAGCCTTGCGCCCGCTCGATCAACCATTCCACCGGCAGGACCACCTCTTTTGGTGTGTGCACGCTAATTGGGTGAGCGGCCTGGGACTCGAAACGCTCCTCGAATGCCGCCGATCCTGGAGCGATCGGCCCCGCGATCGCGCGAAGAGTTGCGAGCAACAGCGCGATCACCGGCGCCACCCAGCGGCCGCGGGGGGGAGCGGTCATGCCGCGGGACCGGACGCGAGCAGGCTTGCGCGCTCGATCACCCCGCCAAGAAGGAGATCTTCTCCGCGGTAGATCACCGCGCTCTGGCCGGGTGCGATCCCCACGATGGGACTCGAAAGCTCGATTCGTGCGCTGCGCTCACCCTCCAGACGCACGCGCACCGGCCTGGGGTCTTGGTGGACGCGGAATTGGGCGAGCACTCCGTTGATCCACGTATTCCGGGGCAGATCCGCCAGAACATTGATTTCGTCGATCCAGCAGCGATCGACCCGAAGGCCCTCCTCGCGATCGACCGTTATCCTGCCAGTGCTCGCGTCGATCGCCCTTACGTAGAGCGGCTCGGATGAAGCGATCCCGATGCCCTTGCGCTGGCCGACCGTGTAGCGGGCGATTCCGCGATGCGTTCCGATCCGTTCGCCGGCGGGGTTGACGATCGGGCCGGGGCGCAGGGCGTCGGGGTGGCGCTCACCCACGAAGCTCCCGTGGTCGCCATCGGGGACGAAACAGATCTCCTGGCTTTCCGGCTTTTCGGCGGTCACCAGCGCCAGCTCTCGAGCGCGCGCGCGCACTTCGGCTTTGGTCATCTCTCCGATCGGGAGGTGGATTCGCCCGAGTATCTCGTTTGGGAGCCCCCACAGCACGTACGACTGGTCCTTCGCCCGATCGGCCCCTCGGCGCAAGCGCACACCACCGCCCGCGCCCCGCTCGATCCGGGCGTGGTGACCGGTGGCCAGCGCTTCGACGCCCAATGCTCGGAATCGCTCCAGCAGCGCGGGGAACTTGACGAGGGTGTTGCAGCGGATGCAGGGATTCGGCGTGCGACCCGCCGAGTACTCCGACACGAAGTCGTCGACCACGCGCGCCTTGAAAAGATCGGCGAGGTCTAGCACATGATGAGGAACGCCAAAGGTCCGCGCTACGGCGCGGGCGTCGGCGATCCCCTCGAGTCCACAGCAGGAGCGCGCCGACTCGGTCGCGGCCTCTTCGGCGTAGCAGAAGGTGCGCATCGTAACGGCGATGACGCGGTGCCCCGCCTCCACCATCGCCGCCACCGCGACGGAGCTGTCGACCCCTCCACTCAGCGCCACCAGAACCGTGGAGCTCATTGCTCGCGACCCAGAGATTGCACTGCCGACATGAGCGTGCGAAGCAAGACCGGAGGATCGTTCGCATCATTGACGCGGCCCCAGGCGATCCGAAGAGTGTCGGCCGCCTGCCGAGAATCGAGGCCCATTGCGGTCAAAACATGAGAGGGTGCCGCCGCGCCCGTCGTACAGGCCGATCCGGCCGAAACGGCGATTCCCTCCATGTCGAGAAGAAGAAGCAGCGCCTCGGCATCCACCCCATAGATCGTGACGCTGGTCGTATTTGGGACCCGATCCGCGCCCGCACCGTTGACATGTGCATCCGGCAATCGCCCCGCCAACTCCGTCTCGAAGGTGTCGCGCAGCTTGCGAATCCGCCCGGCCTCGGTCTCGAGCTCTTCGCCGACGACACGCGCCGCCACGCCCATCCCGACGATGCCGGAGACGTTCTCGGTTCCCGGTCGCAACCGGCGCTCCTGCTCCCCACCATGACGCAGGGGGCGGAGCCGAAACCCGCGACGCAGGTAGAGCCCACCCACGCCCTTCGGCCCGCCGAACTTGTGCGCGGAGAGCGAGAGAAGGTCGACCGGGAGCGAGCCAACATCGATCGGCAGCTTCCCCACGGCCTGCACCGCGTCGCTGTGGAAGGGGATGCCCCGCGAGCGGCAACCGGCCCCGACGGCGTCGATCGGTTGGACGACCCCGGTCTCGTTGTTCGCGAACATCAGCGACACCAGTGCGGTGTCGTCTCGAAGCGCGCCGAGCATCGCGCCGGGGTCGACGACTCCATCGCTCCCAACTGGAACCTCCGTGAGCTCGATCGTTCCGCTTCTTTCGAGCTCGCGCAGCTCGTCCAGCACAGCATGATGCTCGATCGACGAGGTGACGACATGGTCCCCCTCTTTCAGCACCCCACCAAGGGCGAGATGATCGGCCTCGGTGCCCCCGGAGGTGAAGACGATGGTCGAGGGGCGGGCGCCGATCAGACCCGCGACCTCGCGGCGAGCTCGATCGACGAGGGCGCGGGCCTCACGCCCGGGAGAGTGGGATGACGAGGGGTTGCCGAACCGATCCTTGAGGACGCCGGCCATCGCTTCGAATGCCTCCGGGAGCAACGGCGTAGTCGCGTTGTGATCCAGGTAGATTCGCCGCATGTCTCAGCTCTCGCCTCCCGCCGATTCGGCGGGATCGGCCGGATCGGTGAGACCGCGGATCTCGTTCCAAAGCTCCCTGATACCCTCCTTCGTCTCGGACGATACCGGCAAGACGTGGTCCAGGGAGGGCAGATCGAGCCCTTCTGCGATCGCACGGATCCGCGTGGCGCGTTGCGAGCGTTTGACCTTGTCGATCTTGGTCGCGATCACCATGAAGGGGATTTGCGAAGCGGCGATCCAGTCGCGCATCTGCAGGTCGGTCGGCTGGGGCAGGTGCCGCCCGTCGACCAGATGGAGGATTCCGGCGAGGTTGCTTCGCTGCTCGAGGTAGCTGCCGACCAGACGCGCCCAGCGTGCCCGCTCCGACCCCGGCACCTTCGCGTAGCCGAATCCGGGCAGGTCCGCGAGGTGGAAATGGCCATCGACCTCGTAGATGTTGATCGTCGTCGTCTTTCCCGGCTTTTTTGAAACACGCGCCAGTCTCTTTCGCCTCAGCAGCGTGTTAATCAGGGTCGACTTGCCGACATTTGATCGTCCGGCGAATGCGACCTCTGGCAGCCGGGGGGCGGGAAAGGGGTCCTGGGCACGGCCGACTGTCGCGAGTAGCTTGACGCTGCGCATGAGGGATCGCATCGCGCCGGGGCGCGGACCGGGCCTACGCCTTCTTCCGGCGCGCTTTCCGATCCCGAACCGTGAAGATCGGATCGACCTGCTTCTCGATCACATCCTTCGAGATCAGCACTTCCAAAACATCGTCGCGGGAGGGGATGTCGTACATGATGTCTAGCATCATCGACTCCATCACCGACCTCAAACCTCGGGCACCGGTTTCCTTCTTTCGTGCGATGTCGACCACCGCTTCGAGCGCTTCGGGCGAAAACTTTAGCTTGACATCCTCGAGCTCGAAAAGTTGTTGATACTGGCGCGTCAGCGCGTTCTTCGGCTCCGTGAGGATTCGGAGCATCGCGTCGCGGTCGAGGGGACGGAGCGAGGTGACCACCGGCAGGCGTCCCACGAGCTCCGGGATCAGTCCGTAGCGGAGGAGATCGTCCGGCTCCAGCCTCTCCAGGAGTGATGCCTTGTCGGCCTCGGCTTGAGAATCCCCCTTCGGCACGACGGGGGCGCTCGTCCGGCCGTCCTCGCCTCCGCCGAAGCCGATCGTGCGGCGACCGATCCGGCGCTCCACGATCTGGTCGAGATAGTCGAATGCCCCTCCACAGATGAATAGGATGTTCTTCGTGTTGATCTGAATGTATTCCTGCTGTGGATGTTTCCTGCCCCCTTGCGGAGGCACATTCGCGGATGTGCCCTCGAGCAGCTTGAGCAGCGCCTGTTGAACGCCTTCGCCGGAAACGTCACGGGTGATCGAGGGGTTGTCGGCCTTGCGCGCCACCTTGTCGATCTCGTCGATATAGACGATCCCGGTCTCGGCCTGGGCGACGTTGTAGTTGGCGGCCTGGAGCAATCTCACGAGGATGTTCTCGACGTCTTCGCCGACGTAGCCGGCCTCCGTGAGCGTAGTCGCGTCGACAATGGCGAAAGGCACCTTGAGCGTGCGTGCGAGGGTCTCGGCCAGGAGGGTCTTGCCGGTGCCGGTCGAACCGACCATGAGGATGTTCGCCTTCTCCAGCTCTACATCCTTGAGGACCTTGGTCGACGTGATCCGCTTGTAGTGATTGTAGACCGCCACCGAGAGCACACGCTTCGCACGTTCCTGCCCGATAACGTACTCGTCGAGAGAGCCCTTGATTTCGACCGGTTTCGGCAGTCCATCAGGACGGATTCGGCTCTCGTAGCTGACATCCTCGGCGAGGATCTCGTTGCAGAGCTGAATGCACTCGTTGCATATGTAGACCGAGGGTCCCGAGACGAGCTTATCTACGGTGTCCTGGCCTCTGCTGCAGAAAGAGCAGCGAAGCGTTCCCTGTCCACCAGTGCTGCGTGTCATGGGCTCAGTGCTCCGTGCTTGCTTGGGTGCGCCGCTCGATCGCTCCACCCGATCTCAGTCGGCGTCCTCACCATCTTCTGACGGTTTGATGATGTCGTCAATGATGCCGTAGTCGCGCGCCTCCGTAGCGCTCATGAAGAAATTGCGGTCGGTGTCGGCCTTCACCGAATCGACGTCTTTCTTCGTGTGTCGGGCCAGAATATTGTTCAACTCACCCCGCACCTTGATCATCTCTTGGGCGTGGATGGCAATATCGGAGGCCTGCCCGCCGATGCCTCCGACCGGCTGATGAATCATAACGCGGGAATGCTCCAAAGCTGTTCGCTTGCCGGGCTTGCCGGCGGAGAGGAGGATCGCGGCCATCGAAGCGGCCATCCCCATGCAGCAGGTTGCGACGTCCGGTTGGATGTACTGGATCGTGTCGTAGATAGCGAGGCCGGATGAGACCAGCCCACCCGGCGAATTGATGTAGAGATTGATGTCCTGCTCGGGATTGTCGGCCGCGCAGAATAGGAGCTGCGCGATGATCGCATTCGCCACATCGTCGTCGACCGGCGTTCCCAGGAAGATGATTCTGTCCCGAAGAAGCCTGGTGTAG
>NYZA01000075.1 GCA_002686955.1 Gemmatimonadota bacterium
TGCCTGCGACTCAAGCTACAGGGCTCCTGACTATTGCCCTGTCGGGACTGGCTCCCGCTGGATGCGCCAGCCTTCGGCTGGACGCACTCTGCTCTCTCTATTCATCCGGCGGAGCCAAATTCGTCTCGCCGAGGTGAGGATCGCACGAATCAGGCCGCTTGGTGCCACTCGTAACGATAACGTCGGCGCGATAGCGGCAGGCTTGGCCGGGTGAGAATCGCTCGAAAGTTCGGGACGTTGCAGGCGAGTGGGCGACGCCGTCAAAGGGACGATGAATCGTCACTTATGCTGCAACGGCCGCAGGTGGCGCTTGATAGGGCAACATTTCGAAGAGCCGTGCGGATGACGCAGTCGCGCTGAAGACGAGGGCATTCCCGGCAGCAGAGACGCTCAGGCCTCCGCGGCCGCCCTTCCGTCGTCTTCCTGTTCGAACTGAGTGATCCGAACGTCGGCGTCCGGAAAGCGCGCGACTAGCTCGAGATCGCCACCCAGAGCGTGGATGTACTTGGTGAGCTTGCTGAGGAGAACGTCCTGACGCCCGTCGATCTGAGCGATCGCGCCCCGGGTCAACTCCAGGAGTTCTGCCAACTCGACCTGCGTCTTGTCCGACGCGTTCTGCTGAAGCTCCTGGAGAGTCATCTCGAGGAGCGTGTCGCAAACCCGATGACTAACGCGCTCTCGCGCGTCGGAGCTCATTTGGTCGCGTAGCTTGCTGAAGGACCCGGCCGTGTCGAAGTTGTCTCGTTCCATGTCTCGATCTTTGGGTGTCATCTCGCCTACTCCCGCCAATCGTCGACCGGCATGATGCGCCGCATGAACTTGTCGAAGAGAGGAACGGTGAAGGCCGTATCGCCGTGGCTCGGGCTCCAGATCATTCCCTTCGAGATCAGCTGACTCCGCGTGGGACCGAGCGAGGTGACCTGTCGTGCGAGCACGCGCGCAATGTCACCCGAGCGGTGCGGTCCTGGGCCGAGCTCCGCCATCGCGCGGAGATACCTCTTCTCTGCCGGGGTGAGGCGATCGAAGCGCACGCGAAAGAAGCTCTCGTCGAGTGCAGCGATCGTGGTCGTCGACGCCAGCTCCACATCCGTCGCGGTGATGGGTGACTCGTCGGCGGCATCCCAGGAATGCTTCCCCCACTCCTGGAGGAAGTACGGGTATCCACGCGTCTTCTCCAGGACTGCCTCGAGCGCACTCGGCTCAAACTCGGCGCCCTCGGCTTCGGCCGGCTTGGCGAGGGCAATGCGCGCGGCTTCTTCGTCGAGCGGCCCGATCTCGGGGAGGTCGAAGAGGCGTTCTGCGTAAGACTTTGCACGGCCCATGCGACCACGAAGCTGCGGCAGGCCCGCGCCGACGAGCACGATGGGAAGCTGTCGCTGTGCAGCCCGATGGAGTGCCGTGATCAAGGCGGCCAGCTGCTCCTCCTCGACGTACTGGAGCTCGTCGATGAAGATTGCCAGAGCCGTATCGCCGGATTTCGCGGCCTCTCCGGCCGCCTCGATCAGGGCCTGAAGGTCGTGTTCGAGGTCGCCGTTGTCCGCGAGGCCCGGCTCGGGTTCGAAGTCGACGCCGACCTCGATGTCGTCGTACTTGACCTTGAGCGCCTTCGCGAACCCAGCGAGCGCACGGAGCCCCCGCTCAGCGAGCGCCTTCGCACGTTCCTGCTTGGATAGCCGCAAGAGGGCTTGTCGGAGCTGTGGAGCGAGCAGGGCCGGGAGCGAGCGAGATTCCGGCGCTTCGAGCCGGACCGTGTGAATGCCGGCCGCCTCGGCGTCGTCGCGCATACGGTCCAGCAGGACGGTCTTCCCGACCCCTCGGAGCCCGACCATCAACACGCTCTTCGTCGGACGTCCGCGTCGGACTCGCTCCAGCGAGATGCGGACCCTCTCGCGGACGTCGTCGCGACCCGCGAGTTCGGGCGGCGGCGTACCTGCTCCAGGGGCGAACGGATTCGAGACGGGGTCCATGACAGAGTAGAGGTATAGCGAAATTAGGGAGTTTATGAACTCAGGATAAAATCAATAAAGTCCTTCAAAGTGGGCCGCCGGCTCCGAACTCCGACGCCCCTTGGGGAATTCGGGCTCCCCGTAGTGTGCCGAGAGTCAGCCGAACTAAAACGCGTACAGTTGCGGCCACTTAGGCTAGAGCTGGATATTCGATTTCAGCCCATCTCAACGAGCCTTATTGGCCTAGAACCGACCCAATGAACGCTCTGCCGCTGCAATTCCTGATGCTGATCTTCGCTGGCTGGGTCAGTCGCCATCAGCAGGAAGTGATCGACTATCTCCAGGAGGAGAATTGAGCCCTCCGGGAGCAGATGGGCGGATAACGACTGCGATTCAGCGATCAGCAGCGCCGACGGCTCGCCACGAAAGCCAAGAAGGTCGGCCGAAAAGGGCTCTCCCAAATCGACACCCTGGTGACACCAGACATCCTGCTTCGATGGCACCGGCAGCTGATCGTAAGAAGATACGATGGGAGCGAGCGCCGACGGCCCGGGCGTCCGAGAACCGCGGTTGAAATCAGGGAACTGGTCCTCCGGATGGCTGGGGAGAACCCTCGTTGGGGCTACACCCGAATCCGGGGTGCACTCGACAATCTGGGGCACGAGATCGGCAGGAACACGATCAAACGCATCCTTCTCGAGAACGGATTCGATCCGGTCCGAAGGAGGGGTATGACCTGGCCTTGGTGCATGGATATGCGACGGCACCGACTCTTTGCGTCGTAGCCCTCCTGGTCACGGGCCGATCGCGAAGGACTCTGGCCGGCCAAGCTCGCTCATCCGGTTCAGGATGTTGCAGGCGATCACCGCTTCAACCTCCTGTGACTTGGAATGACGAGCCCGGAGCCGGTCGCCAATGATCGACTTGTACCCGAAGAAGGTGTCTTCTACGCGAGCCTGCTGGTGGTATCCCGATTCCTTCTTCCACCGGCGACGCCCGACCCTCTTCGCTCGTCTGACTGTGCGATCACGAGCGCGTCGTAGGCGGCGTCTGCCGTGAAACTTGCAATCTCATCAATCTCATCCACGAGGCTAAGAGCCGTCCTCGCATCGTCAGCATTCCGGTCAGTCAAGACCTCGGCGACAATCTCGCCAGATCGATCGACGCCGAGATGAAGCTCATTCCACGCGCCTGCCGCGACCACCATGCTTTACGGCGGCCCATTCGCCTTCGCCGATGATGGGTTGAAGACGGTTCGAAGCACGAGTGCGGTTTCGATTGCCTGGTCTGAGAACTTCCGCTGGCCGCCTCGTTTCCCCGATGGTCCAGGCGTCCAAGAGTCTTCGGCATCCGGGGCAAACCAAAGTGTGATGTCACCTCGTTGCACGAGGACGCGATCGTACTCGGCCCAGTTGCTCACGCGGGACTTCGTCTTGCAGTTGGGGTGGACTCTTGAGTTCATGCTGAGAATGTGACCGATTGGAACGCCGAGATTGGGGCAATGGACCGATCTTCTCTACGGTTCCTGCACCAACGCCCACTCGATGGAGAGACAATGAAGGGATCGCACTTCTTCGCCTTCACAGCCATGGTCATCGCTGCGTTCGCGGGTATCACATCGGCCGGCGCAGAAGATTGGAAACCCGAAGTCGCCAGCATCGAACTGCCCCCGGCTTCGATCGCACGGTGGTACAAGCCCCAGAACGAACGACAGGTCTGGCTGCATGCGATGTTCGGCCTGCGCACGGAGTTGGGGGCCATCAAGTTGTATCTGGATCGCGGGGAACCAGCCGGGTTGTCGAAGTGGGCAAATGCCTTGCAGGAGCGTTACGCCGAAATTCCGGAGATGGTTCCCGAGTGGAAGGAAGAGGTCGATCTGGCTGTGGCACAGGCACTCTACGATGCCGCCGTGGCCGGAGACATGGAGAGCGTAAAGAAGAACGCCGAGCGGCTCGAGCAAACGTGCCAGCGTTGCCACGAGCGATGGGCAGCCTCCACCGCGGCGCTCTATCGCAGCCCCGATTTTTCGCAGCTGAAGGTGAAGAACTCGCGCAGCGGGGAGGAAGAGGGCTACGCCGAAGCGATGCGGGAAGTCTCGCGTTCGATTGTGGAAATCAAGGTCTTCCGGGCGGATGGTGACTTGAAAACGGCTCGATCTGCCGTCGGCGACCTCGAGGCGCAACTCCGAGATCTCGGCGAAAACTGTGGCGAGTGTCATCGCGATGCGGTGAGCAAGGAACGCTTCCTGGGGAGGGACGCCTTTGATAATCTGAAAGAGCTTGCTTCCTCTCTCACCGAACCCCACGATCCGAGGCGCTCCGGGCAAGCCCTGGGCAAGCTCGGCGCCGGAGTATGCGGAGGCTGCCACGGTGTTCATCGCGGTCTGAGCGACCTGCGGAACCGGCTCGCGCCTTGACCGGGTAGAGCTGGTCCGCGAAGCGGCTGGGCTCGAGCACCTTCGCGCGTAGGTGAACCAAGTAGTGTGCCAAGAGTCAGCCGAACGAAAACCTGCACAACGCGGGAGCAGCTCAGCGAGTCTGATTCTCGAGAATGGGTTCTGGTCGCCCACTCAATTGCGCATGCGAACTACGACGGCGCCACGGGCGTGGCTCAACGCGGGGGGCAATTGCTGGGATCACACAGGACAATTCATGCGGCCACGGATCTGCCGGATGTCCGAAAAGACTTCGTCGCCTGCGGCGGTTCTATCAACAGGTAACGTAGAGTCCGGCCGAGTCTTGGCACGCTGCCGGGGGAGTTGCGATAGTCTTGATACCTCGTTCCCTCGCGCCCTGCACCGAAGAAAGGCCCGGCATGGAAGACCGAATCTCGCCCATCCTCTACCTCGAACTCTCCGACTTGTCCCTCGAGAATGAGGTGCCGGCGCGGGCGGAAGAAGTCCTCGCGCTCCCCAGCGTCGAACGCGCGACTTGGTGGCGCAACCTGAATCCCCACCGGAAGGACTTCGAGCCCGACTTCGTCTTCCGGCTCCCAGACTTCGGCACGCTCAGCGTCTTTGAGGCGCAGTCGGACTTTGTCCCGCCGTCTCTGCCGGATGGGATCCGCGGACTCCACTTTCGCCACTACCCGCGACCCGGCCAGGGGTTCCTCAGCGCGGAGAAGACCATGGGGCTAATGCTCGTGCTCGTTAGTCCACGCGAGGAGTCGGGTGCCCAGGCCCTGCGCGACTGGGCCGACTTCGTCCACATCCCCCCGCTCGCGGTAGGTGAAATCGGCTTTAAGATGATCACCCCCTACGAGAACGTGAACGGGGGCGAGCCGCTCTACATGCATTTCTACGAGACGGCGAACCGCTATGCCGAGTCTGCGCTCCAGGCCGAGGTCCACGCCGTTCCGGCGTGGTACGGTGGCGTCGACACCGAGGCCTATCGACACTGGCAGGTCCACGACCAGCTCGTCGTGGACTACCTCAACACCTTCGAGCGGGTGGGGGAGGCCGCCGCCCGCTGAGCCCAGGGAGGGAGTGTGGAAATCGGTCCCGTAGTGTGCCAAAAGTCTGCCGATCAAAATTCGATTGAAATCGGTGACTTGCCACGCAACGGGAACTTCCGGGGTTGGCCGGACGCTCATCTCTCGCCGTAGATCGATCTGGTGTTCAGAAGGGGAAGAGCTCAGTGGTTCCGGGGCGGATTGATATTGAGAACCTACAGGCTTTCTGGTCGAGCATGGTGTCTCCTAGGATGCCCGATCGGCTTTCAGCCGTTCATGATCTCGGCGAAGTGCTGGGTATCGGTGAACTCCTGCATTCGCGTCACCTTCCCGTCCTTGCAGGTGTAGACCCAACAATAGAGATTCGAGTAATCGGCTCCCTTTGCCGTCTTCGCTCTCACGCTCTGGATGATCACGACGGTATCGCCATCGGCCACGACCTTGTGGACGTCGACCTCCATGGTGGGGAGATCGAAGTACTGTGCCCCCGCATTTGCCATCACGTCGAGAACGGCCTCCCGGCCCTTCACGGCGTGCACGGGCGGTCCCGGGGGCTCCCAGCAGAGATCGTCTGAGCTGAGTCTTCGAATCGCCTCGGCATCCCCCTTCTCACGCGCGGCGAGAAACTCCATCACCGTATTCCTGCTCTCTTCGGCTGTCACGCTGCGATCTCCTCTCCGATTCGGTGCCTCTATGATAGCTCTGAGGATAGCCCTTCCTCGTAGTGAGCCAAAAGTCGACCGACTCGAGATGCGCCTGATTTCAGGCAGTTAGGCGACTGCTGGGCATTCAATTCGGGCTCATCTCGACGAGCTCTCCTGGTCTAGACTTCGGCTCAGCTTCGATTCGTTTTGCGATGAGACGGGAGCAAAGGCCGGCGGACGAATCAAGAGAACGGAGTGCGTCCAGCCGAAGGCTGGCGCATCCAGCGGGAGCCAGTCCCGCCAGGGCAAGAGTCAGGAGCCCTGTAGCTTGAGTCGCAGGCAGGAGGGAAACCAAATGATCTGAA
>NYZA01000076.1 GCA_002686955.1 Gemmatimonadota bacterium
AGGAACAATGGTTCGCGCAGCCGCGCCCGGAGCTCACTCGCTTCATCGAGAGGGCGCTGAGATAGCCGTACCGAAAATAGATGTCTCGATCCGGGAGCGGGAGGAGATCGAGATCTTTGAAGAGCGGTCGCATCCGGTTGTGTCGAATCTCCCCCTCCGGCGTTCGGATCGAGAAGTTGTCGATCTCTTCCAGAACGCTCACACCTTCTCGATCGACGTCGGACTCCGCAAGGTCGAGAAAGGCCCCTTCGGCTTCGCCTCGAATGAGCACCCGCGCCCGTCCGTCTTCCAGTAGTGAATCGGGCCGGAATGTCGCTGCCGTGCCGCATAGCACCGGCTCGAGTCCGGTCGCGTCGCGCGCCCGTTCACAAGTGTCGAGGGCCCACTCCTCGCCTCCAATATCCGCCGGAATGATTACGGCGCGAGGGTCTTCGTCCACCAGCTTTCGGAAGAAACGCCTCTCGTTCCTCTCAATCAGTAGGCGGGTACGATGCCCCGCCCTCTGTAGACAAGCCGAGCTCTCCGTGAGCGCCAGCGATTCGTTGATGCCGTCGTCTTGAAGGAAAACGATTCTCATCGCATCGGGATTCCGCGGATTGGGGCTCATCCCACTCCGCATCGATTGAAGGGCGTTCCCTCTCACCCAGCAAGCCTTGATTGTACACGAAGTCCAGGAGTTGAACAGCACTGCTCAAACCCCGAACACGCTGCCCGGCGCAGCGCCATCGCACTTCGCAATCTCTGGATGACGCGGCCTCAAGTGGCTGATTTACAGCTTGTTAGAGCGTTGCAGAATGCCACGATCCCTCCGGCACGCCTTGTGCAAGAGCCCCACCCGAGTTTCGATCGCTGACCGCCCTACGTGCCTGGAGCCCACCCATGACCGCGCCTCTTCCTAATCGATGCCGGTTCGCCCAATCGCGGTGGAACGCGCCCCTCGCGCTAGTCGCATCACTGCTCACGATACTGCCTTTCGGCACTCGAGCCGAGGCCTTCACGACTGCGCAGATTCGAGATCATCGCCAGGGGTTGACCGTGCCCGTAGTGGATGGCCAAGTGGTGGTGAGGCTCGCGGCCGGCGTCCCCCGGAACCAAGCCGCCGACCTCGCAGATGCCCTCGGATTCAAGGTGCATCGCGTGATCGACGCCCACACCTATCTGATCGAGGTCCCGCCGGCTCCGGAGCTCGCGGCCAATTTGCGCCACCGGGGCTTTGCCTACCGCTCCGACCTCGATCGCGTCGTGAACGCCGCCGCGGCGCTCCGCGCGGACGGACGTGTCCGATTCGCCGAGCCGAACGCCATCATGAAAGGGCAAGGGTTCTCGCCGAACGATCAGTACTACGAGGATCAGTGGCATCTCTTCGAGACCGATCTCGAAGAGGCTTGGGCGATCGAATGGGGCGAAGCAGAAGTCAAGGTCGCCGTTCTCGATACAGGATTGCGGTGGGGCATCTGGGCCTGGATCGCATTCCAGAACTGGATCGCCTACCCCTGGGATTTCATCGACAACGACGACGAGCCCGACGATATGAACGGTCACGGAACCCACACCGCGGGCATCATCGGTGTTCGCTCCAACAACTATTCCGGCCTCGCTGGAATGGCGCCGGAGACCACGATCATGCCGATCCGGATTCTAGACGAAGCTGGGATCGGATCTCTCGATGGGCTTCTCTCCGGGCTCGACTGGGCGATTCAGCACGGGGCCGATGTCGTCAACATGAGTCTGTCGTTTCCTCCGGGTTACGATCCGGGACAGACCCTGTTGGACAAGATCCAAGAGGCTCACGCGGCCGGCCTCGTCCTGGTCGGTTCCACGGGGAACGACGGAGTCGGCGTGATCTCCTACCCCGCCGTCTACAACGAAGTCATCAGCGTTGGTGGACTCGACAAGTTTGGAGGACGGGCCGTCTACTCCAATGCCGGCGCCGGACTCGATGTGATGGCGCCGGGTGGTATGCCGGAAGATGAAGACGGCGACGGAGTGGTCGACGGCATTCTCTCGATCAGCTTCGATGCCGAGGATCCGGATCGCCCCCTCGGCTACTGGTACGCCGCCGGCACGAGCCAGGCGGCTCCCCAAGTGGCTGCGCTCGCGGCACTGCTCAAGTCCCATGGAGTCACCGACAACGAGACGATCGCATCGCTGATCAAGTCGGGTTGTCGTTACATAGACGGAACGACCGCCGATTGCGCGACCGGCTCGGCCTGGGATGTCGATGACAACGTTTCGGTAGATCGCACCAGTTGCTGGAACACCGAAACGGGCTACGGGTTGATCGACCCGCACGCGACACTCAGCGAACTGGTGACACTCGGAACGGGTGTCGATACGACGCTAGGCGGCCATGTCGCCGACTACGAAAGCCTCCCGACCGTATACCCAGCGGAGCTCCTTGGCGCGGTTCTCGACTTGCCCGAAGGCCTGCTCTTGATTCTGGAAGACGACGAAGGCCTCTACGCTTTCATCGACGATAGATGCGATTCCCGCGACTTCGTGACCGAGACCGAGGACGACTCGACTTTCGAGTCGGTCTGTGACATCGCCCAGTACGAACTGCAGGGGTGGACTCTCGATGATCTGCTCTCACAAGATGGCGGGCTGATCCAGTTCATTCAGAACAACGGCGGACTGGTCGGCTTCCTGAACGGCAACGGGGCGCTCCTCGGTTCGATCGCCAACAACGGCGGCCTGCTGGGCATGCTGACCAACAACGGCGGTCTGCTCGGGTTGCTGGCCAACAACGGCGGCATTCTGGGGCTACTCGATTCCAACGGTGCGGTGCTCGGCATGATCGACGGCAACGGCGGCCTCGTCGGATTCCTGAACAACAATGGAGGGCTGCTCGGTGTCATGACCAGCAACGGCGGCCTCATCGGTCATATGGCCCAGAACGGCGGCTTGCTCGGATACCTCGCCAACAACGGTCAACTGGTCGCCATGGCGGACGTCAACGGCACGCGGGTCAACGGGCTTCACCAATCAGATCTCAGCGTGCGGGAAGACATCCCGGCGGAGTTCGACGAGGAGTAGTCCGGGCAACCATCCCAAGCGGCCGGCAGATCGAGAAGCGCCACTTCACCGGCGATCGAGGGGATCGCCGCGAAGTGGCGCTTCGCGTTCACCCTCCCGACGCCACCACCAAGCGCGCTCGTTCCTCGCATCGCGCGACCTCCAACTTCCAGCCGAGCAATCCGAATAGCTCCGCCGCCCGATCGAACCGCCGTTTCGCCATCACGGCGTTCCCCTGCTGGAGACAGAATTCTCCAAGTGCCGCGGAGCTGCACGCCGCCGCCAAACGAGAGGTCGCCGACCAAGCGATGAGGTTCTTGAAGAAGGGGCTTTGGCGTTCGATGCAGTCGATCCGGGCCTGCCCTCGAATGAAGGCCAGGCAGGCGATCAGCTCTTCGAGAGCGGCCGACTCGGGCTGCACCGGTGCGGAGATATCGAGCGCGCTCGCGAGCGCCCGCCCCCCTGCATCGAGCCGGCTCTCGATGCGCAAACGCCAGAGCTGCCAGTGATCCCCATCCACTGTCTTCGGTAGCAGAGCGACCAGTGTTTCGATCTCATCCTCTCGATAGGGAGGGCCGGACAGAGTCTCAACGAGGAGCTCGAGCATCCGAGAATCCCGCTCATCACTCACCACCAGAGGGTTCTCCGACCAGCGTCGGTATCGAAGCAACGACTCTTTCGCGACCAGTTCATCACCGGCGAGCACCGCGGCGATCGTCTGGTTGTGGAAGACCTGGCCTCGCAATCCGAGATCGGCGGCGGCCGAGGCGAGCGCGAAGCATTTCAGCGCGTATCGGCACCGCCCATTCTTGACCGCGAGCGTCCCGAGGGCGGTATGGAGCTGAGCGCGCCGGGTATCGGATTCACTCGCACGAGCCGCCCGCAGCGCTTTCTCACCTTTGTCGAGGATCTCACCCGATGAACTTGAATCGGTGCCCGGGCTCCAGAACGCCGCTCTGACGATTCCGTCGAGTTGAAGAGCGGGTTGCTGAGCCGCTAGAAAACGCTCCGTGTAGTGCGATAGGGCCGCATAGGACGCACGTTCACCACTCAGCCGTAGGCGTTTCGCCAGGAGGAGGATCGAGGAATCTGCCAACTGGCACCGCCTTTTTCGGCGATCGATGTGAAAGTCGAGGATTTCGCGCCTGAGGGTACCGCGGGATCGCGCGTCATCAGGGCCTCCTGCCCGCTCCGCCGCCGAGCACTCCATCACGCGGAGCCAGAGCTCTCCCATCCGAATCATGGGGTGCTGTTCGATCCCATCCCCAATCCCGCGGGACTCTTTCCAGCGCCTCAGGTCGGCCCGACACAGATCGAAATCGGCGGCCTCCGAGTCGAGATGCCATGGCCAGCTCGCGACGAGTGCCCTCATGCATCGGCCCTCGAGACCCTGCGCGGCCGCCACCCGGGCGAGCAGTCGGAAGCGTCGGCCAGCTTCTTCCGATCGACCGGTCGCAGCAAGGGCGTAGGCGATTCGGTGGTGGAGCATCCAGGCAGCGCGGGACCACGGTGGCAGCAAGTCGAGCGTTGTCTCGGCTGCATCCACGCTCGGGCGCCTCTCATGTCCGAGCTTTTGGCGGAGCTGGGCTTTTCGAATGTGCCAGAAGGGAGGGAGAAGATCCTCGCGCAGTCCTAACGCCAAGCAATTCAGCTCTTCGGAGCGGCTCGCACCCTTCCGTCGCCAAGCCGCTGCTCTCCTGAATCGCCGCCGAGCAGTCTCCGCGTCTCCCAGGCGCGCATGCGCGGCGATGGCGCTCAGATCTCGACCGCGCCCTCGATCGAGGGATTCCTTCGATTCCCAGCGGCCGGCTCCCTCGATCGCGGAGAGATCCGGCATCGAGAGGCGCGACGCCAGAAAGACGGCCAGATCCGGCGCGCCGCGCACCAATCGATTCCAGCCACCGGGTATCGGCTCCGGAGGATCGGTTCCGTCTCGCGGGCTCAGGATCGTCTTCGCCGCATAGGCCCGCAATGCGCCGACGTCCCCGACCTGGGATTCCAGCCAGTCGGCCAGGGGCGGCAAGAGCTCGCGCCGCTTATCGGGATCGATCAGACCGGGGTGACCGGTGATCAGCAAACCTTCGTCGATCTCGGCACCCACGACCCGTGCCAGCCGTGCCATTCGGCGCATGGGGATCGGCGTCACCGGCAGATCGGCCTCATCCCACCCCCGTTCCGCCCAGCTCTTCGGTGGAGGATCCCCCGCATACACAATCGTGGTTGCCCCCTCCCGATCGGCGAGCTCTCGAAGCGGATCCCAGCACGCCTCGCTCATCTCATCGCCGAAGACAACGATCGGCTCGTGGTGGTCGAGCGCCACTCCCACCAGTGGCCCCTTCGCGCCGCGGCTCCAGGCCAGCGCGCATTTCGGTTGGCTCGACAGCCGAAGCATGCTCGCCAAACGCCGCAGCAGCCACGATCGCCTGCTCCCCGGCGGACCGTTCAGCCGAATCGCGCGTCGGCCCCCTCTTCGAACCGATCTCCGCGCCTCCGCCGACAAACGCCCAAGCGCATCGCATTTCAGCAAACCGCGGGTTGGATCGAAGCGTGGCGACCGCCGGATCGAGCTACGCGACAGACTTTTCAAAGCCCGGCGCGACTGTCTCACATCGACGTAGCGGTGAATCGGCAGCGACGCGGTCATCGCATCGAGCCACCAGGTCCACGCCGAGACATCGAGGCCTTGCGTGGATTCCAGCGCTGATTCCACTCCGCTGTGCCACCAATGAGACGTTGGATCGGCATCGCCCGGAGGGGCTTCGCCGCTGACGAGGCGGACTGCCAAGAGGCCGACCGCGTACAGGTCGGCGGCGAAAGACACGTTATCTCCTTCGGGCTCAACGCCGTCGATCCGCCGGAAGATCTCAGGCGCTATGTGGCCTTTCGTGCCGTGGATCCTGTCCAACGACCGCGCTTCGCCGGGCCGCATCGCGTGTCCGAGATCGATGATGGTCACTCGATCTCCATCGACCAGCACGTTCGCCGGAGTCAGATCGAGGTGCAGCCAGCCGTGGCCGTGGAGCACCGAAAGGGCATCGAGCAGGCCGGCCAGCAGGGGAAGGGCGCGGTCGATCGGGATCGGTCCCCGCGGCCACGGCTCTCCCGGCACCTTACTCCATCACGAGAAATGGGCCATCGATCCCCTCGATGCCGTCTACACGCGGCGCCAGGTCGAGGGCGCGGACGATGTTCTCGCCCCCGATGACGCTCCCGAGGGCGAACTCCCGCGCCAGTGCGTCCACATCCCCGCCTCGCGCGGTTTTGATCACCACCGGCGCGTCGTTCAACGCATCGCTGCCGTACCAGACATGCGCTCGCTTTGCGTCTCGTCCATCGGCCGAGAACCTCGCGGATCGAGGTGCGTGCTTGCTCATACCACCGTCATCGGTGTCCCATCTCCCTTCGTGCCTTTCAGGAGGGGTCGGGAATCTGGAGTGGAAAGTCGTCCTTGATGACCCACGGATCATCCCCATCCTTGAGCCAAACGCGAATATCCCACTCCGACGGATCCGGCATGTCCTCGTCGATCCCGTGCGGGTGCTGAATCTCGAAGGGATCGGAGTCTACGGTGTGGGTGTTGGGACCGTCCCCCGTGCGCGTCTCGCTGGAACCGGTGTCGGTTCGCTTGAAGTCGGTCTTGAGCCTGACGTCGTGCGGCAGCGACGGCTGCCCGGCCACGCGCGTGAGCGTGCCCAGCAGATTGACGGTGCCTCCCGTATCGACCGGGACCGGCTCGTTGATCTGATTCTTCGACTGAAAATTGTCGACGGCGATAACGGTGAGATTCCAATCAGAGTTTGCCATCTGTATCGTTCCCTTCGGTGTGCGCGCAAAGAGCGCGCTTGTGGTTATCGAGCCTCGCGGTGACACCCCGCTCCTCTTCCGTCGCGAAGCGCGCTCCACTTCCCGCTACCTGCAGGCTTGACGCTCGCCTCGATGGGCCGCTCGTCCGATGCAATGCGACCGCACTTGCGCGGAAGAGACTCGGAGATCTCCTTCGTGCCCGTTGTTCGCCCCTTTGGGCGAGAGCAGCATAACAGAAGCGCGAGCGGCGCAACACTCCACTACGGCGCCGACCCCTCACGGTCACACCAGCGTACCATCGCGCCGACGCAAGCTCTCCCATCGTGGTGCCACATCATCGAGGGAGTCGCCATCTGGCCCGGCGGGCAGATTCGGGTGGCGCCGAGCCGTGCGAGGGCCTCGCGAAGAGCCGCGGCATCGTCTTCATTCGCACCCAGCTCGATCGCGACGTTCTGCAGCCATCTTCGCGCGGGACGCAGCCGTTCGAGAACCGCATTGATCGATTCGTGCGGAACGATCCGCAAGAAACGATCGAGCGGCGAGGGCGGTAGACCGTCGACGTCCTCGACGAGGATCGTCCACGCGCTGCTCCGATCGGTGGGCGTGAGCAGCCGAGTCGGCGAGCCGAGCGCCTCTGAGATCTCCGCCACGCCCCGAAGCTGCGCGAGCGCTGCCGCTAGCGCGGGCTCGAGTACCCGCGGCGGGAGCTCCTCACGCCAACGCTCCATCTGTCGGCCCACATCCACGCCGAGCTCGGCACAAGCGTCGAACGATCCCAGAGCCAGCACCACGTGCGGCGAGAGACAAGCATGTTGGTCGAAGACGGTGGCGTCGTAGGCGAGCCGCGCCGCCAGATCGTCTCTCGACTCGGCATCTTCCGGCACGCCAACGATCGATACACCCAGCCGGTGACCGTGAAAGAGGAGCGGTAGCCCCGCCGGCATCCGCGCGCGCAGCTCCCGCTCCGCCTGGGTTCCCCCGTAGGCGACCACGAAATCGGTCTCGTCGAAAAAGCTCGTCCAATGGGTTTCGGCCTCCCGCTCCCACCAAAGAACCCCCAAGCAGGATGCGAGGTCGGCGTCGATCTCTTCGAGGCTGCGAAGATAGAGGGGAAGAAAGGCCGGCTCCCCGGCCGACGAACGTCCCAGACAGGCCGATTTCACCAGGAGCGCTCGCATGATCGTCAGGTGGGGCAGCGCTGGAATGTTGGCGCTGAAGACGCCGCCTACCAGGCCCGGACCGAACGCTCGATTCTCACCACCGGGCGCCAGGTGCCCGGAGGACCGGAAGCGGTCGAGCGCCGCCGGATCGCCGACCTCCGAACGCAGACACGCAAGCAGATGATCTCCGCGCGATGAACGTTGCTCGAGCTCGATAGCCAGCGCCACCATTTCGGGGGAATGCCCAGTGATTCTCGGGATCGTCTCGATCGCCGTCCGTCGATGAGGATCGCTCGGATCGAGCCAGCGAATCGCAGTCTCGTCCAGCCTATCCACGATTTCGGCGATGGGACGTCGCTGCAGCTCCCTTTCCGCTCGGCCCCGTAGCGCGCGCGCCGCTTCGGCCAGAGCATCCGAGGTGATGCAAGGCATCTCCACGTCGAAATCGCCGTGCTCGGGCGTTGCGTGGCGCCGCGGTCGCACGTCATCAACCAGATGCCGCAGCTCGGCCGGAAGCCACCAGCCCTTGGTCATTGCGACAACATTTCATCGATCGTCAACGAACAGCCCCGGCTCTCGGCTCCCTTGGCTCTCCCGTCAATCTCGAAACCGCCATTCTCGAGGCGCCGCCCGATATCGTCGCTTTGCACCACGATCGGGCGCTCGAAGTTCGCGAGATCGACATGCAGAAGCAGCCCGGGTCGGCCCGGTGGAAGTGGATCGAGCGTGATCGGATCGACCACTTCCGTACGGGTCCAGGGTGGGTTCACTTTGAATCGGGGCGCGGGCCGACCATCGCGCATGACATTGTCGTACATCTGGCTCGCGATCTCCGTCATCCCCAGCAGATTCACGCATCGTTCGGCCGGGATACCGAGTCGTGACTCGAAAGCCGCATTCAGTTCGTCACGATCCGCCTCACGTGAGCGCCCCTTGAAACCTCCCGCATCCATCGCGCGCGAGCCGTGAGCGAGTGAAAAAGAGAGATCTCTCTCGGCCATTGCCTCGAAAAGGTGAACGAACCCGAACGACGCGCCGATCAATGTCAGCGGTATTTCCTCCCGCTCCGAGTCCGCGAAAGCCCGCATCAACCCCGCGGAGTCCAGTCCCTCCGATCCGATCAGGAAGCGACTTCCGGCCAATCCGTGCTCCCGGCGAAGCTGCTCCATCCCATGCGCCATGATCATATGAGGAGCTGCTTCCGGCGGCGGCGCGAGGATTAGAATCCGTGTTGCTCGTTCGTCGGGCAGGAGCATTGCGCGCGCGTTGACGCGAATCGCTTCCGCCATCAGCTCGAGCCCCTGGTCGCTGAAGAGAGCTCGGCCCGGCTTCGATCCGCTTGTGCCGCTGGTTCGAAACTCCCGAGGTGGATCGTCGCCGGCGAAGAGCTCGAATCGGCGAAAGGCCTCCGTCGGAACGGCGGGAATGTCGCGCCACTTTCGCATCGAATCGGGATCGACCGATCGCGCTTCGCAGAGGGCTCGAAAGGGGGGAATCTCGTCGTAGTGCCAGCGAGCGATCCGGACGGCAAGGGAGTCGAAGCGCTCTTCGGGCCAGGGCGCCATGCCACTCGAAATCGCCGCTTTCAGCTCATCGTACAGGGTGGGTTTCGGACGCTTCATGCCCTTTCGATTCTACCATTCCGTTGCGTGAACGGTCCCCAGCTTCTCCGCGATCAGCCGGTGTATCCAATCGCGGGCGTCACCAGTGTCGATCGTTTCGTCTTCACAGATCTCGCCAACCGAGCGAACACCATCGATCGCATCCAGGAAGTCCCGTGGAATCGCGCAACGCTCCACCGCATGCGCGATCGGTCCCAGCAGAACCGGTATCATCGAATCTTCGATCGGCGGAAGATCGCGATGATCCTCCGCGATCGGACCATCGGTCGCCGCGTAAGCGAAAAGTGGAGGCTCCTCGCCGAACTTCCCGCGGAAAACATGCCGATATGCGCCGAAGCCGGCATTGACACCATCGCCGATCGCCATTGCTGTAGACGCGTATCTACCGGTGATGTCCCCGGCTACGAAGATGCCCGTCACATTTGTCGCGCAATCGCGGTCGCAATCGACGAAGCCTCGGTCGCCTTTTCGCAAGGCAAGACCTTCGATCGCAAAGCTCGGTGCCAGCTCGAAGCCGTTGTAGTCGAGCAAAAGCGCGCCGCATTCGAGCACGCGCTCAGTGCCATCGCGACTACTGAGCCGAATCGCCCGGAGCATTCCCTCGGGACCCGCGAGCAGCTCCACGACTCGGCCCTGAAGCTGTTTGCCCGGCAAGTCCGCCGGATGACCCGCCCCTTCGTCGATCAGCCAAGTGGCCCCGCCCGCGCGCTCCATTCGGTTGCGCACCAGCCCGGCGATGTGAATCGATTTGCCGTTTCCCGCGATCGCGAGGCCGCGTCCGGCCGCGGCTTCGGTCGCCCGATCAAGTATCTCCGGGAAGTACTCGTAGCCCATGTAGGTGATGAAGACACCGCGCCCGATGAACTTTGCCTCGTTGCCGAGCGGACGAAACCCTGTCGCTACGATCACGCTTAGCGCTCGCACACGATTCCCCTTCTCCCCTTCTACCAGGAACACTCCGTCGCTCGATTCGATCGACACCGCCCGATCCGATACGGTCGGAATCTGAAACCGGTCGAAGTCGGCTCGGAGGTGACGCACCAGTCCATCGCCGCGAAACTTGAACCCTGGGCCGGTCAGGGCGCAGGACCGCCAGGTCGCGAGTCCACCCAGCTTACCGCTCTCGAACACCACGACCGAGCAGGGGACCGAGCGGTAACTTTTGGTCCAACGCACGCGAATCGCCGCGCTCATCCCCGCCGGTCCTCCTCCGATTACGGCGACGTCGAAGTCGTACCTCGTTTCCATCGGTCACCGCCCCTCGCCCCGCGAACGCAGAAAGAGGATCAATCCTCCCGCTCTCACGACCGCACTCCAGAAAGGGTCGATCGCATCGACGCGAGTCTCGGCGCCTTGTGTTCGATTTCGTAGAAAGAGCCCGTCGAGATCGAGCTCGAGCGCGTCCCGATCATCGGCGAACGCATTCGCTCCGCTGCAAGTGACCGCGGGAATGCCGAGTGAGCACGCATTGCGAAAAAAAATACGGCCGAACGATGACGCGACCACCGCTTGAACTCCCGCCATGGCGAGCGCCCGAAGGGTCGTTTCGCGTGACGATCCACATCCGAAGTTCTCTCCCGCGACGACGATTCGTGGCTCATCCGTCGATTCCGCCTCATCCTCCCGGCCCGGCACGGCACCGAGGAAGCCGGAGCGCACGGTCTTGTCGTCCAGAGAGTAGAAATAGGAAGGATGCAGTAGATCGGTGTTGACATCGTCGCCGAAGAGGAGCGCGCTGCCCCGCACAATCCAGCTCATGAGACGGTTTTCTCCCGCAGAAGCTCCCTCGGATCGGTGATCCGACCGGTGAGCGCGGTGGCCGCCGCCGTCAGCCCACTGGCGAGGTAGACACGCCCTTCCACATCCCCCATGCGTCCCCGGAAATTCCGATTCGATGTCGAAACACAAACCTCGCCCGCGGCGATCAACCCCTTGTCGATTCCGCCGCACGCCCCGCACGAAGGGTTGGTGACGACCGCGCCGGCGTCGATCAGGTCGGCGATCCATCCGCGACGCAACGCTTCTCGATAGACGCCCGTCGATGCCGGTGTTACCACCACCTTCACGAAGGCGGGGATGCGCTGGCCGCGCAGTAGAAGCGCCGCATCGCCAAGCTCTTCAAGCCGTCCTCCGGCGCACGATCCTATGAACACTTGATCGACCTCGATACCCTCGATCGAGGAAACGGGTACCGTATTCGCCGGAGACCAGGGCTGTGCGATCATCGGTTCGAGGTCGTCGAGCTCTACAGCGATACTCTGCTCGTACTCCGCGTCGTCGTCGGGGTAGAGCTCCGCCTCCGCGGGCCATTCCCCGCCCATCGAGTGAAAATATTGTCTCGTTCGATCGTCGGGAATCCAGATGCCGTTTTTCGCGCCGCATTCAACAGCCATATTCGAGAGAGTGAGCCGGCCGTCGAACGCGATGCCGGGAGCATCGCTGCGGTCTTCGAACTCCACGGCCTTGTAGCGCGCCCCCCCCTCGCCCAGATCGCCGAGCAGCCGAAGCGCAAGGTCCTTGCCGCGCAGATGCTCCGGCATCCGCCCATAGAAAGGCACCCGAATCGCGGGCGGCACGCGGAGCCAAGTCGTGCCCGTAAGCAGCACCGCCAGAATATCGGTAGAGCCCATGCCGCAGGCGAAGGCACCGAGAGCGCCCGCGGTGGTCGTGTGGGAGTCGGCGCCTACGATCAGGCTGCCCGGCACGCAACGCGAGCTTTCGACGAGAATCTGGTGACAAATCCCTTCGAAGAGGTGCACCTCTCCCGCGTCGCTGTTCTTCGCGAAGTCGAGGAATCTGCGAAGGATGTTCGCGCGATCGACCGTGGAGGGCGGAGCGAAATGGTCCGCGACGAGGAATAGTTTCTCAGGGTCGAGAATGCGTTCTATTGCTTCGCCGATCTGGTCCACGATCAGCGCGATCGTCGCGTCGTGACCGAGGACGAGATCCGGCTCCACTTCGAAATAGTCGCTGCCCTCCCATTGAGAACCGGTCGCCCGGGACTCCAAGATACGGCGCGTCAATGTGCGACCCACGATCAAATCTCCGTGTCGCGAACGATCCGGTCGAGAGCTTCGATCGGAACGCCCTCTCCGGGTGCCTCGGAAGCCCGGCGCAGCGCTTCGGTCTTCACTTCCGAAAGGACCCTGTCGAGATGATCCGGTTCGAGCTCCCTGCCCATCTCGGAGAGTAGCGCCCGCAGGTGCGCGCGGCCGCTGTGCCGGCCGAGCACGAGAGAGCGGTTTCGTCCTACCCACTCAGGCGGGAATGCTTCGTATGCACGAGGGTTCTTCAGCATTCCGTCGACATGAATGCCCGACTCGTGGCGAAAAGCGTTGCGGCCGACGATCGGCGCATGGGGCGGCACGGGCAGCCCCGTGGCCTCGGAGACCGCGGTCGATAGCCCGGACAGAAGAGTCAAATCGATCGATGTATCGAGCGTCAGAAGGCGCTCACTCGCGCAGACCAGCGCTTCGAGCGCCGCGTTTCCCGCCCGTTCACCAATTCCGTTCACCGTGGCCGTGGGCCAACGGAGCCCAGCCTCGATCGCCACCAGCGTGTTGGCCGTGGCGAGCCCGTAGTCGTTGTGGCAGTGGATCCCGAGCGGCAGATCGATCTGCTCCGAGATCGTCGCGATCAGGGCCGAGATCTCCCTCGGAACCCGGCAGCCGACCGTATCGGCCAAGAAGATCCGCGCCGCGCCGATGTTCTTCGCGGCGCTCGCCAGAGCGCGGAGGTCGCCGGGCTCCGCTCGGGTCGCGTCTTCAGCGACCACTTCGAGACTGGCACCCTCGCCCTTGATCAGTCCGGCGCATCGCTCCAGATCGCCCAGGAGGCGGTCCAAGGACGAGCCCAGGCGCTCCACCAGGTGCTCGCGGCTGATCGGACAGATGACGAAGACCGCTCTCAGCCCACAGCCGAGAGCCAGCTCCACCGCATCGGGCCGACAGCGCGCCGAGCCCCCGACCACCATGCGCTCGCAGGCCTGCACGGCATCACGCAAGAAGGCGCGCTCGTCCTCCCCCAGGGCGGGCATTCCGGCATCGGCCATCGCCACACCGGCTCGATCCAGCATTTGGGCGATTCGCAGCTTCGCTTCAGGCCGCATCGCAACGCCCGGGGTCTGATCCCCCTCTCTCAATGTGCAATCGACGATGCGAAGGCGATCTCTCACACCACCACCTCCGTCTCGATCGGCTGCTCGGGAACCCAGCGTCGCCTGGATCGCTCACCGCGGAGCTCTTCCTCCTCGGCGAGCGCGGCCTCGTAGTCGGCCGCCGTTCCAATGGCGACACGCGGCGCAGGGTGCCCTCTGCGCCGAGACAATTCGACCCTACGATCGAAACAATGTTGTCTTCCCTCGGCGGGCGCATTCCATTGGCGCGGATCCTTGGCCAAGAAACAGAACTCCAGACATTTCAGGTGCTGTATATGGCGTTCGAAATCGGCGATCCCACCTTCGTCTCGCTCGTCTCCAAAGTAGTCCAGGATCTTGTAGCCGAGCGAAGAGTAGGTGTCTGCCCGTTTGCCGCCGTGGGCTTCGTAGAAGTCCGCGAAGCAGTTCCGGTCGGTGAGCATGCCCAGCTCTCTCGGACGCTCGAACTGAGGCGAGCCCGGTTCGAGCTGCACCGTCCAGGTCATGACCCTGCGGGCATTGCGGAATGTCGTCGCGATCTCCCTCTTCAGGTCGGCCGTTCTGAGAGCCTGCCCGAGTCGCTCTCCTGGAAGTGCGAGGGTGAAGAAGACGTCGGCAGAGATCTCGAACTCATCGAGGGTCCGCAGCGTTTCGAGAAGCTCGGCATCGGTATAGAAGGGTTGCTTGTTGAGACGCCTCACCTGCTCGTCGCCCGCATCCGGCGAGATGGCGATGTACGATTCCGGTGAGGGGAAGGTGCGCCGGAACTCCCGGACGAAACGAGGGGTTGGCAGTCCCCAGCATTCGAAATACAGATCCACGTCGAGCCGCGCCGCGCGAATGCGACGGAAGAGTTCCACGTAGTAGTCGTCCCGGGTGGGTGTGGGATCGAAACACAGGGCCATCGTTCGATAGCCGAGCTCGCGGGCAAAGCGGATGTCGTCGACGACGCGGTTTTGGGCGCGCCACACTACCTTCGATGTGCCATTGACCTTCGCGAGCGTGCCGCGGTTGCCGCCGCAGAAGCTACAGATCCAGGGACAGCCTCGCCCAACGAAGAGTGGGAAGAACGCGCGCCCCATGCTGAGCATGCTCCGGTTCTCATCCGCCGTGAGCTCTCGGGCGTAGGCCAGCGGGAAACCGAAGCTCGTGGCGTAGAGGTCGGCGTGCCGCATCGTGCCGAGATCGCCGAAGACCAGATCGTCGAGAGGGATAGGCGACACCGCGGACACCCCGGTCTTGGCCGGTCCCCCGGTCTCCGGATCTCGGAGGATCAGATTCGGAACCGATCCCAAAGAATCTCCGTTGCTGAGGGCAGCGAGGAGACCCGTGATGACCGATTCGCCATGTCCACGAACCACGGCGTCAATGAAGCGATAGCGATCGATGATCTCATCCGCGAAGTAGCCCGCCGTGATCCCTCCCAAAAAAATGAACGCTTCCGGGTGCGCCTTGGTCATCGCGGCGGCGACCTGAATGGTGTCGTAGGCTTGGTAGTGCCAGTAGAGAGGGAAGCCGATCGCCCGAATCCGCCGGCCCTCATAGATATTCTCGACGCTCTGGTCCGGGTCGGCCAGCCATTCCACGCCCAGATGGCAGATCTCGACGCGCCGGCCCTCTTCATGGAGAAGTTCCGCAATGGCGGGAATCCCCATCGGCATGTAGGTTATGTTGAAGAAGTCCCCGATCGGAAGGTAGTGGTTGTCGGCCTTCGGAACGTGAACGAAGAGACAGTCGAGATCGTAAGTAGCCATCGTCTAGTCCGATCGGAGCATTTCTCCAACCGCTCCCATGTCGCTGAGCAACCCGGCCATTCGGGCGGAATCATGGCTCTCCACTAGCTCGCTTTGCAGCTTCTTGGCCCCCTCAATCCCCGCATGGTCGCTGGATTCGAGGAATCCGGTCGCGCAGAGCTCGTTTCCGCGCAGCGTTTGTGACATCGCTTTTCGCGCGAACACGCGACACATATCCACATCCGTGGGACGATCCGCGGTCCGGCGACAGAAAGCCGCCGCGACTTCGTTTGTCGCTATCGTGTCCGCGAGACTGAACATCACGCTCTGTTGGCGGGTCAGCTTCGATTTGTGCGCGTGTTGGATCGTCCGGTTCAGCCCTCGGACCGCCGCCGCGACCAGATCCGCGCCGATGTCGGGGCGAGAGCCGTGGAGTCCGTCCATTTCAGCCGCCAGATCTTCATAAAACGCGCCCTTCGAGCGCACGGTTTCTTTCCATCTGTACAGGGCGATAATATGTTGTTGAATCTCGCTGGTGCCTTCATAGATCGTCAGGATTCGACAATCGCGGCGGTACTTTTCCACCAGGTATTCACGTACATAGCCATAGCCGCCCAAAGCCTGGACCGCCGCGTCGGCGGCGCGGTTGGCCGTCTCGGTCGCCCAGAGCTTCGCGATCGATCCCTCGACCTGAAGTCCCTCTTCACCCCGATCGAGCCTGGTCGCGATCTCTTCGATATATGCCTTGCCGGCGCATAGATCGATCCAGTGCGGCACGAGGAGCTTGAATGTGTACCCCTGCTTGTCGATGAGCTTCGATCCGGACTGCACCCGCACCTTCGCATAGGCGATGGCCCGATCGAGAGCGGCGCGAGCTCCACCCAATCCGAACCCTCCAACCATGAGGCGTGTGTAACCAAAAACCTTGTTGGCCTGGGACAATCCTTCCCCTTCGACGCCTCCGAGCAGATGACTCGCCGGAACTTCGAGATCCTCGAAGACCAGGCCGGTAGTGACCGAAGATCGTATGCCATGCTTCTCCTCTTGCTTGCCGATCACCAGTCCCTTCGCCCCCTTCTCGACGACGAAAAAGCAGGGCCCCCCCGGGGCCTTCGCCAAAACCGTGTAAAGATCGGCGACGCCTCCGTTGGTGATGAACTGCTTCGCGCCGTTCAGGCGGTAGCCGGTGACATCCCCTCCGTCCCCAAGGATCGGCTCGGCGGTTGCGCGAAGTGCCGACAGATTGCTACCGGCTTCGGGCTCGGTCACCGCGTAGGCGACGATGCAACCCTCTTCGGCGATTCGGCCTAGCCAGTGCGCTCGCTGCTCCTCCGTCCCGCCTACGATGATCGGATCCGTCCCCAGAGAAACCCCGAGAAAAGCTGTCGCGAGCCCGATGTCGATCGTGGCGATCCGCTCGGCGAAGGCGCAAATATCGCGCGCCCCCCCACCCAGGCCCCCCACCGATTCTGGAAGAAAGACGAGATGCAGCCCGAGCTCGGGCGAGAGCATCTTCCGGATCAGGGCCTCAGGGAACTCCTCGCTTGCATCGAGCTCGAGCTGTTTGTCATCGGGAAACTCCCGCTCCAACACCTCCGAGAGGGTCTCGAGCACCATCTCGCGCATATCGGCGGCCATTCCGGCATTCCGATCCATGGAGGCCTCCTCGCGGTTTGGATCGTGGACTATTGAACGGTCACATCGAACCCGGCGTAGCCGAGGTGGGTCGTTGGATCTTGGCTCATGTACGGCCCCACGATGGTCTCGAGATTGTAGCGACCGACGGGAGTCGTGGGTGGCAGATCGACCGAGACGGCGACCGTTGCTTGGGTCCCGCCCGGAATGGTCGTGTTCGCCCGCAAGAGAAGGGGATAAGGAGAGAGGGCGCCGATCGAGGGGCTGGTGGCCGAGAGCCACACGTCGGCGGTCTGGCTCTGTCCGATCAGACTCTCGATTTCGAGATGGTAGGTGAGGGTGGATCCTGGGGCGACCGTCACATGATCCTCGGTGATATCGAGGGCGAGCGTGGGCCGGCGGGCCGGATCGGAGTAGCGCAAATAGCGACCGGAGTTCGACAAATAGAAGCCGCTGACCCAACCTTCACTTTCGTCCACGAAGTCCATCCCTCTGGGATCGCAGTTGACGTGGTAGCTCGACAGGTTCCAGTTCGCGCCCCCGTCGAGGGTGTGGTAGAGCTGGGCGCGCTGGTTCGCGGCGCCGTCGTTGTGTCCCACCGCCCA
>NYZA01000077.1 GCA_002686955.1 Gemmatimonadota bacterium
GCCCGCACGAGGTCGCCCGCCGGATCGCTCGCCGTCACCACGACTCGGTCGCCGATCTCCAGGCCGAGATCGTCGGCGACACCCCGGCCGAGCACGATCGGGCTCTTGCGCCCGCCCGTCAGGAACTCCCCTTCGACAAGAAATGCGGTGACATCCTGCAGCGCGATCTCTTCTGAAATGTCGCTACCGATGAGCTGAATGCCCGCATTGCCTCGCGACGATGAGACGAGTCCCTCGATTCGCACGCGCGGAATCGCCGCCACGACCCCCGGGGCTTCGCGGATCGATTCGAGGATGCCGCGAGGTTGTTCGATCAGGCGGGCCGGATCCCCGCTCGCCCAGTACCCTCGCGCATGGATCAGCAGATCGCCGCCGGCCGTCCTCGCGGCACTGCGGGTCATCTCGCCATACATCGCGTCGCCCATGCCGAGCGAAATCAGCATCAATCCGAGAGAGAGCGCGATCGCCGAAGCTGTGATCAGCGTGCGAATCCTGTTTCGCCGCAAGTTCCTCCAGGCGAGAAGCAGCAAATCAGGTCCTCCCCGCGATGGCTCGCACCGAATCGATCCGTGCCGATTTCAGAGCCGGCCAGAGTCCGCAGATCGATCCGAGGGCGAAGAGGGTGGCCCAGGGCATGATGGCCATGCGCGGAGTCAGGCGGAAGTAGAGCCGGGGGGCGAAATCGACCCCGAGGTAGCTGAAGCTGCCGTCACCTGTGCTGGTGAATGCGCCCATGTTCAGTCCGTAGGCGGAGTGGTACCAGGTGATCGCGGAGCCGAGCGCGACGCCCGCGAGACCGCCGATGGCGGCGAGGGATACCGTTTCGAGCACGATCAATCCCGCCATGCGACGCGGCGTAACGCCGATGGCCAGCAGCACACCGAACTCTCGCCTTCGCTCGAAGGCGCTCATCCGTTGGGTATTGAAGATGCAGAGCCCAGCCAGGAAGTAGAGAATCCCGTAGAGGATCCAGATCGAGCGCTTCGAGAGCTCGATCATATCCGCCAGATCGGGAACGATCTCACTCCAGTGTCGCAACACGATTTCGTCAGGCGCGGCGGCGGTGTCCAGCAACTCCTTCACCGGCGCGAGAGACTCCGCGCCGGGGGTTTTCGGGTCCAGGCGGAGGGCGACTTCGTGCCATTTCCCTTCGAGCGCCCCAAGGAATTGTGCGTCTTCGATGTGCAGGTAGATCGCTGCCCGATCCAGCATCGAGTTTCCCGTGCGCGCGATCCCCACCACTTCGAGCAGATCGTTGCCGAGCGATCCATCGGCTGCTTGCAGGAAGAGCACCAGCTCCGAGCCTACGCGGGCCTTCAGCTCGCCGGCCAGAGTGCGGCCAAGAACGCATTCGCGCGGCTCTCCATCGCGCGCCGGTCGGCCGGCGAGCCATCGGCCGTCCGTGATGCTCCGAGCGACGCGGGTCGTTTCGAGCTCCATCGCTGGATCGACGCCGGTGAGGCGTCCGACGCGGGATCGTTGCTCGTTTCCGATCAGTCCGAATAGCAGAACACGCGGCGCCGCGGCATCGATCGCCGGCAGGGCTCGGAGCCGATCGAGCGGCACCGCATCCTCGCCGAAAGTGTGGAAGATACTCCGCTCTTCCACGTAATCGCGCGCGTGGATCTGGGCATCGGCGAGCTCCACGGCAGTGACGCTCGACGCCATTTCCGAGAGGAATGCCTCGTTCATCCCCTCGGTCCAGATCAGCATCGCCGTCGCTACCGCGATCCCGCCGGCCGTGAGCCCGCTACGCCATCGATTTCGCGACAGGTTGCGTAGCGCCAGCTTGAGCATCAGCGTTTTCGCGACGCTCGCCGCAGTCCTCTCGGAGTGAAGAGGTTCCCGTCGATCTCTATGTCGAACTCCATCTCCTCGTAGACGACGCGGGTGAGCTCGGTCGGCTTGTCGCTGGGCACGAGCTCCAAGACCGATGGCAGGGATCGATCACCCAACGCTTTCACATTGCTGAAGTGCATGCGGCGAACGATCTCGTTGTCATCGTAATAGTCGACGCGAATGGGGAGCCAGGTGTCGGGCTCCAGCAGCTGTACGACGCTCGTATAGACGACCGCGGCATCGGCATGTGGAGTCATGGTGGCGCGAAGAAAACGCGCATCACCCTCTTGATGCCAATCTAGAACCGTCCCGTAGTCATCGTCGAGCTCCGATTCTCGCATCAGATCATCGTTGGAGAAATGGCTGCCCATCCAGCTGTCGGAGAGCAGAGCGGGGGGGATGCGCATCAGACGATCGGCCCTGGGAGCGTAGTTCCACAGACCTTCTTCGGTGCGAAGGGTGGCGGTGCCGGCCTCACGCGCCGGGGCGCGGATCACCATGAGGGCCAAATCGTCGCCGACGCTCCACGATTCGATCTCGATGGTGCGCGAGAAATCGCTGGTTCGCACCTCCATGCGGATCGAGGCGTGGCTCGAGCTCGAGCGATAGAGGTCGTCGAGTCGGCCCGTCACCTCTTCGACGGAAGGGAGCGGGGAGGATGGAGGCTGGGCCGTGGCTCAGCCAATCGGTCCCGGAAAGGCAATGAGCAACGCCGTGAGAAGGCGTACGTCAGTACGTGACGATTCGCACTTTGACTTCATGGCAGAAGGTGTCGTCCGTGGCGCGCCGGAGCGTGATGACGTTGGTGTCGAGCCCGTAGTAGTAGGCACCGGTATAGCCGCGGTCGATGCCGTCGAGCGCCCGGCCACCGTAGCCGATGTGGTGTTGGCCGTGTGCATCGCTGCGCGTATCGAAGAGCACGATATAGCGATCCGGATCGCCGCCGACGGCGTGGGTCACTGTCGTCTCTTCCCCCTTGGTCAGGGCGATCCAGCCGCTGTCGTAGGCCATGACCGGGCCGGCAATGAGAGCGGGTTGGGGTTGAAGCGCTTCGATTCGCTGCTCCAGGGCTTCTATCCTGTCGAGTGCCGCCGCGAGCGGATCTTGGGCGACGGGAGATTGGGTCAGAGCGGCCGCGAGGGCGAGGAGAGGGATCATGGGGTTCCTTGTCTTCGGGGGGATGCGGTTCGGTTTGCCGTTCGGTTTCAGGCCCGAGTGTAGCCGATGAGGGGCCTCCGAGCGGAGCGCCCGTATCCGATCGGTGCCGGAGATCGCGGCCGGTCGTCCATGAGAGTGGACGCACGGACACGCGCGGCGCTGCGATCGCCTCCGCCTCGGATCATCTGTGTGGAGGCGGTAACACGCGATGCTTCAACGAGTTTCCGCCCGCCATGATCGACCGCTTGCCCAACGATTGCGCACTACCGGACCCGGGCACCCTCTTTGCGCTTTGTTCGGCGCAAGTATTCAGGACTCGGTGACGGACAACAGGAGACTTGCGATGTTCCACACAGCACTGCATCTCGGCCGCTTGATCGGCACGCTGCCGGCGAGCACCACCTCCTGAACCCGTCCGCGGGCTAGCCCGGATATCTCACCAACTTTCTGCTGTGGCGACGCATCTCCGCACCCTGGCAGCACTTCCCCCCGTTTCGCTTTGTGCGACGTGCAACCAGCACGCCTCCGCGCGAAACGGTGCGAAACACCGCCAGGCCACGAATCTGCGCTGCCTCGCGACGAAAGTTGGTGAGAGATCCGGGCTAGCCACGCCCCTCCCGCCCCCAAAGCCGCCGCCCCGCGACAGTCCACAAAGCCGCCGGAACGAGCAACGATCCGGTCACCGCGCCGGCCAAGAGACGCAGATCGATTCCAAGAGCGGCCAGTTCGCCGTAGATCCAGGTACTCGTGGCGATCATGAGTGTCACCATCGCCATATCGGCGGCGAAAACGCGCCCTCGGAATTCGTCGGGAACCATGCGCTGCAAGAGCACGGTCGAATCGACCCAGACGATGCTTCCTCCGAAGTGCGCGATGACGACACAAATGAACGTCAGGGCGGGGTGATGAACGATGGCGAAGAGGGCGTACCAGAGGGCTCCCCAAACGAAGGCGATGCCTAGCAACGGACGCATTCGTGAAGAGAGCTCGCCGGTGATGCGGCGCGAGAGCAGCGGGCCGATGCCGGTCCCGAGGGCGCGCGCCACATAGAGGAGGCTGATTCCCAGGTCCGGTCGACCGCCGATCGCGTAGATGCGCTCTCCGGAGAGAGTGAGCAGGAGCGAGATCGCTCCGGCGAGTCCACAGCCGCTCTTGAGCAGCATGACGGCCGCCACTTGGCGATGCGCCGCGAGGTAGCGTGCGCCCTCGGCGAGGTCGCGGGCGCCCGTAACGCTCCCCAAATCACCAGTACGATGAAAACTCTCTCACAAAGCTCGATCTCGGCAGGGTGGAGGTGTGCTGAACCAACAGGAAAGTGACTACCCAGAAGGAAGCCGCGGCCTTCGTGTGCCACCACCACGGGGCGATAGCCCGATGTCCTGCTGGACTGGAGAGGAAGCCGCGGCCTTCGGGACCGGGTTGCAGGATCAGATTCCCAACCACCTAGGGCTGCTTGACCGAAGCTCCGAAGTCGTCCATTATGCAATCGAGTTGCAACATAGACGCGCGAGAGGATTTCGCGATGTACATCCAGAGAACCATGGAAGCCCACTTCCGTCGAGCATCGGAGCAGTTTCCAGTGCTCCTGGTCACCGGTGCGCGTCAGGTGGGTAAGACGACATTCCTGCGTCATCTCAGCGACGCCGACAGAACCTACATAAGTCTCGACGATCCCCGGATCCTCGAGCTGGCGCGTAGCGACCCAGCCATGTTCATGCAACGCTTTCCGGGGCCGGTGCTCATCGACGAGATCCAATACGCTCCGGGCCTGCTGCCTTTTATCAAGATGGCCGCCGATCGTGACGGCGAGGCGGGGCGCTTCTGGCTCACAGGCTCCCAGCAGTTCCACCTCATGCGCGAGGTTTCCGAGTCGCTGGCCGGTCGTGTGGGGATCGCCAACCTTCTGGGACTGTCTCGTAGGGAGCTCGACGGGACGGATGCCAACGGTGCACCCTTCCTGCCGACGAGCGACATCGTGACCGCAAGGCTTGTGGACGAGACCGATCTGTCGCTACCTCGACTCTATGAGCGGATCTGGCGTGGGTCATACCCGGCAATCGCGTCGAACGCGAGCGTCGACCGAGATCTCTACTTCAGCTCCTATGTGCAAACATATCTTCAGCGCGACGTTCGCGACCTTGCGCGAGTCGGCGACGAGCTGGCCTTCCTTCGCTTCGTGCGCGCCTGCGCGGCGCGCACGGCTCAACTCCTCAACCTCGCCGACCTTGCGCGCGACGTCGGCATCGTGGCGAACACGGCCAAGAGCTGGCTCTCGATCCTCGAGTCCTCGAACATCATCCCCCTGCTCGAGCCGTACCACTCGAATGTCACCAAACGCCTTATCAAGTCACCGAAGCTCTACTTCCTCGATACCGGCCTTTGTGCGTGGCTGACGGAGTGGACGACGCCGAAGACACTCGAGGCGGGTGCCGCGTCCGGAGCGATGCTGGAGACCTGGATTCTCGGCGAGATTCTGAAATCCTGGTGGCACCGAGGCAGGCGAGCTCCATTCTACTTCTATCGAGACAAAGACCAGAAAGAGATCGATCTACTGATCAAACAAGACGATGTGGTCTACCCCTTGGAGTTCAAGAAGAGCGCCTCTCCCGGGCGGAAATCGCTCATGCATTTTCGAAAGCTCGAAGGGCTCGGTCTGAAGGTAGGTTCGGGTGGCGTCGTCTGTTTGGCGGAGTCATCGTTGCCCCTCGAGGGCGACTTGGCCTCGATACCGATCCGCGCGCTTTGAGGGGGGCATGGCTGACAACACTCGCCGATCGGCCGATTGTGGCGCAGATGGGATGCCACATGACAAGTCATTCTTCGCGAACCCTAAGGGCGTTGGCCGCGGCGAGCGCCCTCGGCGAGACCAGGTTGGGCAGGGTGGCTTGGCGGGCCGGCTCGGCGAAGGCGGCGGTGGCCATCTGCAGGAAGGTCAGGGTGAAGACGATAGGGGTGGCGTGCGTGGGGAAGAGCGGGGCGGCGAAGAGGGCGGAGACGAGGAGGAAGCGGAGGAGGTCGGCGACGATCATGATCCGCTTTCGGTCGAAGCGGTCGGCGACCACTCCGGCCGCGGGGCCGGCGACGAAGGCGGGCAGGAGCTTGATGATGAAGACGCCGCCTACGACTCGCGGGTCGGAGCCGGTGACCTCGCGGAGCAGGGCGAGGATGCCTAGCAGATTGAACCAATCGCCGAGCAGGCTGGTGGTGCGCGCGAGGAAGAGGCGGCGGAATCCGGCGTGCACGCGCAGCACTTCCAGGTAGCCGATTCGATGGCTTCGGGGCATTCACGGGGGTCCGGTGTGGCGGGGGAGCGGGGGGCGCGGTAGATTCCCGTGCATGATTGGACCGACCGCGACAGAGATCGAGGGCGAGAGTAGCGCTCAGGGGCGGGGGGCGCGGCGGCGATCGGCGCTGAGTCTGGGGGAGATCTTCGCCTTGGAGCGGCAGCATTTGCGCGATCGTGGACGGAGCGATTCGGAGCTGCGCAGACGAGATCGCGAGATCGGGCGGGCGCTTTCGAGGATCGGAGGGGAGGGGAGCGGGAACCGGCGCGTGCTCTATCGGGGCTGGCTGAGGAGCCTGGGGGGCGAGGCGGCGCGCGATGCGGCGCGCATGGAGAAGGCGGTGGCGGCGGCGGCGATGGGACTGGTCTTGGCCGGCGCGATCTCCGGCGGTGGGACGGCCTTGGGGCTCCTGCGCTACGACGGATCGACTCCGATCAATCTGCTGCATTTCGTGGGGGTGTTCGTCGTTCTTCAGGTGCTGCTGCTGGTGGCCTGGATCGTTGCGTTGGCGGCGTGGCGAGGGGGATGGCGAGCGCCGGGGGCGGTGACGACGGTGGTGGGGGGCACGGTGCATTGGGTGTTGCGCCGGGGCTTCGAGGGGGAGCGGCGCGATGCACTGCGTGCCGATCTCGAGTGGTTGCGAAGTGTCGGGGGCTGGTACTCAGCGGTCGAGCGATGGTCGGTGGCGCGCTTGGGGCAGATATTCGGTGTCTCTTTCAACGTCGGCGCGCTGGCGGTGGCGGCGCTCTTGATGGCGACCTCCGATCTCGCCTTCGCGTGGCGCAGCACGATCGATTGGCGCCCGGAGCAGATTCATGGGTTGCTGGCGGCGATCTCGGTTCCTTGGGGATCGGCGTTGCCCGCGGCGGTGCCAAGCCTGGAGCTCGTCGAGGCGAGCCGGCATTTCCGGGGGACCGGCGCACCCGCGCTTTCGCCCGAGCTGATGGCCCGGTGGTGGTCCTTTCTGATTCTGGCGCTGCTCTGCTACGGGCTCGTGCCGCGAGCGCTCACCTGGTGGTTCTCGGAGCTCGGGCTGCGACGGGCGCTGCGCTGGATCGATCTCGATCGGGGGGACTTCGCCGATCTGCACGATCGTCTGACGCTGCCTCTCGTCGAGACCCCGGGCACCGATCCGAATGGTGATCCTTCCGGCAGGGAGGGCTTGGCGACCGACCGGAAGCCGATCGATGAGGGGCGCGCGTGGGCGATCGTCTGGCGCGACGCGCCGATCGACGAAGCGCGGGTCGAGGCGATCGCCGGAGAGCGCCTTCGATGGGGAATCGAGAAGGTCCTGGCGGCGGGTGGAGGGACCGATGCGAATGTAGACGGGGAAGCGCTGGGAGCGCTCGATTCGATCCCGAAAACTATGTCGTTGCTGCTTCTGGCCGAATCGTTCGATCCGCCGACGAAAGAGCTGCACAAGTTTCTTTGCGACGCGGCCGAAAGGCTCGGCCCTTCGCGCGATCTCGTGGTTTGTTTGGTCGAGCTCCGTGACGATGGCGCCTGGTCGCCGGCCGAGGATTCACAAATCGCGATTTGGCGGCGAGCATTGGCGACACTTCGACTCCCGCGCCTTCGCGTGGTGACGCGACTCGATGGGAAAAGATGAGTCCACCGATCCACTTCGCCGTCGTGGCCGCCGTGAACCGAGGCAAGTCTAGTATTGTATCGACCTTGGCCGAAAACGACTCGATTCGGATTTCTCCGAGCCCAGGCACCACGCGTGAAGCTCGCTCCTACCCGGTCGTCGTAGATGACGAGACACTTTTCGTATTGACCGATACACCGGGATTCGAGCGCGCCCGCGAGCTACTCGCCTGGATCGAGCGGGAGCGAGGCCCGGAGGGCTCACCCGGGAGCGTCCTGGAGCGCTTTGTGCGGGAGCACCGCGATGACTCGGGTTTTCGCGCCGAGTGTGAGCTCTTGGCGCCGATTCTGGGGGGCGCGGCGGTCCTCTATGTGGTCGACGGAGCGGTTCCCTTTCGCGACCACATGCGCGCCGAAATGGAGATCTTGCGCTGGGCGGCGCCGCTTCGTGTCGCGCTGATCAATCGCCGAGGGGAGCATCTGGAGGGCTGGAAGGGAGAGCTGCGGGCGCATTTTCAGATGGTGCGGGAGTTCGACGCGCAGCGCGTGGGCTTTGGGGAGCGGATCGGATTGCTGCGGGGCTTGAGGGAGGTGAACGAGGGGCATTGGAGGGAGGGGCTCCAGCGGATCGTCGAAGCGCTGGAGCTGGACTGGAAGCGGCGCAGGCGTCGTTCCGCTCGAATCATCGCCGATCTGGTGGCGAAATCGATCGTGCACGGATTGCGGGTGCCGATCCCTTCCGGGGACGATCCGGAGGATCACCAGGCCAGGCTGACTAAGCGCTTCCACGACGACCTCAGAAAGCTCGAGGAGAAAGCGCGCGTCGAGATCGAGGCGCTGTACAAGCATGCACGCTTGGAGCATGCCGAGGCGGCCGATCGCCCGGTCTGGGAGGAGGATCTCTTCGATCCGGCCCGCTGGGAGCCGCTGGGACTGGCGCCGCGTCAGCTCCTGGCCCTGGGTGCGACCCTGGGCGCGGTGACGGGAGGCGCGGTCGATGTGGCGGTGGGGGGAGCCTCGTTCATGCTGGGCGCGGTGCTCGGCGCGGCGATGGGAGCGGGGGGGGCGCTCTGGCGCTCCGGACAGCCGATCGCTTCGGTCGAGGGGCTGAGGGGGTTGGTTCGGGGGGATCGCCTGCTGCGCATCGGACCCCACCCGAATCCGAACTTCCCCTTCGTTCTGCTAGACGCCAATCTGCTCCACTGGACCGCGATCCGCGAGCGCGCTCACGCCGAACGGAGCACATTGGTCTTGGAGAGGGCCGGCGAGAAGGAGGGGCCGAGCTCCGCTCTTGGCGCCGGGGAGCGGAAAGCGCTCTCGAAGTGCTTCGCGGGGGTCCGAAAGCGGGCACCTCGTGTGGATCCGAGCGCCCGTGACCTGCTCGCGGAGAAGGTCGAAGGGCTGATGGGGCGGTTGGAGTGAGCGGTTTCCAGGAGCTTTCGACCCATGCTCCAGTTGGTCCGGCACAGCTCGTGTCGAAGCCTTAAGGAGAGAAGAATGCAAACACGGCTCCTCGGAACCTGTCAACGACTTTGAGACATCATGGGTTGTTATTTAGTGCCGATGTCACTCGCTCGCGGGCAAGATGTCGGCGTGGTGGGTTGATCCAGACTTCGGTGGGCAGTGAGCCCGGTGAGGGGGGTCGTCGGACAAAGCGTTCTGGGTGCCGATCGTATGCGGCTCCGAGGACTGCGCGGCGACGTTCCAGCACGTCTTTGCCTCGACCGTAGTGGACTGCCTCCGGCGTGAGCATTGCGATGCCAGCATGGCGGTGTTCGGTGTTGTACCAGCGAAAGAGCGAGCGACAGAAAGCGGTGGCATCCTCGATGACGCCGAAACGGCCGGGGAAGCTGGGGTGGTACTTCAGGGTCTTGAACTGGGCCTCGGAGAATGGGTTGTCGTCCGAGACATGCGGTCGGCTGAGTGAGCGGTTGACGCCGAGATCGGCCAGCAGTTGGGCCGTGGTCTTGGCGGTCATCGGTACACCGCGGTCGCTGTGCAGGCTCAAGTCCGTATCGGTGGCGCCTTGCTTTTCGCAGGTCTGGGCGATCAGACGCCGCGCGTGTGCAGCATTCTCACGCTCAGCGACCATCCAGCCCACCACGTAGCGGCTGAAGATATCGATGATGACGTAGAGGTAGAACCACGACCATTTGACCGGGCCGCGCAGCTTGGTGATGTCCCATGACCAGACTTGATTGGGGCCGGTAGCGAGCAGCTCCGGCTTCTGGTAGACAGGGTGGCGCAGCTGATTGCGCCTCTCGCGCACCTCCTTGTTCGCTTCCAGAATGCGATACATGGTTCGCTCAGAGCACACGTAGCGCCCCTCGTCGAGCAAAGTCGCTACAACCTCGGCTGGTGCCCTATCCACGTAGCGCTCAGAGTGGAGGATATCGAGGACGCATTGACGCTCGCCCGCGCTGAGTGCTCGCGACGGGACGGGACGTGGGGCCGCAGGCTCCTTCGGTCGCGGACGGTGGTGGCGATACCAGCTGGCCCTCGAAACTCCCAGTGCCTCGCAGGCAGAGACAACACCAACGGAGTCGGCGAGGTCAGCGGCGACCATCAGTCGTTCCTTCCGCTCTCGCCCTGGCTCGAGAGGCTGATCCCGAGAAGAGTGGAGAGTTTTTTTTGGACGTCGATGACTGTCTCCGCCTTGCGAAGTTGCTCGCGCAATCGCTCGTTCTCCCGTCGCAGGCGCTGGTTCTCGCGGACGACGAAGTTCTCGGGCTTGGCCTTGCGTCCACGCTTCTTCGGAGCCAATCCCGCCGACTCACCGCTGGATCGCTGCCGGCGCCAACTCGACAGAAGTGAGGAGTAGAGCCCCTCACGCCGAAGCAACGCACCAATCTCGCCCGGCTCACTGCATCCATCCGCCAGACGCAGGATGCGCAGCTTGTAGCTGGCCGTAAACCGGCGGCGGCGCGCTTTCGGAGGAACCTCTGGATCAGGCCCAAGACTTCCAGGAGAAGGATTGGCCGTCATGGCGCCCTCTCCGGCCCCTTCGGGCTCGCTACGCTCCCCCTCCGGTGCCTCCGCGGGCGCCATGACGGCCAGGGGTGCGGACATCGTTGCGGTCATGCTCTGCTTCTCTCTCGACAAGGTGCGTCACCTCTCGCCCTTCTAC
>NYZA01000078.1 GCA_002686955.1 Gemmatimonadota bacterium
ATGCGCCCCTCGCCGGCGACGATCGCGTCGATCGCGATGAATTGGGGCTGAAGAACGTACTGGAGATCGGCGATCTTGCGGTTCAGGGCGTGGTCGTGGTCGAGCAGGCGGTGGCGGTCGTCCTGGATCCCGATGTAGTTCTTCATGCTGAAGGTCACGGTGGTCCAGGGGTGGGCCTTGAACTTCGGGCAGTTCACGAAGAAATCGGCGCGCGCGACCGGCTCGGGCACGAAGAGGCCGGGGCGAAGCCGTTCCGGGTGGGAGAGGGGGATTTCAACCTGGGAGAGCTCGTCGAAGTGAAAAAGCCGCACGTCTCCGACACGCTGCGCCATGGGGTAGTAATCCGCATGTCGGAATGCGTAGCGCGTGGGCATCGTGATGCCGCACCGTTCGCCGACGGCCAGCTCGCGGATCCGCTTCCCCCGGTCCTTGAGGGCGAGCAGAACCCCTTCGATGAACTCGGGCCGGGTGTAGGCGTGGGGGAATTCCGGCCCGGAGGCCACGACGTTCGGCTTGACGAGCGTTCGCCCGCGGGGGCGCAGATCGAGGGTATCCAGACCCTCACGGATCAAACGGCGTATCCGCCGGCTGTCGTAGCTGTCACAATGGCTCAAGATTACGGTTGGGCGCATCATGTCGATAGGATAGCCCGTGGAGGCTGGTCCCGATATGATTGCCCGCGATGAATCCTCCGAAGCGCTGCGCCTGGCCCGGAGTCGATCCGCTCTACGTCGCCTACCACGATGAGGAGTGGGGGGTGCCGGTGTTCGACGATCGCGCCCTCTTCGAGAAGCTGGTTCTCGATGGATTCCAGGCGGGTCTTGCATGGATCACCGTGCTTCGCAAGCGGAAGCGTTTCATCCAGGCCTTCGATCGATTCGAGCCGGAGAAGGTCGCCGCTTTCGACCAGCGCAGGATCGACGAGCTGCTGGCCGACCCCGGCATCATCCGCAGCCGAGCGAAGATCGATGCCGCGATCGGCAACGCGCGGGCATGGCTGAAGTTGCGTGAGGGGGGGACGAGCTTCTCCGAGCTTCTCTGGTCGTTCACCGAGGGCCGGACGAAGACGAACCGCCGGATGAGCCTCGATCAGATCCCGGCGGCAACGCCTGAGTCGACGTCCATGGCCAAGGAGCTGAAATCGAGAGGATTCAAATTCGTGGGACCGACGATCTGCTACGCCTTCATGCAGGCGGTGGGGATGGTGAACGACCACGTGGTGTCGTGTTTTCGCTACGAAGAGCTGATCCGGGAACAAGAAATGGGAGGGCGCCGTTGATGCGAAGGTCCGGCTGCGCCTGGTTGCTCTTGGCGGCGCTCGCGATCTTCGCCGGAGCGGCTTGCTGGGTGTTCTCCTCGGGTCCGCGGGTCCCGAGCGCCCGAGTGATCGGACCGGAATCGGTCGCTTATGCCCATCTGCGGGACCTGAGCGGAGATCCGGGGGCCGGGGCTTTCTTACTCCGCCTGCTGGACGAGCTCGGGAGGGTAGAGGAGGCGGCGGAAGAGGGGGGCGCGCGAGACTGGATCGCCGGGGTTGCGTTTCGATCGGATGTGGGGAAGAGGGCGTTGATGCGGCTCGCCCTCCCCCGGGAAGCGACCTGTTCTATCGAGGCGGGCGAGGGGAAGCGGGGAACCACCGTTGCGGCCTTGAACGTGTGGCCCTTGGTGCGGCCGGTCGCCGATTTCGTGGAACCTCCGGACGGGTGGGTGCTCGGACGCGATCAGGGCACCCTTCTTCTCGCCACCGAGGGCGTTGAGCTGCGGCGGGGCCGGGCACGCTTGTCCGGCGATGGACCGGTGAACCGCATCGCTCGCCGAATCGAGCGGCTTTCGGAGGACTGGCATCTGCACGGCTGGCTATCCCCGGCCGCGGTCCACCGGGGCGGTCTGGCCGCCAAACTAGTCAATTCGAGACTGATCGAGGGGGTCGAGTTCGGCCTCTCCGCGCTCTCCGGGGATGAGCTGAAAGGTGAGATCACCATCGATGCGAGGGACGTCGACGCGGCTGTTGGACTCGAACCGGCGCTCCGGCTGATTCTCTTGATGGCGGCGGGTCAGGCTGACGCGCTCGGCCTGAGTCTGGAGCACCGCCAATCCCGGATGGAGGACCGGATCGCGTTGGAGCTTGGTCTCTTCGGAATGGACCGCTTCATCGAGGTCTACGGGGACTCCCTGATCGCAAGGCGCACCCGCGAGTAATCCAAAGAAACCCTTGAAAATCGAGGCGAAAGACCACTATCTTTGGAATCTCGACTATTTTGGTCGTATTGGACTTGGGGCCGACCCGGAAAGATCATTCGAGTTGCTGAGAATCACCCGCCAAACCGACTACGGCATCGTTCTGCTGAGCCTCATGGCACAGCGGGAGCAAGGCGCCGGAGTCCATACCGCCCGGGGGCTTTCCGACGCGGCGAGGTTGCCCTTGCCGATGGTCGGCAAGATCCTCACCGAGCTCACCCGTTCCGGGCTCCTCGCCTCGCATCGGGGGACGAAGGGCGGGTATCGGCTTTCGCGTCCAGCCGCGGCGATGTCGGTGGCGGAGATAATCGTGGCCCTCGAGGGGCCGATCGGCCTCACCGCTTGCCTTCCCGCCGAAGCATCGGATTGCGAGCAGAAGTCGATCTGCAGAGTGCAGGGTGCCTGGGCGCGGATCAACAGGGTCGTGCGTGATGCTCTCGAGGGCGTGAGCCTCGCCGAGATCAGCGGCGATCGAACCTTGAACCTGAGTGAAATCGAGACCTGAGGATGGAGACGCCTCGAGAACCGGTCGCGGTCGATGCTGCGCTCAATGAGATCGTCGAGCAGGAGTATCGCTTCGGTTTCGTATCCGATATCGAAGCCGATTCGGCGCCCCCGGGACTGAGCGAAGAGATCGTCCGCTTCATCTCGGCGAAGAAAGAAGAGCCCGAGTGGCTGCTCGAATGGCGCCTGGCGGCCTATCGGCGCTGGATCCGGATGGTCGAGCCGAAGTGGGCACATGTCCACTACCCCCCGATCGATTTCCAAGAGATCTCGTACTACTCTGCGCCGAAGAGCAAAGAGGACGCCCCCAAGAGCCTCGATGAGGTCGATCCCGAGCTCCTCGAGACCTTCGAGAAGCTCGGCATTCCCCTTTCGGAACGGGCGGCTCTCGCGGGAGTCGCGGTCGACGCTGTCTTCGACAGTGTTTCGGTAGCGACGACATTCAAAGATAAGCTCTCCGATCTCGGGATCGTTTTCTGCTCCTTCAGTGAGGCGGTGCGGAACCACCCCGATCTCGTGCGCAAGTATCTGGGGACGGTGGTGCCGCCGGGCGACAATTTCTATTCGACTCTGAACTCGGCGGTCTTCAGCGACGGTTCTTTCGCCTACATCCCGGAAGGGGTGCAATGCCCGATGGAGCTGTCGACCTACTTCCGAATCAACGCCGCGAAGACGGGCCAGTTCGAGAGAACACTTCTCGTGGCCGACAAAGGGGCGAGGGTGAGCTATCTCGAAGGCTGTACCGCGCCGATGCGGGACGAGAATCAGCTTCACGCGGCGGTCGTCGAGCTCATCGCCCTGGAAGATGCGGACATCAAGTACTCCACGGTTCAGAACTGGTATCCCGGCGACAAGGAGGGAAAGGGAGGAATCTACAACTTCGTGACCAAACGCGGCGCTTGCCGGGGAGCCCGTTCGAAGATCTCCTGGACACAGGTAGAGACTGGATCCGCGATCACCTGGAAGTATCCGGGCTGTCTGCTCATCGGCGATGAATCGGTCGGCGAGTTCTACTCCGTTGCGATGACCAACAACAAGCAGCAAGCCGATACCGGTACGAAGATGATCCACATAGGAAAGAACACCCGATCGACCATCCTGTCGAAAGGGATCTCAGCGGGCGAAGGGCAGAACGCATATCGCGGCCTGGTCAGGATACAGAAGGGCGCGGAAGGCGCTCGCAACTACTCTCAGTGCGATTCGCTGCTTTTGGGAGATCGCTGCGGTGCCCACACCTTTCCCTATCTCGAAGTGCGCAATGAGTCGTCGACCGTGGAGCACGAGGCTTCTACCTCGAAGATCGGTGAGGACCAGCTTTTCTACTGTCAGAGCAGAGGTCTCTCGATGGAAGATGCCGTGTCGATGATCGTGAACGGATTCTGCAAAGAGGTTCTGCGCGAGCTTCCAATGGAATTCGCGGTGGAGGCACAAAAACTGTTGGGCGTCAGTCTGGAAGGCGCAGTCGGATGATACCGACAAGAGGGTCTGAAACGATGTTGTTGAAGATCGAGAATCTGAACGCAAGTGTCGCTGGAGAACCGATCCTGAACGGAATCGACCTCGATGTCGGCGCGGGGCAGGTGCATGCCGTGATGGGGCCGAACGGATCCGGCAAGAGCACATTGGCGCATGTGCTCAGCGGAAGACCTGGCTACGAGGTCACCGAGGGGGCCGTGACCTTCGAAGGCGACGATCTGCTCGCTCTCGAACCGGAAGAGCGGGCTCGAGAAGGGGTGTTCTTGGGGTTCCAGTACCCGGTCGAGATCCCTGGAGTGAACAACAATTACTTCCTGAAGGCGGCCCTCAACGCGATTCGCAAGCACCGGGGCGAAGAGGAACTCGATGCATTCGACTTCATCAAATTGATGAAGGAGAGGGCCGCGCTGATGGAGCTCGACGAATCGCTTCTCAGCCGCGCGGTGAACGAGGGCTTCTCCGGCGGCGAGAAGAAAAGGAACGAGATTTTCCAGATGGCGGTCCTCGACCCGAAGCTGGCCATTCTCGATGAGACCGACTCCGGACTCGACATCGATGCGTTGCGGGTCGTGGCCACCGGCATCAACAAGCTGCGGCGAGATGACAACGCGATCATCTTGATTACCCATTATCAGCGTCTCTTGGACTACGTGCAGCCCGACTTTGTGCATGTCCTCTCCGGGGGGCGGATCGTGAAGTCGGGCGACAAGACTCTGGCTCTCGATCTTGAGAAGCAGGGTTACGCCTGGCTCGAGACCTCACCCGAAGCCCGGCCGGTGCGGTCGTGACTGCTCTCGCTGCCGGCAAGAAGATCGACCCTTTGCTCGCCGATCTGGATCGAGATGGCCTGGCCGGTGATCCGGATTGGCTCGCGAAGCTTCGGCGCCGAGCTGCCGCCTCCTTCGATGCGCATGGGCTGCCTACTCCGAAGCAGGAGGCCTGGAAGTACACTGACCTCAGCGCGATCCGCTCGAGAGGTTATCGGTGGGGTGGGATCGATGCGGGCGAACGAGCGCGCGATGGCGGCGACTCGATCGAGCACACTCCCTTTGTCGGCCTTGATCCGATCTCAATCGTCTTCGTCGACGGCGTGTTCGCAGAGCGCCTTTCCGATCTGGGCGTAGCGCCGCGGGGGGTGCGAATCGTCTCGATCGCCGACGCGCTCTCTCGGGGTGAGAGTTGGGTGCGCGAAGGTCTATCCGCTTTGGCGCATTTCGAGGATCGATCCCTGGTTGCGCTGAACACCGCGTATCTCCGAGATGGCGCGGCGATCTATCTTCCGGAGAGAGCCGTTGTCGAACGGCCGATCCACGTGCGCTTTCTGTCGTCACGGGAGGCCGCGCACCATCCACGCATGCTCTTTTGCGCCATGAAGGACGCCGAAGCGACGCTGATCGAGGATTACGCTCCCGGCGCCGATCGGCCCGCCTACTACAACAACGCCGTGAGCGAGCTTTCCCTGGGCGCGAATGCTCGGCTTCGACATATCCGGATCGAGAACGAAGCAAGCGCGGCGCATCACACGGCAACCGTGCAGGTTCTCCAGCGGGCGCACAGCCGTTACCAAGGCTTCAATATTTCGGTCGGCGCCTCGTTGGCTCGAATCGATACGAACGTGGCGCTAAATGAAGCTGGATCGGAAGCCGAGCTCTGGGGCGTGTACTCGGCTTTCGGGAATCGTCATGTCGACAACCACACCTTTGTCGATCATACCGAGCCGAGCTGTACGAGTCGAGAGACATACAAGGGCATTTTGGGGGAGCGCGGCAGAGCCGTGTTCAACGGTCGAGTTCTCGTTCGACCCGACGCGCAAAAGACCAATGCGGTGCAGAGGAACCAGAATCTTCTGCTCTCGACCGATGCGCGGGTGGATACGAAACCGGAGCTGGAGATCTATGCCGACGACGTGAAGTGCGCGCATGGAGCTACGGTCGGACAGCTCGATCCGGCTGCTCTCTTCTATCTGAGATCGAGGGGTCTCGGTGTCGCGGAGGCGCGGGCGGTATTGAGTCGGGCGTTTGTGTCGGACGTTTTGGATCGCATCGGTCAGGAAACGATCGCCAAGAGCCTCGCTTTGGCCCTGATGCCGGCGGTAGAAGCCAACGGAAAGGAACAGGCATGATTGTGCCCGCCGAACGAGAGCAGGGAGTTTCGCTCGATGTCGTGCGGATTCGCGCTGATTTTCCCGTGCTCCAGCAGTCGATTCACGGAAATCGGCTTGTTTATCTCGACAGCGCCGCCACCAGTCAAACACCGGAGCCGGTGGTCCGAGCGATCGCCGGTTTCTACCGAGACGATTGCGCGAATGTGCATCGAGGGGTCCACGAACTCAGCCGGCGGGCGACCGACTCCTTCGAAGGCGCGAGGGAGAAGGTGCGTCATTTCATCAACGCGGAATCGACGCGCGAGATCATCTTCACTCGCGGCACGACCGACGCAATCAACCTCGTTGCGCAGACTTTCGGGAGAAGAGCCGTGGGCTCGGGCGATGAGGTGATCCTCTCCGCTCTGGAGCACCACTCGAATATCGTCCCCTGGCAGATGCTCTGCGACGAGATCGGGGCGCGGCTCAGAGTGATTCCGATGTTTGATGACGGAACTCTCGATATCGATGCTTACCGTGACCTGATCGGTCCCAGAACGAAGATGGTCGCGTTGGTACACATATCGAATGCGCTAGGAACCACCAATCCTATCAAGGAGCTGGTGAGTCTTGCGCACGACCACGGAATTCCCGTGCTGGTTGATGGAGCGCAAGCGGTACCCCACGTTCCGGTGGATGTTCGGGCGCTGGGCTGTGATTTCTACGCTTTCAGTGCACACAAGATGTACGGGCCGACCGGTATCGGCGCTCTTTATGGACGGGAAGAACACCTGAATGCGATGCCACCCTATCAAGGCGGCGGCGACATGATTCGACAAGTAACCTTCGAGAAGACGGTCTTCAACGCAATTCCGCACAAGTTCGAAGCTGGAACGCCCAACATCGCGGGGACGATCGGCATGGGAGCCGCGATCGACTATATCGCCGCGATAGGCCGAGACGAGGTGAGCGCGCACGAAGCGCGGCTCGTCGCGCATGCCTCGGAACGCCTCTCCAGTATTGGCGGCGTGCGCTTGATCGGCACTGCACGGGAGAAGGTCGGAGTCGTTTCTTTTGTGGTGGAGGGCGCTCATCCGCACGATGTGGGAACGATCTTGGACCACAGAGGTGTGGCGATACGTGCCGGTCATCATTGCGCGCAGCCCGTGATGGACCGTTTGGGAATTCCCGCGACGGCACGCGCCTCCTTCGGCATCTACAACGATGACGACGACGTCGATGCACTAGTCCGTGCGGTCCTGGAAGTGAGAGAGGTTTTTGCCTGATGTCCGATCTCAGAGATCTCTATCAGCAGATGATCTTGGATCACTATAGACGACCCCGCAATCGTGGGGAGATGGATGATTGCACTTTTTCGGCCGACGGCTTCAATCCTCTCTGCGGCGATCGAATTACCGTGTTCGTTAAGATGGAGGAGGACAAGATCGCCGATATTCGCTTCGTGGGAGACGGCTGTGCCATCTCAATGGCTTCAGCGTCGATGATGACGGAAGCGATCAAGGGGAAGGAAGAGCAAGAAGCGGAAGCGCTTTTCGAGAGCTTTCACGCACTCGTGGCCGGGGATGGCCTCGCCGATGAGGCCGAGGTGGGCAAGCTGCAGGTATTTGGCGGTGTGCGGGACTATCCATTGCGCGTCAAATGCGCCACCCTCACGTGGCACACGCTCCGGGCCGCTCTACGCGGAACCGACGAACCAGTGAGCACTGAATAGGCGGCGAAATAATGAGTTTCTTTCAATCGAGAGCCGACGAGACGCCGGACGATACCCGCATCGAGAATCGGGCCGCGAATTCCATCAGATCGGAAGACAAGAGCGATCGAAGTGAACAGAACGGTGAGATCGTGCACGGCGATGGGGCGACGGCGGAGCTGAGGAGCGCCGTCGTGGAAGCGCTGCGAACGGTGTACGATCCGGAAATCCCGATCGATATCTATGAGCTCGGGTTGGTGTACGGAGTGGAGATCGACAAGAGCCAAAACGCTTTCATCAAGATGACTCTGACCTCGCCGATGTGCCCTGTCGCTGGTGAGTTGCCGGCCGAGGTCGAGCTGAAGATCAGGCAGCTCGATGAGATAAGGAGCACGCAGTTGGAAGTGGTCTGGGATCCACCCTGGAGTCCCACGATGATGAGTGAGGCGGCGAAGCTGACTCTGGGGTTCTGAAGGCATGAGCGTTTCCGCGAACGAATCGGTTCGCACGGTGCTCGAGGCGGTCGTCGATCCTAACGCGAAGGAGAGCATCGTTCGTCTTGGCATGGTGCGCGACATACAGGTGCGAGGGGGGAAAGCACGGATCGACCTGGTCTTGCCATCGCATCGCTACGTAGACAAGGCAAACATCGTGGAGAGCGTGGAGCGCGCCGCCGCCGGAGTCGAGGGGATCGAGGGTGTGACGATCGACGAGAGGGTCGAGGTGGCCGGCCGAGACGCTGGCGAAACGATCGCCGACGTGAAAAACGTCGTGGCCGTGGCTTCCGGCAAGGGGGGCGTCGGGAAATCTACTTTGGCCGCGAATATCGCTATGGTTCTTGCGCGAGATGGCGCTCGGGTGGGGCTGCTCGACTGCGACGTTTACGGTCCGTCGGTCCCGACGATCATGGGACGAGACGGTGCGCCCACTTACGACGATGAGCGGCGAATACGCCCGGGTCGGGTCCAGGGAGTGTCGGTTCTGTCGATGGGTTATATGGTCGAGGAAGACACGCCGATGGTGTGGCGCGGACCGATGCTTCATGGAGCGTTGACGCAGTTCCTCGACGACGTGAGCTGGGGCTCTCTGGACTATCTGGTGCTTGACCTGCCTCCAGGCACTGGAGACATACAGCTCACCCTCTCGCAGAAGGTCACGGTGTCCGGTGCGCTGATCGTTACAACGCCGCAAGGAGTTGCGCTCGAAGACGTGGAGCGGGGAAAGACGATGTTCGACGATGTACAGATCGAGACCCTCGGGGTCGTCGAGAATATGAGCTACTTCATCTGCCCGGCCTGCGACAAGCGTCACTACCTCTTCGGACATGGCGGAGCGAAATCCGCCACCGACAGACTGGGCTTGCCCCTCTTGGGAGAGATCCCGGTCGACCTCGCGATGCGCATCGGGGCCGACGAGGCGGATCCGATCGTTTTACGTGATCCGGACGGTTCGGCCGCGACGGCGATCCGTGATCTCGCCGCGAAAGTCACGACGCGGATCGCGGTCAAGAATCTGCTGCGTTCTCTCGTCTGAAGGTGCCGCCAGTTTCGATCCCCTCCCGCCGCATATACCGGTATGCCGAGGCGGATCCGCACTCGATCTCGTCGAGATTCGCGATCTTGAGTCGTCCCGTCATGTGCAGATGCTCGACGTGCGCCCCCGTCTCTTGCAGCGCAAGAATGCGGTGGTAGCCGGTGCGTCTTCCGAATAGGCCGGCGCAGATATCCAGAACCGTGCGTGGCTCTTCACAGAGCGTGATTACCTTGTGGAGTCTGCGATCGTGATGCACCATGATCCTGTCGACGCGGCCGTATAGATCGTCGATCGCCTCACCGTGCCCCGGCAGCGCACGACGAATCCCCTCGATCGACGCTACCTTCTCCAGCGCTTCCAGATAGTGAGTCACTCCGGTATGTGGTGTGATCGACTCTGGACCGACGTGGGGCGAAATATCGGGGAGCACATGGTCGGCGGTGAGCAGGTGGTCTCCGAGGCGGAGACAGATCTGACCGGGGCAGTGCCCGGGCGTGTGGATGACCTCGATACCGGCTTGTATGAAATCACCATCGCGAAGTATGCGGTCGACCTCGCACGATCTGACCAGCGCCTTTGTCGAAACATAAAGAGAGAGCAGTTCGTCACTTTCATCACCCGAGAGACCTGCTCGTTCGAAGAAGATTTCCAGCTCTTTCTCGGCGAAGGCGATTCTCTCGTCGAAGTCGACCAGGACCCTGAAATCGAGCTCGTGTACGTGGATGCGGGCGCCGGTATTCTCTTTGAACCACGCGCATCCACCGAAGTGGTCGATATGTGAATGGCTCACGACGATATCGTCCACATCTTCGATTCGTGTCTGCTCTCCCCACCCCGAACGTATGGCGGCGAATCCGACCCCCAGGTCCCTCCAGGTCGAGTCCAGGAAAGACCCAGCGTCGTGCAGAAGGGTGCCTTCGCCTCCAAGGATCAGATGCAGATTGTTGATGTGACGGGGAAGAGTCTCCGCCTCGATCCGGTAGATTCGGTGGCCGCTCGATGTGTCGAAGCGCAGCACACCCGCGAATCCGAATCGCCCCGAATAGTCTCGGAGACCGTCCGTGCCGGGCGCGCGACTCCTCCAGGACCGAAGAGTTGCGATGCGTTCCGCGAGAGCGGGATCCGGTTTTCCTCTCGAGCGCTCGCGAAGGACCTTCTCGGCACCGTCCAGTAGATCGCCCTGATCGGTGGGGATAGTCACGCCCGGCGGCAGCGCTCTTCGTTCCACATCGGGGAGGAATGCCCGTTCGACAGCTCTCAGCCTCTCTTCGATTCGGCGGGTATTCGATCGCAACATGGTGTGTATCCAAAATGACTGCCCGAATTGTACCGGATCGGGGCCGATCGAGAGCCCGAAGGGAGCTATGCTTTCTCTTATGTCTTCCGCCCCCGAGTTCTGGATCGCGGCGCTCGAGAGCGCCCTCGGACGCGACCGTGTGTTGACCGACGCCGACCGGCTCCCCTCCTTCGCGGGCGATGAGTCGGGAGTGGGACCGGTGCTGCCCTCGGCCGTAGCGCGGGTGCGATCCGCCTCCGAAGTGGGTGAGGCGGTCCGGGTGGCGGCGGAACATGGAGTTCCGATCACGGCGCGCGGTGGCGGAACGGGGAAGGCGGGCGGCTGCGTTCCGAGCGCGGGGGGTCTGGTAATCGATCTCAGTCCGATGAAGCGCGTGAATGCGATCGACAAGACATCGATGGTCGCCGAGATCGAGCCCGGCGTAGTGACCGGGGACTTTCGGCGCCTAGTTGCGGAAGAGGGCTTCCTCTATCCGCCCGATCCGAACTCCCTCGCCACTTGCACCGTGGGGGGCAATGTCGCCACGAATGCAGGTGGCCCATCGTCGATGAAGTACGGTGTGACGAGGGAGTACGTGCTGGGGCTCGACCTCGTGGTCGCCGGCGGAGATCTCATCCGGCTGGGGCGGAGAACCCTCAAGGGCGTCGCGGGCTACGATCTCACCGCGCTCGTTGTCGGCAGCGAGGGGACCTTGGGCGTCGTCACCTCGATTACCCTCCGCCTGCGTCCGTTACCGAGGGCCGTACGGACCCTTCTCACCTATTTTCGAGCAACCGCCGACGCCGCCTCCGCTGTGGCCCACCTGGCCGCATCGGGCGTCGATCTGCGCGCCGCCGAGTTCATCGATACGCTGAGTCTCGAAGCGGCGCGAGCGAAGGGAGGGTTCGACGTTCCCGCCGATGCCGGGGCGGTGCTCCTCATCGAGCTCGACGCAGAGCGGGAAGACGGTTCGATCGATGCGGTCATGGAAGCGGTTGGTGAGCTGCTCCTCGCGCATGGAGCCGCGGACACCTCCGTGGCCGCCAGCGAAAGCCAGAGAGAAGCGATCTGGTCGGTTCGCCGCGATCTCTCCGCATCGATCAAGGAAGGGCGGCGCTTTTCGATCAGCGAAGATGTCGGCGTGCCCAGGGCGAACGTCCCGGAGTTGGTGGCGCGTGTGGAGAAGATCCGTGATCGCAGCCGCATCGATATGTCGACCTACGGACACGCGGGAGAGGGGAATCTGCACGTCAACCTGCTCTGGGACGAGCCGGGCGATCGAGACCGCGCGGTGAGAGCGTCGGAAGAGGTGTTTCGGGCGGCGCTCGATCTCGGAGGCACGATCAGCGGCGAGCACGGGTTGGGGATCGCCAAACGGCGCTTTCTTCCGTGGGAGCAGTCGGACCCGGTGATCGCGCTGCAGAGAGAGCTGAAGCGGGTTTTTGATCCGAGCGGAATCATGAACCCGGGAAAGCTCTTGCCATGAAGCGCGGCCTTGCTGAGTCGCCCTCCGCGACGAGCGGCATCGCCGATCGTGAGAGGAAGGCCGCACCCGTCCTGAACGAGCTTGCTCGCCTCTATCCCGATGCTGACTGCGCGCTCGATCACGCCGACCCGTGGCAGCTCCTGGTCGCGACCGTTCTGTCGGCACAGTCGACCGACGCGCGAGTGAATCTCGTCACCCCAGAGCTCTTCCGTCGCTTTCCCCGAGCTCTGGACATGGCGGAAGCGGATCAGACCGAGATCGAGGCCGAAATCCGCTCCATCGGGCTCTTCCGCAACAAGGCGCGACACCTGCGGGGGGCGGCGCGCTTGATCGTCGAGGAGCATGCCGCCGAGGTCCCGTCCACCATGTCGGATCTCATCCGCCTTCCAGGCGTCGCCCGCAAGACGGCCAATGTCGTGCTGGGCGTCTGCTGGGGAATCGCGGAAGGGATCGTCGTGGACACCCACGTCGCCCGGCTCGCGTGGCGGCTGGGACTGAGCGTCGAGAGGCGAGATGTTCGAAGAATCGAAATCGAGCTGATGAACCTCGTCCCGAAGCACGACTGGATCGCGATAAGCCACCGGCTGATCCGTCACGGGCGCCTGGTCTGCTCGGCCCGCTCACCCCGTTGTCCCACCTGTGCGCTCGCGGCACTCTGTCCTCATTTCTCATCATCATGACCCTCATCGACTCGAACGACGAATTCGACGGCAAGAGCATTCTCGTGGTCGAGGACGACCGCTCCTACCGGGAATCGCTCGTGGAGATCTTGCGGCACGGGGGGTACGAGGTCCGGACGGCGGAGTCGGCGGAAGAAGCCCTGGATTCGGTGCGCGAATGGGTTCCCGATCTGGTGATCACCGACCACCGTCTTCCCAACATGTCGGGAGTCGACCTCGTCGAAGAGGTGCTCGCCGTTTCGCCGGTGACGGAGGTCGTCGTCGTCACCGCTTTCTCGAGCCTCGCCCTTGCGATCACGGCGGTCAAAAAGGGGGCCTTCTACTTCATCGAGAAGCCTTTCGGCTACGAAAAACTGCTGCTGGTGGTGCGCCGGGCGTTCGAGCATCAGCGGCTGGTGCTCGATCGAGATCGGCTGACCGAGCGGCTCGAGCAGCGGCGGGAGCTCAAGGGCTTCATTGGGCAGGCGGATGGGATGATCCATGTTTACGAGCTGATCCGCTCCGTCGCGCCCTCCGATACCACGGTCTTGATCGTGGGGGAGAGCGGGACCGGCAAGGAGATCGTCGCGACGGCGATCCACGATCGCTCGTCA
>NYZA01000079.1 GCA_002686955.1 Gemmatimonadota bacterium
CCGACGATGTCTCCTTCAATTTCCCTCACGGCGTTTGTCATTCAGCACCAGTCGAAGCAGTTCGGCATCTCTCACCAGCAATTCCGACGGCCACAGAACAACTTATTAACAAGACCTCCACAATCCCGGCCACCCCGCACGCTCCGTTCGCCCAGTGGCTCAGCGCTCAAAGTCCTCACAGCAGCGGTGGCCGAGGCGGAAACGACCGACTGTGGAGGGATCTTAGCAGGATCCGCGGCGATCTTGGGCGGGGGGAGTCCGCCGGAACGAGGGCAGGTATGTCCTCGGGAATCCGTGGATATGCGGAAGTGCGGCGATCGCGGATATTGGATATCTGGGGCCGCTGATAGCGGGAATCAGGATCCAGCGCTGCCCGCGGCAGCATCGATGAGACGAGACCGACCGATGTGGGGCGCACGGGCTCATCCGCGAATCGGGCAGGCAGGACGGGAAGTTCGGGGATGCGGAGCCAGGGGGCGTGCCTGGCTGCGAATGGCGGCGGTCCGCGACTCAGTGCGCGGTCCTCCCGAAAATCCCCTATGTCGAAACCGCCCTTCTTTCCGATTCCGGTTGACAGCCCACCCCACGCTACGGCATTCTCCGGCCTACTTCACCGCGGGGTGGAGCAGTCTGGTAGCTCGTTGGGCTCATAACCCAAAGGTCGGCGGTTCAAATCCGCCCCCCGCAACCAACTGCCGAAAGGGGCCCGGAAGCCGATTCCGGGCCTTTTTCCACTGATCTGGAGAATCCGATGGCTCGCGTCTGCAAGCTCACCGGCAAACGTCCGCTCGCGGGCAACAACGTCTCTCACGCGCACAATAAGACGCGCAGACGCCAGCTTCCGAACTTGCAGCGCAAGCGGATCTACGTGCCCGAGCTCGACCGCTTCGTTCGCCTGCGTCTTACCACGCGCGCGCTGCGCACGGTCACGCGCAAAGGGCTGCTCCCATACCTGCGCGAGCAGGGGCTGAAGCTCAGCGACGTCACGATCTGAATCTCGGCGCCGCGAACCCTCATCGCGGCTGTCCGTAGAGCCGGTGCAGCAGCTCCGCCGGCACCCCCAGCCGGAACGCCAGGGGGAAGGTGCGCATTGCCAGGATCGAGCGGAGGGGGGCGGCCTGGAAGCGGCGGGCCGAGACGCGCACACTTGCATCCGCCCGGCGAATCGTCCCTCTACAGGCCAACCGCTGGCAGATCTCGATATCTTCCATGAGCGGCAGATCGGCGAAGCCGCCGAGGGCCCGAAAGCTCTCGTCGCGTAGAAAGAGCCCCTGATCTCCATAGGGGAATCGGGAGAAACGCGAGCGGAGATCGGCCAGTCGGAACACGGCCCGGGTGATCGCGGAGCAGGGTCGGTCCGGCTCGGTGCGGGTCCGGAAGCAGCCGGCGATCGGCGGGGGCGAGCCGCCGCGCGCGGCGAGCGTGTCACGAATCGTCTGGTGGGCGCCCTCCGGAAGACGAACGTCCGCGTGAAGAAAGAGGAGAACTTCGCCCCGGGCGAGGGCGGCCCCGGCATTCATCTGGGTGCCCCGCCCCCGCTGAGCCTCGATGACATGATCGGCACCGGCGCGTCCGGCGCGGTCGATCGTGGCGTCCGTGCTGCCCCCGTCCGCGACGATCAGCTCCCAATTACCGGGCTGGCGGCGCAGCTCCGCGATCGCATCGGCGATGCGCGCCCCTTCGTCGAGGACGGGGATGATGGTGGAGATCAACATGCCGGACACTTTACGATGGAGCTCTCGTTCATTCTTCCCAGAGAGGCCGCCATGCTTCGATCCCGCCCTTTCTTTTCGATCGCTTCCGCGTTTCTTCCGGCCGTCTACGGCGGCGATGCCCTCTCCGCCGCGATCGAGATCGCGCTCAGAGTCGACGAGGGAAGCGTCGAGATCATCGCTGCGCGCGAGCGGGCACACGCGCTTCGTGCGGCCGCCCCCGCGCCGGCGTCGATGCCCGGGGTCTGGATCGAGGTCGCCGGCCGAAAGGGCGAGCACCTGCGACGCATCCATCTCGGCGATCCGCTCCTGCTTCCCTATGACGACATGAGGGATGGGGCGGCTGGTCTCGGCCTCGGTCGGGTCGAGGAACGCACGCTATTCATCCCCGTTCCCCTTCCCCCCGGCGCCCATGAGATTCGAGTGAGCGGTGACCGGGGGGAGCTGCTCGACGAGATCGAGCTGCGCGATCTTTCGCGGTTGATCGAGTCCCCGGTCGCTGTTCCAGATGCACCCCCTACCGAGGCTGTTCGCATAACGGGCGACTCGAAAAACCGTCTCGACCTGCTCTTCATGGGCGACGGCTACCGCGTCGAGGAGTGGGACCGTTTTCGCTCCGATGTCGATGCCTGCGTGGCGGCTCTGCTCGGAAGCCAGCCATTTCTGACTTACCCTGAGAGCATCAACATCTGGCGTCTACCGCTACGTTCCGCCGAATCCGGGGCGGACCATCCTTGCGACGGAATTTTCCGACAAACTCGGCTCGGCGCAACTTACGATTGGCCTGCATGTCGGACGCGAATGATGTCGTACGACTATTTCGATGCTTGGCTCACGGCGACCCGAGCTCTGCCCGCCTGGGACGATCTGATCGTGCTGGTCAACGATCCCGAACGCGCCGGCGCCATGCCGCCTTTCGCGCCCGGGCCGGTGTACAGCAACAGAGATTTCGACTACCTGACCGTGCATGAGTGGATCGGACACGATTTGGCGGGCCTTATGGACGAATACGACGCGACCGATGATGTCGGACCGATCGGGCTGCCCTACAGCCCGAACTGCTCATTGAGCCGCCTCTTTCCTCCCTGGCGCCATTGGATTCGCGAAGGTGAGCCGGGGATCGGCGCCTTTCCGAGCTGCGCTTTCGACAATCTCTATCGTCCAACCGATGTATCGTGTGTGATGCGGGTCTTTTGGCCACTTGGTTTCGACGCCTTTTGTCGCGAACGGGCGATCAAGGGCCTCTTCCGCGTGATCCATCCGATCGATGGCAGCGATCCACCGGCGCGCGATCTGGTGGCGATCGGCGCTGGGGAAGAGCGTGAGTTCGAGGTGACGACAATCGACCCGGTCGGGCATTCGCTACATTTCGTGTGGTCGCTCGATGGGACAATAGTTCAAGCGGGGGACGAGAACCGGTTCTCGCTCGAAGGTGGCGATCTGTCGCCGGGGTCGCATTCGCTCCGCGTCGATGTGCACGATCCGAACGAGATGGTTCTCAGAGATCGCCGGAATCTGATGGACGACAGGATTTCGTGGGATGTGTTGCGTGAGTAGAGGGGGAGTGCGTGGCCGCTGATCTGATCGGTGATCGATACCGGCTCCTGGAGCCGATCGGCGTGGGTGGCATGGGACAGGTTTTTCGCGCGGAGGATCTGCTGGCCCACGCGCCGGTTTGTGTGAAGCGCGCGCGGGAGCACGATGCTCGTTCGGCGGTGGTTGCGCGGGTTCGGCGTGAGTTTCGCGTGGGTAGCATGGTGGCGCATCCAAATCTGTTGCCGGTTCTCGATCTGGTCGAAGAGGGGGGAGAGCCGTGGCTGGTGATGGAGCTGATCGAGGGACCTTCGCTCGAAGATCTCCTGGTCGGCTGCGGGGGGGAAGGGTTGCGCGCCGCGGGTGTGGTGGCACTGGGTCGTCAACTGGCGCGAGGCCTGGCGTGGTTTCACGAGTGGGTTGGGGAGAAGCACCGCGACATCAAGCCGGGCAACATCTTGATCGAGCCGGCGCGGTCGTTGGGCGATCGGAGGCTCACCTTGGCCGAGCTGGTTCCCGCTCCCGGCGAGGCTCCCTCCTTTCGAGCGATGATCGCCGATTTCGGGTTGGCGACCGGCGCAACAAGGATCTCGCGCAGCGATGCGGTGCCCGGCACGATCATGTTCACCGCTCCGGAGGTGATGCGGCTGGGAAGGAGCGCCACGGTGCGATCCGATCTCTACTCGCTGGGGCGAACCCTCGAATGCGCAATCCTCGGGCAACCACAGCCGAGCGAGGTCGAGCCGACCTCGGCGGGAGCGCTGCGGGAGGCGGTGGGGGACCGACTGGCTGGAATCGTCGGTCGGCTGCTCGCCCCCGATCCGGAGCAGCGTCTCGCCTCCGCGGCGGAGCTGGAGGGCGCCTTGGAGGAGATCGCCGAAAGGGCCAGCCTGAGCGCGTTTGGCTCGAGCTCGGGCTCCCCTCGGGCTTTTTTTCGTCGCGCGCGCCTCGACGAGCTGCTGCATCTCTGTGAGTCCCCCGTGGGCCCGGAAGGTCGGCTCGTCTTTCTACGAGGGGCGCCGCTCAGCGGTCGCGCGACCCTCCTGCACCGCCTGGCACGGATTCTCGATGCGCCCGCGATGACGGTTCGCCACGGGGAGCGGGCACTCGAGCCGCTCGCCCGATTGGCGCAAGACCTCATCGCCATGTCCGCCGAGGAGGAAGAGGGGCGGCGCCGCCGCGTCTTGGGGGACGAAGAGGGAGCGCTTCGGATTCTCGTAGGGCTCGGGGCGAAAGAGGACGGGTTGGGGGAAGAACCGCTCCCCCCGGTCGATCCGCTCGCGCAGGCCCTGGGGCGGGTGCTGCGGCGGCACTTCGAAGAGGCGTCGCCGAATCTGCTCGTTCACGATCTCGATCTGGCGGCAACGGAGGCGATCGCCTGCCTGGAGCAGGTGCTGCAGGTGTGCGGGCGCGTGACCTTGGTCGCGAGCGTCGGCCTCGACCGGCTGCCGGAGCGGCTCGAGAGGTTCGCGCAGTCGGCGCGGCGGCGCTGGGCCGATGTTCGCGAGATCGAGTGCGGCGAGATCTCGCCAGTAGAGGCGGCCGGCTGGGTGCAATGGGCGTGCGAGGGTGTCTCGCAGCGCGAGGCCGGTGCTTTGGCGGAAGAGGCTCTCGCCTGGTTTGGGCGGGGGGCACGGGCGCTTTCGCTCGGTCTGGGTCAGCTGCGGGCGGAGGGGCTGCTCGAGAGGGGGGAGGGGGGAGCGCTGCCCGCGCTGGGAGTTGAGAGCTGGCCGGGGGAGGGACGACTTGGGAGATTGTACGCGCGGCAGCGCGAAGGGCTGCCGGAGCTGGCGGAGAAAGTGCTGAGTCTGCTCGATCCGGCGGAATCGGACGGAATCGGCGCGTTGGAGCTAGCGGCCGGAATGGAGCAGGAGGAGATACCGGTCGCCGATGCGCTCGAAGAGCTGCGACTGCGTGCACTCGTTCGTATTCGTGCGCCGGTTGGCGATCGGCCGAGCTACGCGCTCGCGGCGGGGATGCTCCACGGGTCAGGCACCGAGTCGCGAGCCATCGACCCGGCCTTCCACGAGCGGGCCGCGCGGGCGCTCGACCGGCTCGACGACCCAGAGGCCCTGCGACGATGTGCCTTTCATCTCGAGAAGGCAGGGCGATCGGCCGAAGCGGTCGAGAAGCTGACCGCCCTTGCGCGTCGCCTCGATCCGCTTCGTCCTCCCGAGGCGGTTCAGCATCGTCTGCACGCGCTTTCGCTGCTTCCGGAATCGGCGATGCGCCCGAAGATCTTGCTGGAAGCGGCCCAGGCGGCGCTTCAGCACGAGCCGCCCACGGCCGGCAAGCTCTTCGCGGGTGTTTTGGGCGCACTGGAGCTCCTGCCGGTGTCGGAACGGGGGGCCGTGGAGTGTGAGGCGCGTGGTGGCCTGGTGACCTTCGAGCTTCTCATGGGGCGCCCGGAGGGGATGAAGCGAGAGATCGAGCTGCTCGACGCTTTGGATGATCTCGATGAGATCGCGGAGCACCAAAGGCTCCTTGCGCGGGCGACGCCGATTCTGGAGTCCGATGCGGCGGCCGCTCTCGAACTGCTCGACCGCTGTGCGCCCCGCTCCGGAGGCGAGCTCGATCGGTTCGCGTTTCGGTGGGCCGAGATCGGTTTCTGGCCCCTCTATTCCATGCGGCGCTTCGACGAGGCCGAGCAGCACGCCGAGCTTTGGCGGGATCGCGCTCTCGCGAGGGGACACGAAGTCGCGATGGCCGTCTTCCTCATGAATCTCGCCCAAGCCAGAGCGGCGGTGCAGCGCCTCGATGAGGCTGAGCGGACCTTGGTCAACGCCCTCGAGCTGGCCAGAAAGAGCGGCGCCTCCCTTCGGATCTTGCAGGTCGCGCTCGCATTGGGGCGCCTCCTGGTGAGAAACGAGAGGGCCTCGGAGGGGCGTGAGGTTTTCTGCGCGGCGGAGGCACTTGCGAGACGTTGCGGAAAGTACAACGAGGCGAGGGTCTCCTACGAGCTCGGCACCGTCTGTGCTCATGCCGAGCTCTGGAACGAAGCCCAAGCCCATTATTCGCGCTCCTTCGCCGACTTGACGGCTTTGAGGCACCGCCACCGATTCTACGTCGCCGCGAACCTGGTGGAGGCTCGGATGAGCACCGGGGACCTCGAGGGGGCACGAGAGACTCTCGAGTGGGTCATGACCGATGTGGCGGACTCGCCGGACGCCCCGCCGGCCCTACGAGACTCGCTGCTGGTATGGGCCCGCGTAATCGAGGGGATGCTGCTCGTCTCGGAAGGACACCCGGAGAAGGCAGTTCACACGCTGCGAGAGGCGATGCCGGAAACGAATCTCGGTGCCGCTGAGGCGGTGATTCGTGAGCATTGGGCGGAGGGCCTTTGCGACGCCTTGCGCGGGCTGGGCCGGGCCGAAGAGGCGGAGCCGATCGCGCTCGGGCAGGTCGAATGGACAAAGTCGGAGCAGTTGGCGTCTCGCGCACCGGCTGCGCGCCGACTTTTCGCGGGGGTTCTGGCTGATCGGGGGCGGCTCGACGAGGCGCTGGATGAGCTCAGGATCGGCCGGGGCATCGCTGTGGCTCTGGGCCAGCGCTGGGAGGAATCGAAAATCTTCTCCGCGGCTGCGCGGATTCATGAGAAAGCGGATAGGATAGAGATGCGTCAGCGATGTCGCACGACGGCGCGCGCACTCAAACAGTGGCTCAGGGAGGGGATCCTGGATGGGCAATCGCCGGCTTGAGCCAGACTCCGAGAACAGGGAGAGACCGATGATCCGCTCGACAACAATCCTCCTCGGGACCGCTCTGGTCATGGTCGAGGTTGCTGCGGGTTCGAGAGCGGATCTGTCCGCCCGGGCTTCCGGGGTCGAACCCTTCGCGGGCGATCTCATCGCCAAAGAGGAGTCCTTGCCCGGCCCCAACGCCTCGAAACGCGATTGCGAGCCGCCGAAGGTGTTGACGGTCTTCGACCTGTCCGGCCCCGAATCGATCATCGCCGAATGGGAGCAGATCGCCGGCGACTCGCTCGGATACATCGTGCGCCGCATGCAAGAGGGAGCGATTCCGCCGACCGATTCGCTCGAGGCCGGCGACATCGTGATCTGGACCACCGGCATCGACACGCTCGAGGGCCCCGGCGATCTCTCCTGTCTTACACCCGAGGAGGAGGACACTCTTCTGGCCTACCTCCTCGATCCCTCGCCGGGAGTGAAGCCGGCGCTCTACCTCGAATCGCCCGACTATCTCGACGAGCAGATCGCCGACGACGCGGTCTCTCCTCTGGCGACGGCACTCGGCATCGCCGATGTCGATACCACCGATTTCACGCGCGACGAAATGTTCGTGCAGACCTGCGGTCCGCTGACCGGTTTCCGTCCCGGGTTCCATACTCCTACCCGCCGGCGTTTCAATCAGCCCGACGACTACACGGTTCTTCCTCCCGTCACCCGGGCGCTCACCGTGGTCGACACCAACGGGGTCCACATTCCGGCCCACCTATGGGACGAGGGAAGCTACTCGGTCAGCTTCGCCACGTTCCTCTTGAAGAGCAACGACGAGAACGGCGATCCGGACGATTACCCCCAAGACTCGGTCACCTGGGTCCGCCTCGCTCTGACTGAGCTGGGGCATCGGCCCCTCTTCTACCTGGGACCGGCGTGGAACGACACGACTCTCCAGGCGCCCCAGGGTGGAGAGCTCAACTTCGACGCCGAGGTCTACAACTGCATGGGAGCCCCCTACCGCGACGGCTCGCCGCAGCGTGAGAGCGGCTTCGGCCTGCACGCCGCGATCACCGATGCGAACGGTGTCGTGCTGCACAGCTTCGAGAAGTTCTCGCTCGAGATCGAGGCCGGGGTGATTCGGGCGATTCCGTCCCCTCGGCGCGCAGTCTCGACGAGGTGATCTCCCGCGCCGCCGATGTGCTCGGGGTGATCGACCGGACGGCCAAGGAGATCGATCCTGACGCTCCCCACGTCGAGGAGTCGGCGGAACGGATTCAGGCATCGAGCCGTCAGCTCAGGCTCTTGCTGGACCGTGCCCGCGAGCTGCCGCCGCCGGACTCCGAGCCTCGCCGCGTGGCTCCACCGGAGCGCCGGAGCGATGGGAGCGATGGGGCGGGCGAGGCGAGGTTCGAGATCGGTGTGCCGCGGGGGGACCGGCCGGAACAGGTTGCCCAGGACGCCGCCGTCAAGCTGGCCGGGAGCATCGAGGCCGACCTGGTCTTCGTCGCCGAGCTCGATTCGGATGGGGAGAGTTTCAGGCAGCTCGGGCGGGCGAGCTCGCACCCGCGGCATGGGCGGGGCGACCGCGCGGAGGAGACGATCGAGGCCAGCCGGGGCATTCTACGGAACGCCTGTCGGAACAGGGAGCCGGAAATCGTGGTCGATGCCTGGAACGATGCGCGTTACCAGCGCCGCCAGAGCGTGACCAGCCAGAACATCCGATCGGTGATGGCCGCGCCCCTGATCGATCGAGGAGGCGAGGTCTTTGGCGTTATCTACGCCGATCGCCGGGGCATCGCCTGCAAGCCATTCGGCGCGAGCACGCGGCGGGCCTTCGAGCGGCTGGTCGAGAGCGCGAACGATCTAATCAACGACGCACGTGAACGCTCGGGCGGGGATCGGAGCGGAACCGACCTGGCGGAGATCCGTCTGAGAGCCACGCGACCGATCCTGGGCGATTCCGAGACGATCGAAGAAGCGAGGCAGCTCGCGGCCGCTTTCGCGGCGACCCACGCGCCGGTACTGATCACGGGCGAGCGTGGAACCGGCAAGGAGCTCTTCGCCCGCGCTCTGCACGAAATGAGTCCCTGGCATGGCGGAAGACTGGTGCGCCTGCAAGGCCCATTCCTCGTGGGCGATACCGGCAACGCCGAGATCCGCGGGTGGAAGAAGGGGGCCTTCACCGGTGCGATCGAGTCGCAGCCCGGCGCCTTCGAGCAGGCGGCGGACGGAACCGTCTTCATCGACGAGGTCGCCGATCTCGATCCCAAGGCGCAGGCCGCTCTGCTCGTGGCCCTCGATCCCGGCGTGGTTCGCCGCCTGGGGGAGACCGAATCACGCATGGTGACCGCCCGGGTGATCGCCGCGACAAATCGCGACCTGCACACGCTCGCCGCCGAGGGCGAATTCCGCCGCGATCTGCTCGATCGCCTCTCGGCGTTGGAGCTGCGTCTGCCGCCGCTTCGAGAGCGCCGATCCGATCTATTGCTGCTTTTCTGGCAATTCGTGGCTTCGACCGACCTCCCGCTGGAGAGCCGGCCCGACTCGCTCTCTCCCGACGCGGAGCGCTGGCTGATGGCCCATCCCCTCGAGGGGAATGTGCGTGAGCTGAAGAACCTGGCGACCCGATCCTGCGTGATGGCGACCTACCGTGGCTCGACCACGATCGAGAGGGACGATCTCGCCGATGATGGCAAGCCCGCCCCGCTCATGGCCTGGCCCCAATTCCGCAGGGCTATTCTCGATGCCGCGCCGCCGGAGGAGCGGGACGGGGAGCTCGGAGCCTGGCTCGAGGGATGGCATGCGGCCACCGGCGGATCGCGAAAAAGGATGTGCGAGCAGGCCTGCCTGAGTGACACCCGGCTGCGCACCCTCATTAGAGAAGCGGGCGCGGAGACCTCGTGGGCGTCGGCGAAAGGGTAGAGGCTGCCCGCAAAAGTGCGGGACCGGGATACGGAGACCCGCAAAACTGCGGCTAGGCCCCGAGGAGCGCATTCAGTAAGTCATGAAGTTTCAATGACTTAGTGTGTTCAGCTCTTTGGCGAGCTCTTTGCCTTGAGAGCCCCGTGACGGCGAGCCATTCCGGCTCGACCCGAAACACGGGACAGCTCTCATGCAGACGCAACAGATTTCAGCCACGACCCTCGAGCTCCATCGACTCTTCCGCGAGGTGGCCCGGCAAGGGAGCGCCCCGACGACCGAGCAGCAAGGCTCGATCCATCGGCTTCTCTTCGACGGGCCGCGCTCACCGGTGGCGGCGATGATCCGCAAGTATCTCGGCCGCTGCGACGGATACCGCAGGTTCCTCCAGTCCACGAACGACGAGACCGATCTGGTGAACGACACCTTCGTCGCGCTGATTCATGCCCTCGAGGCAGGCCAGTACAGCGGCGAGCAAGCCAGCCCCTTCGGTTTCGTCAAAACGATCGCGATCCGCTGGATCCGCGGGCAGGCCCTGCGTGGTCGCACCCGCGCGAAGCACGCCTCTCGGCCCGAGCGAGACGATGAGATCGATCCGGTCGAACTCGTCCCAGATGGGCCGAGCGCCGATCCCTCGATCGCCTTCGATCGAGACCAGGTCAGGGAGTGGACCGAACGCCTGGCCTCGCGCCTGAGCGAATCGGACCGCAGTGTGCTGCGGGCTCGCTATGCGGAGGATCTGAGCCACGAAGCGATCGCCCAGCGGCTGGGAAAGCCCTCGGCGGGAGCATCGCGGATCGGACTCATGAGGATCCACAGGCGGATCGAGGCGATGATCCATGACATGCCGGGATGCGAAGACCGGCTGCGTGGCGCGATGACACGCTTGGCCGCCGCGGCGTAGTCCCAAAGACAGGCGCGAAGAAGACCGATGGCTATACTGCCGACCAACCGGTTGCCCCTGCCCGCTTCATGAACCCCATGGCGCGGGCGGGGTCATGCGTGAGCACTCCATGTCGTCCGAACGCCGCATCTCTCTCGCCGCCGCACCCGGCCTGGCCTTCTTCGCCGGGGCGGCCCTGGGCACCGCCGAGGCGTTGCTCTATCTCATGCGCTATCCGGGTCTGCGCCCCATGGGTCTGGCCCAGGCTTTGGTTTCGGGCTCGAGCGTCGGCTTGGCGTTCGCCGCGGGCTCGCTCGTGCCGATCCTGATGGCGAAGCTGGCCGCCGCGCGCGATCCGGCCGAGCGCGACACCCGCTGGCAGCTCGGAGCGACCCTCTCGCTCCTGCTGGCAGGGGGCGCGGGAGTGATGGTCCTGGCGACATTTCGGGGCACCCTGATCTTCCGTCATCTTCCCGGCGGAGGGATCTCGCGCCTGCTCGCCCAGGCGATAATCGTCGCTCTTTCCCTCGCTCTGGCCGCCTGGCTGACGCCCAGGGCTACCCGCCGCTTGCGCCGTGACGGCGGAATACTGTCGCGAATGGCCGGGCGGGGTTGGGGGCTGCTGGCGAGCGCGCTGAGCATCGTCGCACTTTCCGCCCTGGCGGTGGTCCAGATCGGGCGACCGAGCCGCGAGGCCGAAGCGTCGAGCCCGAGCGCACCGAATCTGATCCTGATCTCGATCGACACTCTGAGGGCCGATCATCTCGGCTGCTACGGCTATGAGCGGCCGACCAGTCCCAATATCGATCGCCTTGCTCGGGGCGGAGTGCGTTTCGAACGTGCTTACACGACGTGGCCAACCTCGGCGCCGGGACATGCCAGCATGCTGACCGGGCTCTATCCGCAGACCCACGGCGTCATGGGGAACGGATATCGTCTTTCATCCGTCGTGCCCACCCTTTCCGAGGTGGCCGCGGAGGCGGGCTTGCGCACGGGCGGATTCATCAACAACCCATGGCTTTCCTACACACTCGGCTTCTCGCAGGGGTTCGAGACATATTTCGATGCGGAGCGCCTGGAGCTAGCTTCGGAAGCCTGGATCGAGCTGCTCCTACAAAATGTGTCGCTTTATCGCCTGGCCGTCGGTCTCGTGCCGGGAGAACGCCAGCCCGCCACCAGGCTTGCCCTGCGCTGGATCGAACGACACAAAGAAGAGCGTTTCTTCCTCTTCCTGCACCTGCTCGATCCCCATCAGCCCTACCACCCCGATCCGGCTTTTCGGGACCGCTTCCTCGATGCGATCGGTCTCGACGATCCCGGAGACACACGTGTCTTCATGGGAACCAGTGAGAAGAAGGGGCGGGGCGGCATGGGGCGCAACCTGGGCGAGACGGTGCCGATGAGCGAGGAGATGGAGCGGGCGGTCGTCGCGCGTTACGACGAATGCGTGCTCAACGCCGACCGGCGGATCGGAGAGCTGCTCGACGCCTTGGGGCAGCTCGGCCTCGATGATCGCAGCGTCGTGCTCCTCACCTCCGATCACGGCGAGAACATGGCCGACAACCAACCCCGTTTCAACCACGAGGGGTTGCACCAATCGATCCTCCATATCCCCTTCATTCTGAGAGGACCCGGAGTGGCGCCGGCGGCGGATCATCGTCAGGCGCCGGTAAGCCTGGTCGATGTCGTGCCCACGCTCGCCGATCTGGGCGCTCTGGAGCCACCGCCCTTCCAGGCGGGGGTTTCTCTGATCGATCGTTCGCTACGGCTCGAGGAGCGGAGTGTGTTGGCGATCGAAGGGGTCGATCCCGCAACGCAAAAAAAGGCGGTCGCGACGCGCGACTGGAAGCTGGTCCGCTCCAACGCATTCGGTCGAATGCTCGTTCCGACCGACCGACCGGAGGGCCTGAATCCGCCCGATCGCGACGCGTCCGACAGCCATCCCGAGCTCGCCGACAGCCTCGAGATCGTGCTGGAGCAGGGCCATGCGGCCTGCCTCGAAAACGCCTACCCCTCCGAAGAGGGCGTCGCCGAGCTCGATGAGGAGCGGATCGAGCAACTCAAGGCGCTGGGGTATTTGAACTAGTTCTTGGGGAGGCGATACGCGCAATCGTTCCCTCGCCCGCCCTAGCCCGCATTTCTCACCAACTTTCTGCTGTGGCGGCGCATCTCCGCA
>NYZA01000080.1 GCA_002686955.1 Gemmatimonadota bacterium
CGGATCGAAGACCCCCACCATCTGCCGCGTCGCCCCAGCCGGGTTGGTGAGAGGACCGAGCAGGTTGAAGATCGTGCGTAGGCCGAGCTCTCGGCGCGGCCCCATCGCGTGCTTCATGGCGGGATGGTGCGCCGGCGCGAAGATAAAGCCGATTCCGATCTGGTCGATCGAAGCCGCCACCTGGCCTGGGCTCAGATCGACCCGAATGCCGAGCTCCTCGAGCAGATCGGCGCTGCCACAGCGAGAGGAGATCGAGCGGTTGCCGTGCTTGGCCACATGAACCAGACCGGTGCCTGCCGCGACGATCGCCACGGCGGTCGAAATGTTGAAGGTCCCGGAAGCGTCGCCCCCGGTGCCACAGGTATCGAGAAGCGGAGTCGACTCGGCGTGCACCGGCACGACCCGCTCTCGCATCGCCCGCGCGGCACCGGCGATCTCCTGCACCCTCTCCCCCTTCATTCTGAGCGCGACCAGAAACCCACCGATCTGAGCCGGCGTGGCTTTCGCATCCATGATCGCCGAGAATGCGGCGTGGGTCTCTTCGACGCTCAGATCCTCGCCCGCCACCACGCGTCCGATCGCCGAAGAGATCATGCTTCGTCGCCTCTCAAGAAATTGTCGATCAGCGAGCCGCCTTCGGTCGTGAGGATCGACTCGGGGTGAAACTGTACTCCCTCGACGCGGGTGCCCTGTACACGCAGTCCCATGACATCTCCCTCTTCCGTCCAGGCCGACACTTCCACGCGGTCGGGCAAGCTCTCTTCATCGAGCACCAGGCTGTGATAGCGGGTCGCGACGAAAGGGTTGCCCAAGCCACGGAAGACACCCTTTCCATCGTGGAATACAGGCGACACTTTCCCGTGCATCAGGCGGGGCGCGGCGACGATTTTTCCTCCGTACACTTCACCGATCGCCTGGTGGCCCAGGCAAACGCCGAGAATCGGTGTCGTTTCCGCCAACGCCTCGATCATCGACATCGAAACTCCAGCCTGCGGCGGACGACCCGGGCCGGGTGATACGACGAGGTGACTAGGCCGGAGAGCGAGGGCCTGTTCGACCGTGATTGCGTCGTTACGCATCACTTCAACCGCCATGCCCAGCGATCCGATCAGCTGTACTAGATTGTATGTGAAACTGTCGTAGTTGTCGATGACTAGAACCATCGTTCAATGCTCCAAGCCGCCCGCGGCGAGCTTGAGCGCGTGCATGGCAGCGCTCAGCTTGGCCTCGGTCTCTTCAAACTCCGAGTGCGGATCGGAATCGGCTACGATTCCCGCGCCCGCCTGCAAGTGCACGATTCCACCAGTGACGAGGGCGGTGCGAATCGCGATGCAGGTGTCGATATTGCCGTGAAAGGAGATGTATCCGATCGCGCCCGCGTACGGCCCGCGTGAGGTTGTTTCCAACTCGTCGATGATCTCCATGGCGCGAACTTTGGGCGAACCGCTTACCGTTCCCGCGGGGAAAGCGGCTCGCAGTAGATCAAAGGCGTCGCGTCCCTTCTCCGCGGTGCCCTGTACATCCGAGACGATGTGCATCACATGGGAGAACTGTTCCACCTCCATCATTCGCGTAACCCGTACCGTGCCGAAGCGCGAGACCCTTCCTAAATCGTTACGACCCAGGTCGACCAGCATCACATGTTCGGCCCGTTCCTTCGGGTCTGCCAAGAGCTCGCGCGCTAGACGGCGGTCGGCGGCGGGCGTGTCGCCGCGGGGGCGGGTGCCGGCGATCGGCCGGGTTGTGCAGATACGGCCATCCAGCTTGACCAGCATTTCGGGGGAGGCCCCCACGAGGGCCAGCTCTTCGAAGTCCAGATAGAAGAGGTAGGGGGAAGGAGTCAGAATGCGTAGCGCGCGATAGAGTGCGAAGGGATCGACCGCGCTGGGGATCGAGACGCGCCGGGAGAGCACCACCTGAAAGGAGTCGCCGTCCCGGATGTACTCTTTGATCCGCTCCACGGCGGCCACATAGATGTCGGAGTCCATCGAGCTCGTCGGCTCACCGATGGCGGTTGATTCGACGTCGGCAGCCCCTGCCGGCAGCCCCTCGCGAAGGGTCCGACACAGCTCGTCGAGCCGCCTCAGCGCAGCTCGGTAGGCGAGCTCCGGATCCTCGGCGGTATCGGCGATCGTGACCACGCGGCAGCTTCTGCGGAAGTGATCGAAGATCACGAGCGTGCGCGAGATCGCAACGAAGAGATCGGGCGCTCCGAGCTCGTCGGGCGGACGATTCGGCAGCCGCTCGATATGGCGAACCAGGTCGTAGCCGAAATAGCCGACCGCGCCGCCGAAGAAGCTCGGCAAGGCCTCTTCGGGGCAGACATCGAGTCGCGCCAGCCTCTCTTCGACCACATCGAGCGGTGTCTCGCCTTCGCGGAGGGCACGATTCTCGGCGTGGGGGGATCGGATCTCGACCCTCCTCCCCCGCACCGCGATCGTCTCGAATTCATCGACTCCGATGAAGGAGTAGCGGCCGATTATCTCGGAACCTTCGACGCTCTCGAGCAGAAACCGAGCCCCATACTTCTTGAGCTTCAGATAGGCGGACACCGGTGTTTCGAGGTCGGCGGGCAGATCGCGCCACAGCGCCACATGCCGGTGCTGCTTCGCACGATCCAGAAAGCCGGTGAGATTGGGGAAGATCAGAGCATTCACCTTCGTGATGCGGGTTCACGATGGAGCGATCGGGGATGTTACTACGGCGATCAACAAAACGGCGGCTCCCGGGAACGCGAGTCCCGGAAGCCGCCGTCCGGCCCCCTTTTCCGGATGCTGAGACGTCTTCTTCTAGTACACGGTCGCGGAGAAGCCGTCCGTCCAGGCTGCATCGCTCGGAAGCGTGCCCACGTTCAGATCGACGTCGTAGACGCCCAGCGGTGTGGAGGGCGGAACGGGAAGAGAGATCGGGACCAACCCGCTGCTGGTCATCCCCGGAAGGGTCACGCCGGGCTGGGTCTTCACGGTCTGATCGACCACGTCGCCGGTCGCGTGGATCCATGCGTCGTTCGTGAGGGCGCCGCAAGTGATGTTCTCGAGCGTGACATTGAAGGTGGCGTTCGTGCCGACCGACACCGAATCGGGATAGTCGGAGACGGTCACGACGATCGCATCCTCATTGTCCGCGCCCGGCGTGCCGAAGTCGCCATCGCCGTAGCTCGTGAGCATCGACTCGAACCAGTTCGCCCCGTCGTTGTTGTCGGCGAGGTAGCAGCCGAGGCTCATCGATGCACCGGTCGGGTCGGGGAAGAGAGGTCCGCCGTCCCACTCGACGCGATCGAGCTCGAGGCTGTCGGCGTCCATGATCACGATCTCGTCGCCGCCGTTGGCCAAGGCCATCGAGGAGCCGAATTCGTAGTCGACCGCCACGCCACCATTGGTGGTGTCGTTGGCGCTCTTGCCGAAGACCACGTACCCGCCGGCCGGAACCAGGAGAGTGCCGCTGACAACGAAATCGTCTGAATCGTTGTCGACGATCGTATACCCGTCCATGTCGACCGCGGAGGCGCCGCTGTTGTACACCTCGAAGTACTCGCCGTTGCTGTCTGTGACGGCGGCGGGGTTCTGCATGATCTCGGTGATCACCAAGTCGGCGCCGGCGGTTCCCGCCACGAGCATGCAAGCCGTTATGGTTGCGAAGTTGCGCATAGTTCTGAAGCTCCAGAAGTTGGTCGAAATCGGGGGTCCTCCCCCTGTGTAGCGTTACACGGCTCCATCCTCGAGGTTTGGGGTCCACTCAACCGTAACGCCGCTTGAGTGAGTCTTCCGCGTCGCATCGGTCGTTTGCCTAGTTGGGTTTGGCCAACGCCTTACGCGGACAGCCGTGCATTATATCACATCAAGAGCGGGGGATGCCTGTCCTTCTTCATCCATATCGATCGATGCCCCGCCCCGGTTCCTCGCATTCCGGGCCCGATGGTATGCTTCTCTCCAGACCGATCATTTCAGAGGGATCGCGATGAAGCCATCGACCCGCAATCCGACCATCACCGTCGGGGCACTGACGCTCGTCGCTTCAGCGTACGGCACCATTCACCACGTCCCCGACTCCTACCCCACGATTCAAGGTGCGATCGATGCCGCCGCCGACAGCGATACGGTCCTCGTGCGGCCCGGCACCTACCTGGAGCGCGAGATCGACTTCAGGGGACGCGCGATCACCGTCACCGGAAGCGCGCCGACCGACTCGCTGATCGTGGCCGGCACCCTGGTGGACGCCGGGGGTGAGGGGACTGTCTTCTACTTCCACACCCTCGAAGACAGCTCGAGCGTGCTCCAGGGGCTCAGCATCACGGGTGGGAACAGCCCCTCCTACGACGTGCGCGGCGGTGGAATCACTTGCCGTCCCGATTCCTCGCCCCGAATTCGTCGCTGTATCATCCGCGACAATGTTTCGGCACACCACGGCGGCGGAATCCGCTGCTTTTTGGCCGCTCCGGTGATCGAGGAGTGCTCCATCGAGGGGAATCTGGGGGCGAACGAGGGTGGAGGGATCCACTGCGATTGGTCCAGCCCATCGTTCCGAAACTGTGCCGTTCGCAACAACGAAGCGTCCGTCGGTGGTGGCCTGAGCTGCTTCTGGCTCGCCGAGCCGGAGATCGTGGGCTGTGTCATCGATTCGAACCTCGCGCTGGATCGAGGTGGGGGCGTGGCGTGGCTCTACGACTCCGGCGGATCGATGCGGCGGTGTGTGCTGCGGGGGAACGAGGCGGAGAAGGGTGGTGGTGGTGCTGAAAACCAGTCGTCGCCCGAGATCTTGGAATGCCTGATCGAGGGGAATCTGGCGACGGACGGCGGGGGCTTCTACCTCGATGATGGTGAGCCTCGCATCTCCGCCACGGACCTCGTGGGCAATCGGGCGAATCATGATGGAGGAGCGATGAGGTGCCTTGCCTCGACGACGCTGACCGATTGCACACTGATCGACAACAGTGCTGGGTCGAAAGGAGGAGTCGCCGCTATCGGTGTATACGGGAACTCCGGTTCTCTGTCGATGGACCATTGCACTTTGGTGGGTAGCCGCGCTGACTCTCGGGGTGATGTTTTCTATGCTCACTACGCTGGCGCGACGCTTACGAACTGCATTGTCTGGCACAATGGGCCAGATCAATTGGCTGAAGGTTATGGCTTCTCGACAAGGATCGAATACAGCGACATCCAGGGCGGCTGGCCCGGCGAAGGCAACATCGATGAGGATCCCAAGCTCTGCGATGCGGTGTGTTTGGAATGCTGGTCGCGCTCTCGCTTGCTGGGGCCGCGGAGGCTCCGTGGTTCTGCACCGATGTCACCTGGGCCGGCGATCGTGTCGTAGGTGGCGGTGGTGATCTGCTGGTGGTGGGATCGATCGATCGGGCGCCGGCGCGGATTCGGATCGAGGGAATGGTGCGGGATCTCGACGCGAACCGCGAGCGGTTGGTCGTAGCGGCCGACTGGGCGGGGACGCATTGTCTCGACCCGTGTGCTTCCGGCGTTGAAGTGACCATTCCCACCGGCGACGCCGCGGTGGCGGTTGATCTCGATGATCGGTTGTTGGTGATCGCGCAGGCGACCGAGGGCGTCGCAGTGTACGATCTTCGCAAAGCGGAGCCGGTGCTGCTGTGGCGCTGGAGGTCGGGCTCCGAGATCGTCGACGTGGAGCTCGATGGCGACACGATTTGGGCGGTGAGCTCGCTCGGCCGTCTGTGGCGCCTCGAGGCCGGTGGTGTGCGGGGATCCTGGACGGTCGGCGGCGAGGATGTGCCACCTAGATTCGCGGACACCGAGATCGGAGCTGTGCTGCTTCACGGCCGGCGGGTGCGCAGTCTGCGAAGCGGAGACGAAGTATCGCTGTCTCATCTGGTGGGCGCGGGCGCCGGGAGGTGGTTCGCCGGCGGTCCCTTGGGGCTCGTGCGCTGGGGAAGGAACGCCTCCGACTCGCAGCAGGTGTTCCCACGACCCGGTTCTCCGGCATGGGACGTGGACGTGGCCGGAGATCGCATCGCTCTGGCCGCGGGTGCGACCGGCGTCGCGCTCTTCCGAACGGACGAGCGAGGCGATGCGGCGTGGATCGGCGCGCTCCGCCCCGATGGGATCGATCAGCCCAACGATGTCGCGCGAGGAGCCCCGGAGAGCGCGCCCTGGGAGCCCACTTTGGTGCAGGTTTCCGCGCTTCCACTGGAGGGAGAGCCGAAAGCGGTGGTCGTCGACGACGAACGCGCTTTCGTGGCGGCGGGCGAGGGCGGGCTTCGCGTCGTGGATGTCTCCCACCCGCACCATCCCGAAGAGATCGGATCGTACGATCCTCCCAACACACCGACCTACGCGCACGATCTAGTGCTTCATCGCGACCATCTCATCGCCGCGGTGGGCGGGCCGGACGACGAGAAGATCTTCCGCATTTTCGACGTGGCGGATGGACCGGATCCCCTTCTTGTCGCGGACGGTGGATCGAGCCCGGCGATTGTCGTTGGTCTCGACACAGGGGAAGATCGTCTCTACCTCTCCGGCATGGGTGGCGGATGGACCGTCTACGGCTTCATCTCGATCTACGACCTGCGCGAGATTGAAGAACCCCGCCAAATCGGAGGTTTGAGCGGAACATCGAGCGGTACCTACTGGGCCGCCATCACCGTTGATCCCGCCGCCGAAGGGGAGATCTTCTACTGCTACAACGCTCCCTGGCGCCTGTGGACCTTCGATGCCACCTACCCGGCCGACGTCGAATACCTCGGCTGGGGCTGGTGGGGGGCCGGCGCGAGCGAGATGGTCATCGCCGGCGACATCCTGCACCAAGCGCCGGGAGGGGGAGCCGGACCCGGCTACCGTGCGATCAGGCCTGATCGTGAAGGTTGGTACGAGCTCGAAGCCGAGCTCGATCTCGGCGGGCGGAGGATGAACCGACTCCACGTGCATGGCGATCGCCTCTACGGCATCGGCGACGACCGTCTCTGGATCCTCGACATCTCCGATACGTCCGCACCCGAGCTCCTGCTCCCACCCCAAATCGTCGTCGGGATCACCGATGTCTTCGTCGATTCGGCGGGGTTTATCTATGTGACTATCGCGGGCGAGGGGCTTCGAATCTACCGGCTGTTCCGGCCCAGGTAGAGCACCAGCGGACGCCCACGCAAACGCCGGCGGTGTGCTCCACCGCCGGCGCGTCGCAGCGATCGATCCGCCGCTTCCCACTTCATCACCCTCTATTTCACGCAGGCGGCACCATCGATTCGGTCGCGTCCCAGGATCACACCGGGAAGCCCGCCCCCATTGTCTCGGAGCTCCACGCTGTCGATAGAGCTGCCGGCGAGCCAGAAGTTGCCCCGCACATCGGCATCGGCGCCGCTGTTGCCGGGCCATTCGCCCGCGGAAAACACGATTTCGCCAGCGGTAGGGGACTCGTCTTCGATGCTGTTCGCGCGGAGCACCAGATCTTGCCAATCGGAGCTGTGGATCGTCGGCGCACCGTTCGGAGTGGTCGCGAGATTGCCGGTGAATCGGCTGCAGAGCACATAGACCGGCCGCTCGTGGGGAATCTCTCGGTGTGTCAGAAGAAGTGCGGCGCCACGGGGAGCGACATTGTTCTCGATAACCGACTGGTGGATCACCGGCGCACCGTTGGCGTGAATGCCGATGGCCCCCCCGCCCATACTCGATTCGGATGCAACGCTATTCGACTCGAAACGGCAACCGATGATCAAAACGTCACTCTGATGGGCGATGAAGAGAGCTCCGCCGACGAGATCGACCTGATTATCCCGAAAGAGCGAGTTCTCGATGCGAGCATTCGAATAGTAAGACGCGTGGATCGCCCCACCACGCTCCGCGGTGTTGTCGAGAAAGGCGCAATCGTCCAACTTCGGCGATGAGCCGAGCAGACGAAGTGCGCCACCGCCCCTCGCGCCGCTCGTGTTCCTCTCGAAACTGCATCGTTCAAATGCGACCGGAGTCGGATCGCACTCGACCGCCGAAGCAGCCCCTCCTACGTTGGCGCTGTAGTTGTCGGCAAAGGTGCAATCGACGACACGAAGCTCCGACTCGAGACGATAGGCGTAGAGCGCACCCCCGTGGATCAGCTCGTCGTCCTGAATCGCCGGGTCCACCACGATCTCTTCACCTTTGTCGTAGAGGGCGGCATTGGCGGCGAAGACGATCGACGCGATGAAGGGAGCGCTGCCATCCAGAAAAAGCCCTGTGTCGCCCGCATCACGGATCTCGGCGTGGCGGAGGATGCTGCCGCCGAAGTACTCGCCGCTCTCGGTCAATTCCGCGCTGATCGCTTCCGGTGCGAAGACGATGCCGCCCCAATCGTCGTTGGTGTCGTCCAGCCCCGAGAAGCGAACCGGAGATCCTTCCTCGCCGAGCACCTCGAGCAATCCTTCGACGCGCAGATGGGGGCCGGGAACCTCGCCCCGGTCCAGCGGATCGGTGCGGCCGAAGCGGATTTCCGCGCCCGCCTCGACCGTGAGGGTCGCACCGGAAGCGACAACGACCTCTTCGGTGAAGAGGTGCGGAGACTCGAGGACGGACCAGGTGGTGTTCTCGGTGATGCGAAGAGCCGCAGCGGCCGGGGCACTCGGAGCGGCGGCGAAGGCGATGGCGTGCAGTGAGAGAATGGCGCGGGTCATTGGGGACTCCCTTGTGGGGTGTGCCCGAATCGCCAGTGCAGAGGCCGTGCCTCGCCTGTTCCATCTCTCTTAACGTTCTACGCCATAGTTATTTACATACTATTTGCCGCCTTGTTGAATCGGTTCGAGAAGCCTCGATCGTCCGTCCCGCTGACGCTCTGCTTTACGTGTCGTCAGCGCGGCGGACGTTCAATCCTCGTCAGCTCGGAGACCGTGCCGCTCGAGCCGCGCGTACAGGGCGGGACGCGAGATCCCCAAAAAGGCCGCGGCCTTGGTCTTGTTGCCACGCGCACGCGCGAGAGCCCGCCGAATCAGCACTCCCTCCAGCCGTTCGAAGCATGTGGCGAGATCACCCTCCATCGCTGGAAACCCATCGTCGAGCGTCTCGATGGCCGCACCTCGACCATTTCCGGACGCGGCCGGGGTCTTCGCACCGAGATCGCCTCCGTGTTCCCCTCTCCATCTCTCGGAACACCAGGCGATTGGTCACGAACCAGAGTCCCATGACGATGGCGGTCCGCGCGAAGGCCCGACCGGCGGGATGGGTCGAGGCGTGTCTTCCGACGCTTGCGGCGAAGGTCAGGAGAAGTACGGCCGCCGAGGAATGAACAAGGATTTCCGAGGGGGCCTGGACGCCGGCGCGTAACTCGGCGATGCACCGGCCGGCCACAACGCTTCCCGCCCCCCAGACGGCGACCTGATAGGCACGAGCGCGCCGCGATTCCTGCGAATCGCCCGAATACTCCGGCTCGTCCGGGGTCTTGCCGGCCCGGCTGGGAGAGGGTACCTGCATCGGTTTTCGGCGGGTCGCTCTACCTCTCCTACGGCTGCCTCAGCACGAACTCTCTAGGAGGTTAGCATCAACTCCGATCCACGGGTCGCCGTGATCGATGTCGATGCGTGACCTTGCCTGCCGCACTCGCTAGACTGCGATACACCATCAGGAGAAGCACCCATGGTCATGCTCTCTAGGGTTCGGCTGGCCGCGTTCATCGACGCGTTGCGCCGGCATGGCGAAGTCGTGGCGCCGCGCCCGGTTCTCGATCCGCAGGCTTCCGGCGAGTACCGGCGATACGAAGAGCTGCGCTCCGGCGAGCTACCGGAGCTCGCACCCGGCAAGCCCGCCCTTCTGCCGGCGTCGCATCTCTTCCTTCCGCCGCGAGAGACCATGCTCTCCTACGAGCTCGAGAGCGGTCGATTCACGGAGGTGCTGGACCGGGAGCCACGGGTCGTCATTGGGGTGCCTCCCTGCGAAGCCCACGCCCTGGCTCTGCTCGACCAAGCGCTCTCGCAGGGCGTTCCCGATCGCCACTATCGGGCGCGCCGCGAGAACGCCACCGTTGTCTCCCTGGCATGCGCCGAACCTTGCTGGGAGCAGTGCTTCTGCCGGCAGATGGGCACCCATCGGGCCACCGACGGCTTCGACCTGCTCCTGACCCCGATCGACGCGGAGCGCTTCACCGTCGAGACCAATACAGAAAAGGGCGATGCCTTGACCGCCGAGCTCTCGGGCGTTTTCGCGCCGGCCCTAGATGCGGACCGCGCCGCCCTGGACTCATGGAACGTGCGTTGCGACGCAGCGTTCGGTCCCTCCGAATCGTGGTCGGCCGACCCCAGAGCTCTCGTCGAAGACGGAGCCGACGATCCGGTCTGGTCGACCGAAGCCGAGCGCTGTCTCTCGTGCGGCGCCTGTGTGCTTCTCTGCCCGACCTGCACCTGTTTCGATATGGTCGAGTCGGTCCCTCTCCCCTGTTCCGCCGGCACCCGCGAGCGTTGTCGCGACGGCTGCATGATTCCAGGGTTCAGCGCGGTTGCCCACGGGGCAGATTTCCGTTCAGACCGAGCGGAACGCCTGCGCCACCGCACACGTCGCAAGTTCGCATATCAGCCCGAACGGTACGGTGGCGGCTCCTACTGTGTCGGCTGCGGCCGCTGCCACGCTCATTGTCCCGTCGATATTGGACCGATCGGGCTTCTGAAGGAGCTCGAGAAGGACCGGGAGGAGGCGCGATGACCCAGCAAGCACGCGACCCCGATTCCTGGACACCGTGGCGGGCACGCATCACCGAAACGGCGATGCTCACCGAAACGGAACGTTTCTTTCGGCTGGAACCGATCGATGGTCAGGCCCTGGGCCAGGTTCCGGGACAGTTCGTACAGGTTTGTCTGCCCGGAATCGGCGAGGCGCCGATCTCCGTCGCCAGCGCTCCCAACGAAGAAGGCACCTTCGACCTGGTCGTGCGCAAGGTGGGCAATCTCACCGAGGCGTTGCACCGGACAGTCGAAGGGCAGAGCGTGGGCATCCGCGGACCTTTCGGACGCGGTTTCCCGGTAGATTCCTGCCGTGGTCGCGATCTGGTGATCATCGCCGGCGGGATCGGGCTGGTGCCTCTGCGATCGCTGATTCAACACGGTCTGATGCACCGAAATCGATTCAAGTCCTTCTCGGTCCTCTACGGCGCCAAACGCCCGGCGGAGATGCTCTTCAAGGAGGAGTTGATCGCATGGCAGGGTCGGCCCGACACCGATTTCCACATCACGGTCGATGTCGCCCCTTCTGGCTATCTCGGTCATGTCGGACTGATCACTACACTGATTCCCTATCTCGAGGGCTCGCCGGCCGACACGTCGGCGATTGTGGTCGGTCCCCCAGTGATGTTCCGTTTCGTCCTCCGGGAGCTCCTCGCGCATGGCGTGCCCGAAGACCACATCTGGGCTTCGCTCGAGCGCCACATGAAATGTGGGATCGGCCAATGCGGGCACTGCCAGATCAACGGTGCGCTGACCTGCCGCGAAGGCCCCGTATTCAGCGCGCAAGAGCTGAGTCGACTTCCGGAGGCGATCTGATGCCGCGCCCGCGCGTTGCTTTCTTCAGCTTCACTTCGTGCGAAGGCTGCCAGCTAACGGTTCTGGAGCAGGAGACGAAACTGCTCGAACTCTTGGAGGTCGTCGAGATCGTTCGTTTCCGAGAGGCGATCGATCGCAGAGAGGACCGATTCGATGTCGCTTTCGTGGAGGGTTCGATCAGCACCCCGGAGGAAGAAGACAGAGTTCGCTGGATCCGCAATCAGGCGGGACTCGTGGTCGCGATCGGTGCATGCGCAACACTCGGAGGGGTGAACGCCATCCGGGAGGACCGCGACCATCTCGACGTGCAGGGACGGGTCTACGGAGAGAAGGGGGAATGGTACCCCGCCCATCAGGTCAAGACGGTCGCCGAGGTAGTATCGATCGACTTCGAGCTGCACGGATGCCCCATGGCCGGCGCGGAGTTTCTTGATCTGGTGTCATGTCTGATCACGGGGCGGAAGTTCCGACAGAAGGGAACATCGGTCTGCGTTGAGTGCGTGCTGCGCGGAACCGTGTGTCAGCTGTGGAAAGGGCGCCCCTGCCTGGGACCGATCTCGCGGGGCGGGTGTCAGGCGGTATGTCCGTCGCAGGGCGGTTCGTGCATCGGCTGCCGAGGGCTCGCCACCGAGGCCAATCTCCCCGCGCTTGCGGATCAGCTCGAATCGGAAGGTCTCGGCGACGGCGTCACCGAAAGAATGCTCGAGCTTTTCAATCGCAAGGAGTTTGCGGCCAGGGAGGGCGGCCAGGGTGATGGCAAAGGAGACCCCGCATGAGCCGGCGAGATCTGCACGTCGATGTTCACCACATCACCAGGGTCGAAGGCCACGGCAATCTCGTTATCGACGTCGACAAGGGCGAGCTCAAAAAGTGTGAGCTCCAGATCGTCGAATCCCCGAGGTACTTCGAAGTGTTGCTCGAGGGGCGGCCGTATACCGAGGTGCACCATATAGCTGGGCGCATTTGCGGGATCTGCTCCATCGGCCACACATTATCGAGCATCCAGGCCACGGAACGCGCTTTCGGCATCGAAGCAACGGAGCAAACCCTGCTGCTGCGCCGTTTGCTCCACTATGGCGAGATGATTCAGAGCCACGCTCTGCACGCCTTCTTCTTGGTGTTGCCCGATCTCTTCAATGCCGACAGTGTGATCCCTCTTGCGGCGGACTCCCCTGATCTGGTGCAACGCGCCCTGCGCATCAAGCGCTTCGCCAACGATCTCTGTGCCGTTCTGGCCGGCCGCCACATCCACCCGATATCGCCCGTTGTAGGCGGCTGGACCTCACTCCCGGATCCGGCCGCGTTGGAGGATCTCGCCCGGCGCCTCGACGAAGAGATCCGCGACGACCTGACGGTGGCCGTCGACGCCTTGGCCGGTCTCCCTCTCCCCGCGCTCGACCGCCCAACCGAAAATGTGGCGCTCGTGAACGGAGATCGCTACCCGCTGCTCTCCGGGGAGATCGGCTCGAGCATCGATCCCCCGATCGTCCCCGCCGACTACCTGGACAAGATCGAGGAAAAGGTGAATCCGCACTCCTCGGCCAAACATTGCGAGGGCGGGCACGGCCCCTTCATGGTCGGTGCTCTCTCTCGATGGAATCTGAACGGCGACAAGCTGCGACCGGAAGCCCTCGCCGTGGCCGAATCGCTGGCGCTGCCCCGCCCCTGCGACGATCCGTACCGGATCACCCACGCACAGATCGTCGAGGCGGTCGACATGGCGTACGATTCAGGCGTTATTCTCGCCCGGATTCTGGACGAAGGTCTTGTGCCGGAGACTGTTCGGGTCGAGCCCAGGGCGGGGCGAGGCGTTGGTGCCGTCGAGGTGCCGCGCGGATTGCTCATCCACGACTACACCTACGGCGACGACGGCCGAGTCGAAAAGGCGAACTGCATCATTCCAACAGGCATGAACCTGGCAAACATCGAAGCCGACTTGAGGGCCGCCGTTCCCCGGCTGCTGGACCTTTCAGAAAAACGGATCGAACACGAGCTCCAGATGCTCGTGCGGGCGTACGATCCGTGTATCTCCTGTTCGACTCACCTGCTGAACGTGGTCTTCGAGTGATGCCCACCGACCCTCTGGTTCTTTGCATCGGTAACCTCTTGAGGCGCGACGATGGGATCGCCGTGCGATTGGCGGCGGATCCCCAGTTCATCCGAAATGTGCCGGTACGGGTCGCCGATGCGGGGAACGGCGGTTTCGGCGCCCTGGCGCTGGCTGATGGACACGATCCGATCATCGTCGTGGACGCCGCAGAGCTGAGTGGCGAGCCGGGAGATGTGAGGATCGTGCGAAACGAGGAGCTCCGGTCGCCAGCATCGGCGAGCCTCCATGCACCCACGGCCGCGCTTTTGCAGCGATTCCGAGAATCGCTCTCCCCGGTGCCCCGAATCGTCTACTTGGGCATACAGGGGGCCCGCACCGACCACGGCGCGGAGCTCAGCCCAGAAATCGCTACATACTATCCCCGAATTCGCGAGCAAGTGACGGTCGCGATCATCGACGAAATCAACCGGCTCGCCCCCGATCACGACGACCGGTCCCATACATCTAGAACCGGAGGAATGGCGCGATGATCGATCAAGCTCGCATCGCAAAACTCGAGTGCTTCAGCGCTCTATCATCGGAGGAGCAGCAACTCTTAGCGGAGATCGCGACCCCTCGAAGTGTCGGCTCCGGCAAGTGGCTCTTCCGCACGGGCCGGCCGGCGACGGAGATCCTTTTCATCGAGCAAGGTCGTGTCGCCATCGAGATGGAGCTTCACCATGGCCACAAGGCGACCGTCGCCACCCTGGGCGCGGGTGAGCTCTTGGGCTGGTCCGCCCTTGTGCCCCCCCATATCTATACGGCGAACGCTCGCTGTCTACAAGACATGGTGTTGATCTCACTCGACGCCGAGCTACTGCGGGAATCCCTCACCCAGGACTCGCGCCTGGAGGCCGCGCTCATGACGACGATCGCGCAGGTTCTTTCGAGCCGCCTCGGCGGGACACGGCAACAACTCGTCAACATTCTGCATACATAATTCCGAATCAACCCGCTCGCGAGACGGAGACAGGTGTGATTTCCACTAAAGCAACAACCGAAGCGCGCGCGCAGGCAGCGGCTCTCCGGATTCGGCTTCACATCACCGGGCGGGTGCAGGGCATCGGGTTCCGTCCCGAGCTCGCCCGGCGGGCGCGAGCCGCCGAGCTCGGAGGGGAGATCCGCAACGGCCCGGCCGGCGTCTTCCTTCTACTCGAGGGACGAGAGCACGCGATCCGAAGATGCTTGCGCGAGCTCGAGGCGGAGCCGCCCGCCGGAAGCGCCATCGAGGAGATGCGCATGCTGTGCGAGAGCAGCATCGATCCGGCGGCCGCAAGCGACATATTCTACATTCGCCCCTCACACGCCGGCGATGGCGGCGAAGTCGATCGTTGGCTCGATCTGCCGCTCGACTCGACCCCGTGCAACAAGTGTCGCAACGAGCTGCTCGATCCCGACGACCCGCGCTACCTTCACCCATTCATCTCTTGCACCGCCTGTGGACCTCGATACAGCATTCTCGAAGATCTGCCCTACGATCGAGCGCGGACGACCATGGGCGGCTTTCCCCTCTGCTCCCGCTGCACGCGGCAGTATCACGATCCGACCGACCGCCGTTTCCACGCCGAGCCGATCGCATGCCCCGACTGTGGCCCGAAACTGAAGCTGATCGGACCGGCCGCCGGGCCCGGCGATCCGATCGAGGTTGCCCGAACGACGCTACTCCGCGGCGGGCTGGTCGGCGTTCTCGGAACCTCGGGCTTCCATCTCGCCTGCGACGCCACGAATGCGCAAGCGGTCGCTCGCGTACGCGCCCTGAAGCAACGTCCCAGCAAACCACTTGCGCTCATGTTCGCCGACCCCCTCGATCTCCGGCGCTGGGCTCGACCCACCGGCGCCGAAATGCGCCTGCTCCAAGCTCCCCACGCACCGGTGGTTCTCGTGAGGCGGATCGGCGATGCGTCGCAACTGCCGGGTGTCGCCGACGAGAATCCGTGGATCGGCGCGATGCTCCCTTCGAGCCCCGTGCACCATCTTCTGCTCCGCTCTCTGCCGCCACTCGTGATGACCAGCCTCAATCGGCGGGGCGAGCCGATCGCATGCCGCGATTCCGAGCTGCCTCCCCTCTTCGATGCCCGCGCGGGCATCGATCTCGCCCTCTCCCATGATCGGAACGTGGCTCATCCCCTCGACGACAGCGTGTGCCGCATCTGGCGGGGAAAGACGATTCTGCTCCGACGGGGGCGGGGGTTGGCGCCCGCGGCGCTCGACATCGCGCCCGCCGGAGCCGAAATCGTGGCCATGGGCGCGCAGATGAGGTCAACCCTCGCCCTCTGCGGCGGCGGCCGGGCGGTAGTGAGTCCTTACCTGGGCGATCTCTCATACGTGGCCGTGGCGCAGCGCCACGACCGAGAGCGAAGCGCCCTAGAGAAGCTACTCCGTGTGCGACCGCGAGCTGTCGCTTGCGATATGCACCCCGACTACGAATCGACGCGAATGGCGCGCGGGCTCGGTATCGATCTGCTCCCCCCGGTGCAACACCACCACGCCCACATGGCCGCGGTCCACGGAGAACACCGTCTCGACCCCAGGGAGGCAGTGACGGCGCTGGTACTCGACGGCACCGGCTTCGGAACCGACGGAACCGTTTGGGGCGGCGAAGTCCTGGTCGGAAACCGACTCTCCTTCCATAGGGCGGCCCATCTCGCCCCCCTTCCGCTCCCGGGCGGCGATGCGGCGGTGCGCGATCCACGCCGCCTCGCCGTGGCGCTGCTCGCCAGAGACGGAGCGACGCTGGAAGACACCGCGTGGCTTCCCCTATTCGAATCGATCGACCCCGGCGTCGCCCGCGCCTGGGCGACGATGGCCGGCAAGCCGAGGCTCGCGCCGACCGCGTCGAGCGCCGGCCGCCTGCTCGACGGGATCTCCGCCCTGCTCGGCGTGCAGCGTGCCCCGATCAGCTACGACGCCGAAGCCGCGTGTCGCCTCGAAGCGATCGCGGCCGGGAGCGATGCGAACGACCAGGCCTCCGCCCTTCCGAACCGAGGCGACACCACGGTAGCTCCCCCCGCCTCAACTCCCCGCCCCCCAAACGATCAACATCCCCGGCGAGACCCTGAAGTGCTGCCAACCACCCCGATCGTGCACCGCGCAATCACCGCTCTACGCTCCGCCACGCCCATACCGTGCATCGCCGCCCAGGTGCACGAAGACCTCGCCGGGCTCTTCGCGAGCGCCGCCATCGAGATCGCTTCTAGGGGTGGCCCCACCAAAGTGGTGCTCGCGGGGGGCTGCTACGTCAATACACAATTGCTCGAACACACGGCGCGTCCACTGGAAGAAGCCGGGCTCGATATTCTCGTCCCCGAGCTGCTCCCCCCCGGCGACGAATCGATCGCCTACGGTCAGCTCTGCGTGGCGCGCGCCAGAGCCGGGGGAAGCTGACGATGTGCTTGGCGGTCCCCGGACTGATTCTCGAGATCTCGAAGCAACGCGCAAGCGTCGATGTACGAGGCGCACGAATCGTCGCCGACCTGCGGCTCGTGCCGGAAGCCCACGAGGGCGACTACGTTCTAGTGCACGCCGGTTTCGCCCTGCAAGTTGTAGACTCGGACGAGGCGAATGAGACACTCGCTCTCTTGGACGAAGTCGATGGCTGATCTATCCCCCCACCCCGATCCCTGGGCCTCCTACAAAGACCCGACCCGCGCTCGCGCCGCCACCGAGGAGGTGCATGAGCTCGCCGCGCGCTACGGCGAAAAACTGACCTTCATGGAGGTCTGCGGCACCCACACCATGCAGATCGAAAGACACGGAATCCGCCGCCTGATGCCGAAAAACGTGCGGCTCGTCTCCGGCCCCGGCTGCCCCGTCTGCGTCAGCGGTCGCGGATTGATCGACGCTGCGATCCATCTGGCCGATCGCACCGGAGTGCGGCTCGCTACATTCGGCGACCTCGTGCGGGTGCCCGGGCACCGCGGCTCTCTCGAACGAGCCCGGGCCGCCGGCGCTTCGGTCCAGGTCGTCTACTCCCCCCTGGACGCCCTCGCGCTGGCTGAGGCCCACCCCGCCGACGAGATCTGCTTCGTCGCCATCGGCTTCGAAACCACCGCTCCAGCCGTCGCCGCCACCGCGGAGAGCGCGCTCGAACGCGGCGTTCCCAACTTCTTCATCCTGCCCGCCTGCAAGACCATGCCCCCGCCGATGCGGGCCTTGCTCGCTCATCCCGATCTGGCGCTCGACGGTTTCATCTGTCCCGGCCACGTGAGCGTGATCACCGGACTCGATCTCTATCGCCCGTTGGTGCGCGACTTCGCGGCCGCCTGCGTCATCGCGGGCTTCGAAGCGCTCGACGTTCTCGAATCGGTCGCCGCCCTGATTCGGCAGAAGCTCGACGACCGTGCCGCCGTGGAGATCCAGTACAAACGCGCCGTGCGCGCCGAGGGCAACCCCGCCGCCCGCGAGATCGTCGCCCGGGTCTTCGAGCCGGCGGACGCCTGGTGGCGCGGGCTCGGCGTGATTCCCGCCAGCGGTCTGGCCTTCCGCGAAGCGTATCGATCGCTCGACGCCCTCGAACATTTCGATGTGCGAATCCCTCCAGAACATGTGGGAGACGCCTGTCGCTGCGGCGACGTGCTCACCGGCGTCATCGAGCCGGAAGAGTGCAAGCTCTTCGCCGGCATCTGCACCCCCGACGACCCCTTCGGCCCCTGCATGGTCTCCTCCGAAGGAGCCTGCGCCGCCCGGCTGCGCTACCACAACCTCTCGGTCGCGTCATGAGCTCCTCCGCCCGCACCCACCCGCGATCGCCGGAACGAATTCGCCTGGCCCACGGCGGCGGCGGTTCCGCCACCGCCGAGCTGCTGAACTCCCTCGTCCTCCCCAAACTCTCCAATCCCACCCTCGATGCCCTGGGCGACAGCGCCATCCTCGCC